>DBRC01000007.1:4146-21506 GCA_002305505.1 Prevotella sp. UBA1378 | reverse complement strand
CACCATGGATCTTCCGCTGAGCCGTTTTTTCTTTGTGTTTTCAGCTATATGACGGAGAAATGTAGACTTACCCGACCCCGCTTTGCCCGTGAGGAAAAGTGAGCGGCGGGTATATTGGACAATCTGCAAGGCATCTTGCCATTCCTTATTGTCTAAGTCGGTTTCTGTCATTAAAGATACACATCCTCGTACAGAGGCTTCTTCTTTTTCTTGTTTGGCTCTGTTGCCTCGCCCTTGTTCGGCTCATTTGTCCCTCCATTTTCAGGGGAGGCATTCTCTTTCCGCTCGTGCTGCGTATCAGGTGCCGGGGTGTTTTCCTCGTCACGGGGAATTGTCCCGTCGCCTTGCAGGGTTGTCGAGGTACTGTCGACATCCGTACTGTCTGCTTTTTCTTCTGTGCGGTAATAACTACTGCAATTATACATGTCGTATTTGATGTCGTCATCTTTCGGCTTGCCGAATTTCCCATGATATTGGCTGAATGCCGGATCGGATAATACGGATTCAAAGAAATAACCGCAGATTGGAAGTGCCGTGCGGCTGCCTTGGCCGAGTGCCCCGGTCCGGAAATGGATACAGCGGTATTCTCCTCCTACCCATGCGCCGCATACCAGTTTAGGACTTACGCCGACGAACCATGCATCAGAATGATTATTTGAAGTACCGGTTTTCCCGCCAAATTCCGTGTCCTTGAACTTCCCGACGTATCCCCATAAGCTCATGCTGGTACCTCCGGGCTCCCTTAAACCGCTTTGCAAGAGCTGTTGGACAAGGTAAGCACTTTTGTAAGGTATGACCTGCCGCTGTTCGCCGGGGGCTACATAAATCTCTTTCCCGTCGCGGTCGAGAATCCGCGTGACGAGTACCGGTTCGTGCATTTTCCCATCATTGATGACGGTTGAGTAGGCGTTCACCAGTTCGAGCAGGTTGACGTCGCTTGAGCCAAGCGATAATGACGGTGTCTTATCGAGCGGGCTCCGGATGCCCATGGCATGTGCAGTATTTGCGATGTTTTCAATGCCCACTTCCTGCCCGAGTTTCACGGCTATCGAATTGATACTCTGTGCAAATGCAGCTTTCAGCGGCATAGAGTCGCCGGTAAAATAGCCGTTGGCATTTGTCGGGGCCCAGGTTACTTCCTGCTGTTTGAATTTGTCATAAACACGCATGCTTACATATTCATCGCGGCGCTTATCGCATGGGGTAAGCCCTTGATTCATTGCCTCCGTATATACAAAGAGCTTAAATGTAGAGCCGGGCTGGCGCATGGCAGTAACCTTGTCGTATTTCCAAGTTTGGAAATCAACGTCTCCCACCCAGGCCTTCACGTATCCGGTATTCGGTTCCATGGCGACAAAGCCACAATGCATGAAACGCTCCATGTAGCGGATGGAGTCCATGGTGCTCATTTCTTTTTCAATCGTGCCTTTCTCGTAGTCGAACAGTCTGACGGTATGTGGCTTGTTCAGCCAATAGGTGACGGAGTCCGGGTTGTTGGGATATTTCTGCACGAGCATTTTGTAGTAAGGCAGTTTCTTTGCAATGCCTTCGATGAAGTTCGGAATCTCTACATGGCGTTCATCTTGCCATGGGTTTGTTCTTCCCCAGTGGTTATTGAAATTACGCTGTACCTGTTTCATTTGCTTTATCGCAGCAGCCTCTGCATATTTTTGCATGCGGGTGTCGATAGTGGTATATATTTTCAGGCCGCTCGTGTACAAATCGTAGCCGTTCTCTTTGCACCAGTCTTTCAGGTAAGCGCCAACGGCTTCGCGGAAATATTTTGCCTGTCCGTCATAATTGCTTTCCACGCTGTAATCCAGCTTTATGGGCAGCTCTTTCAATGAGTCGTATTGCTGCTCTGTAATGTCATTGCGTATCCGCATATTATTGAGAACTACATTGCGGCGCTTTAAGCTGTTTTCCGGGTTGATGAGCGGGTTGTAATAGGTGGTGGCTTTGAGCATTCCCACCAACACGGCTGCCTGTTCGAGGGTTAGCTCTTGGGGAGTGTTGCCGAAGTAAGTTTTACATGCGGTCTTGATTCCGAAAGCATTCGACCCGAAGTCCACGGTGTTGGCATACATTGTCAGGATTTCCTTTTTGTCGAAGAACATTTCTATTTTAACGGCAGTAATCCATTCTTTGCTCTTCATGATGAGCATCTTCACACCGGGAATATAACCGAGAAGACCGGTAGAATATTGCGTGCGGACACGGAACATGTTCTTTACCAGCTGCTGCGTGATAGTAGAAGCCCCGCGGGCATCGCGATGGATAAGATAGTCCTTCCCTGCCGCGGCAATGCCTTGGAAGTCGATACCGAAATGACTGTAAAACCTTTCGTCTTCTGTATCAATCAATGTTTTCCAGAACAAGGGATTCACTTCTTCATATTTAACCGGGGTGCGGTTTTCACTGAAGAATTTACCTATTTGTACACCGTCAGCACTGTATATTTCGGAGGCTTGGCTTGTCTGCGGGTTCATGATGACACTCATGCCCGGCGACTTTCCGAAGAGCCATAGGAAATTAATGTCTACGGCACCGAGGTAGAGGATAAAAGCAACGACGAGCGAGATAAGGGCTGCTATGGTTTTAACGTACCATGGCCTGCCTTTATACAGATGCTTGTACCATGACCATGCTTTTCGGAGCTTATTGCAACAGAGGCTGAGGCAGCGGCCTGCAAGCCCTCCTTTAATATCGGAAATCTTGTTCATACTATATTGCTTATATAGTTAAATATTTCTTTCTCGTTTTCGGGATTAAACCATCTGATGTCCTTATCACGCTTATACCATGTCAGTTGTTTTCTGGCGTATCGTCTGGTGTTACCCTTTATTCTTACAATGGCTTCTTCTAATGAATAATTGCCGTCAATGTATTCAAACATTTCTTTATAGCCTACGGTGTTTAGGGCATTGCATGTCCTTTTCCCGTACAGATGCCGGGCCTCGTCGGCAAGGCCTTTTTCCATCATCTCGTCCACACGCAGGTTGATGCGCTCATACAGTTCTTCACGCGGGCGGTTCAACCCGATTTTCAGTAAGTTGAACGGGCGTGCCTTTTTGCTCTTGGTGCGGTAGGATGTATAGGTACGCCCTGTCATATAGCAGATTTCAAGCGCATGGATTACACGGCGTGCATTCTTCCGGTCTACCTCCGCATAATGTACAGGATCGAGAATACGCAACTCTTCGCATAATCTGTCAAGTCCGTTTTCCTCATACTTGCGCATTAAGCAACTTCTTGTCTCTTCATCCACCGTAGGTATGTCGTCGATACCGTTGCATACAGCGTCAATGTACATCATGCTGCCTCCGCTCATGAGGGCAATATTGCTCTCTGTAAACAGCTGTTTCTCAAGCAAACGGATAACGTCTTGTTCGAACATCGAAGCATTATAGTATTCGTCGAGCTCCAGCTCATTCACAAAATAGTGCTTTACTGCTTCCTGCTCCTGTTCTGTCGGTGCAGCCGTACCTATTTTCATTTCCTTATATATCTGCCTCGAATCGGCATTGATAATCGGGATGCTGTAGTATTGGGCTATCTTCAGGCAGAGGGTTGTTTTCCCAACAGCAGTTGGTCCGGTGATGACAACCAGTGTTTTCATTTAGCGAATGATTCCACGCTTTGATGATTCTATGAACGAACAGATATACTCGACTTCTTTTATACCGGTATATTTAGCTCTTGCTTCGGCTATGCCGTCTTTGAGTATGCCCTTGGCGTAAATCGTGCGGTAAGTATCGTGGATTGTCTCAATCAACTCGTTGCTGAACCCCCTGCGGCGTAAACCGATGACATTGATACCACAGAAACGTGTGGGATCCTTGCCGGCAATGATGTATGGAGGGATATCCTGGCTGAACCGGCAACCGCCTTGAATCATTACGTAGCCTCCGATATGGCAGAACTGGTGGCAGAGAATTGCTGCGCTGATAATTGCGTGGTCGTCGACGGATACTTCGCCGGCAAGCTTGGTTGAGTTGCCGATGATCAGGTTGCTGCCCAAGATGCAATCGTGTGCAACGTGCATGTTCTCCATCAAAAGATTGTTAGAGCCTACAACCGTTTTGCCTTTGCTGGCTGTACCGCGGCTGATGGTTACATTCTCACGGATACTGTTATTGTCGCCGATTTCGCAGAGCGTTTCTTCGCCTTTAAACTTCAAGTCTTGGGGCTTTGTACTGATGCTGGCACCGGGGAAAAATTCGTTGTTATTGCCGATGCGTGCACCAGTACTGACCGTTACACTGTTGTAGAGATTATTGTTATCACCAATTTCTACATTCTTATCGATATAACAAAAAGGGCCTATGACATTGTTGTCACCGAGTTTTGCCGACGGGTCGACAAAAGCTAATGGGCTGATTTGATTCATTTCAATATTATTTGTTCTTTACAATTTGAGCAGTGAAAGTGGCCTCGGCAACAACATGGTCGCCAACGAATATATAACCTTTCATTGACGAAATGCCATGGCGGACTGGGGCCAGTAAGTCGACCTTAAAAATCAGGGAGTCTCCAGGGACCACCTTTTGGCGGAATTTCACATCGTCGATCTTCATAAAGTAAGTAGACCAACGCTCCGGCTCTTCGAGAGTATTAAGGACGAGCAGCCCCCCGCATTGTGCCATAGCTTCAATCTGGAGCACTCCCGGCATGACTGGTTCCTGAGGGAAATGTCCTTCGAAAAAGGGTTCGTTGCTCGTCACATTCTTAACGCCCACGATGCTTGTAGCTCCCAATGCAATCACTTTGTCTACCAGCTGCATTGGGTAGCGGTGGGGAAGTAGTTCGCGGATGCGGTTAACATCCATCACAGGCTCTTCATTCGGATCGTAAATGGGGGCTTGTATCTCGTGTTTGCGGATCTCCTTACGCATTTGGCGGGCAAACTTGTTGTTGATGGTATGTCCGGGACGGGTAGCAATGATACGCCCTTTTATCGGCTTGCCTATCAGGGCCATATCCCCGATGATGTCGAGTAATTTATGACGCGTGCATTCGTTCTCCCACACTAACGGCTTATGCTGGATATATCCCATTTCCGTTGCGTCCCTGTGTTCTACCTGTATCATGTCGGCCAATTGGTCGAGCTGTTCTTGCGAGATTTGCTTCTCGTAGATAACAATAGCATTGTCAAAGTCGCCCCCCTTGATGAGATTGGCTTTCAGAAGTGGTTCTATATCGCGGACAAATACGAATGTACGAGCTGGTGCAATTTCTTTCGTGAAGTCTTCTATCTTATCCAGCGATGCAAACTGGCTGTTGATGAATTTCGAATTAAAAGAACACATAGCCGTCAAGCTGAATTCCTCATCGGGGAGGATAGTGATGCAAGAACCGCTTTCCTCGTCCTTCACTTCTATCTTCTTGCGGATGATATACCAGTCTTTCGGTGCATTCAATTCTTCAATGCCTATTTCATTGATTTTCTCGATATATCTGATTGCGCTCCCGTCCAGTATCGGAAATTCCGGGCCATTCACCTGTATCATACAGTTGTCAATACCAAGGGCATAGAGGGCTGCCAGTCCATGCTCAACAGTGGATACCCTGACATCTCCTTTTCCGAGGACTGTGCCCCGTTGAGTGTCGATGACATTTTCTGCAATGGCATCAATAACGGGCTGTCCTTCTATATCAATGCGCTGTATTTTATAGCCAGTGTTTTCTGGAGCCGGATTAAATGTAACCGTGAGGCTTAATCCTGTGTGTAAACCTTTTCCAAAGAGTGAAAAACTGCCTTTCAATGTCCTTTGTTTTATCATACTTCTTATTTCTTTTTTAGTTCATCAACTTGTTTCTGCAACTCGTTAATTTGCTTATAAAGCTCTGGTAGCTTGCGGAATATAGCTTGTGATTTGAAGTAGGCCTTCGGCTCCATCGGGGGGGTGCCTATCAGTGTCTGGTCGCTTTTAATGTTTCCGGGTACACCCGACTGGGCTCCGAGGAAAACCTTGTCTCCTATTTGGATATGGCCGGCAAGGCCAACCTGCCCTCCGAACATGCACCATGAGCCAATCTTGGTGCTGCCGGCAATCCCCACTTGAGCACTCATCACGGTATTTTCTCCGATTTCACAGTTGTGGGCTACTTGGATCAGGTTGTCCAGTTTCACACCTTTACGGATGATAGTGCTGCCCATCGTTGAGCGGTCAATGCATGTATTGGCACCTATTTCCACGTTGTCTTCAATCGTGACTATTCCTATTTGCGGAATCTTGTCGTATCCCTCGTCATTCGGGGCAAAGCCAAAGCCGTCTGCACCGATTACGCTGCCGGCATGGATGGTAACGTTATTGCCCAATTTGCATCCATGGTAGACCGTGACATTGGGATGGATTACACAGCGTTCTCCTATTTCCGCACCGTCTTCTATCACTGTATGGGGGTAGATTTGCGTGCCGTCACCGATAGTCACGTTATCGCCGATATATGCAAACGCCCCGATGTAAACGTCATCACCGACTATCGCTTTGGGTGATACAAAGGCCAGTGTGTCGATACCGGTTCTTTTGGGTTTGCTTGTTTCGTATAAATGCAGTAGCTTCGCGATGCATTCGTAGGCGTTCTTGACGCGTATGAGTGTCGTGCTTACCGGTTTTTCCAGGACAACGTCCTCATTGATGAGCACGATGCTCGAATCGGTATCATAAATATATTGGGTGTATTTGGGATTTGAAAGGAACGAGATGGCTCCTTTTGCGCCTTCTTCTATTTTGGCAAAGGTGTTGACGGTGGAGTTGTTATCGCCTTCCACTTTCCCGCCGATAAAATCAGCAATTTGTTTCGCTGTAAATTCCATTTCTTTTACCTTAGTTATATTAATTCTGCAAATATAGCAATTTTTATTTAGATACGTTGATAACAAAGATAATATTTTCTTATTTTTTTCGAAAGCAGTTGCACATTTAAAATCTCTGAGGCTTCCGATATATCTTTTATCGTTCCGTCTTTGTAAAGAATCGCGATGCGGTCCTCGTCGGTATCATACATATCTTTTTGTATCGTGTCGATGCTTATCATGTAGTGTGCATCCCCTGGGGGAATGCCCATTTTATCGGCAATATGCATTTCTAACTCCTTTATCCGTTCTTCGCTTACTGGTTCGTCGTGTACCTCAACCTTGAATACATGCCTGTCGAGCATATCGGTGGCCAGTATTGACAAGATTTTGTCATCGCTGTGCTTCCACACTTTCAGGCTGCTCCAAATGTCGCTGTCATCCAATTCCCTGTACATTTCCAATGCGTCTTCATGTTGGATGAACCATTCTGCATCTACGTCGTTATAAAGGAAATAGCGGAGGGCAGGCGGAGCAAAGACCTCCTTTCCCATTGCCGCCAAGTGTTTGGCGCGTGTCAGCGTATTAACCAGTACTTTCTCGTAGGCTACGGCTGTTTTATGCAAGTATACCTGCCAGTACATCAAGCGCCGTGATGTGAGGTAATTCTCAATAGAGTATATGCCTTTCGACTCGACGACGAGATGGTCGTCCGCTACATTCAGCATCTTAATGATACGGGCACTTCCGATATTACCTTCCGTCACACCTGTAAAGAAAGAGTCTCTTCGCAGGTAGTCGAGGCGGTCCATGTCAAGTTGGCTACTGATTAGCTGATGAAAGATTTTTTTCGGGTATTCATCTTTAAAGATGCTGATGGCAAGATTCAGTTGGCTGCCCAGGTCAAGGTTGATTCGCTCCATCATCATCAAAGAGATTTCCTCGTGCGAGATACCCTTAATCAATGTGTTTTCGAGTACGTGTGAGAACGGGCCATGCCCGATGTCGTGCATGAGTATAGCCGCTTCTACTGCTTCCGCTTCGCTGTCGAAGATAAATACTCCCTTTTGTTGTAGTGTACTAACCGCCTCGCTCATTAAGTGGAAAGTGCCTAACGAATGTTGAAATCGTGTATGTCGGGCTCCCGGGTATACCACCGAAGCAAGTCCCAGCTGATTGATGCGGTTAAGCCGCTGCATCAAGGGATGTTTCACGATGTCATATAACAACCCCTTCGGTATTTTAATAAAGCCGAAAACCGGGTCGCTGATAATTTTGCTGTCGTTCACCGTTTACTCATTGAACATTAGACAATTATGTTACAGCGCTTTACGTTTAAGCAGTTCTGCTGCCATTTCTTCTTGTAATTCCTTCGCTTTCCGGGCAGCAACTTCTGCAAAGTCCTCACCTTGTGATGCGTAGATAATCCCCCTCGACGAATTGACCAGCAAACCGCAATCATCGGTCATTCCGTATTTACACACTTCTTGCAGGCTGCCTCCCTGTGCTCCGACACCCGGTACAAGCAGGAAATGATTCGGTGCAACCTTGCGGATGTCCTTGAACATCTCTCCTTGCGTAGCTCCAACGACATACATCATGTTGCCTGCATGTCCCCATCGCTGCGAACTTCCCAGCACTTTCTCGAAAAGGCGTTCTCCGTTGACGTCTTCCATCAGTTGGAAGTCGCGGCTGCCCTTGTTGCTGGTCAATGCGAGCAGTACCACCCATTTGTCTTGGTAAGTGAGGAAGGGCGTCACGCTGTCTTCACCCATATAAGGGGCGACGGTCAGCGCGTCGATGTCATACACTTCGAAGAAAGTACGGGCATACATGGCCGATGTATTGCCGATATCACCGCGTTTGGCGTCAGCGATGATAAATTGTCCGGGATAGTTTTCTTTTAAATATCTAATGGTTTTCTCGAATGCGATAATCCCTTTGACCCCGAATGCCTCATAAAAGGCCAGGTTGGGCTTGTAGGCCACGCAGTAGGGAGCTGTTGCATCTATGATTGCCTTATTGAAATCGAAAATCGGATCCTCATGCGAAAGCAGGTATTGGGGTATTTTCTCTGTATCCGTGTCGAGCCCAACGCAAAGGAATGTCTTTTTTGTTCGGATCTCTTTAATTAATTCTTGTCTGTTCATTGCTGTGTTACAAATAAAGATGAAATTGCAGTTTAAGCATCCAGCCGCTAAAGCTCGTTTTCTTTTAGGCGTTCTGCATTTTCCGCGACTGTCAGTGCGTCGATTAAGTCTTGGATGTTGCCGGCCATAAAGCCCGACAAATCATGTGTTGTGTATCCTATGCGGTGGTCGGTCACGCGCCCTTGCGGGTAATTGTATGTGCGTATTTTCGCACTTCTGTCGCCCGTTGATACTAATGTCTTGCGGCGGTTGGCAATATCGTCGACATATTTTTGGTGTTCTTTGTCGTAGATGAAAGTGCGTAGGCGTGAAAGGGCGCGTTCTTTGTTTTTGGGCTGATCGCGCGTTTCGGTACATTCTATCAGGATTTCCTCCACCACCCCTGTATTGGGATTTTTCCACGGATAGCGCAGTCGCACTCCCGATTCAACCTTGTTCACGTTCTGCCCGCCGGCCCCGGAACTGCGGAAAGTGTCCCATTTGATGTCTCCTTCGTTGATATTGACCTCGAATTTATCAGCCTCGGGCAATACGGCTACCGTAGCAGCACTTGTGTGCATGCGGCCTTGCGTCTCGGTAGCCGGCACGCGCTGGACACGGTGTACCCCTGATTCATATTTCAGCGTGCCGTAGACATCGGCACCGCTTACGGCAAAGTCGATTTCTTTATATCCACCGACAGCGCCTTCGCTCACACTTGTGATCGAGATGTTCCACCCTTTTGTATCGCAGTATTTCCTATACATCAGGAATAGGTCGCCGGCAAAAAGGGCGGCTTCATCTCCTCCAGTGCCGGCACGGATTTCCATCTGTACATTCTTGGCGTCTTCCGGGTCTTTCGGTACCAATGCGATTTTGATTTCTTCCTCCAGCCTTGGCTGTAGTTCCTCGTTGCACGCGAGTTCCTCACGGGCCATTTCCTTCATTTCCGCATCGTCTTCATTGGCAAGGATATCCTTGGCCTCTTTAATGGCGTTTAAGCAGGCTATATAACGTTTGCGGGCATCCATTATGTCGCCCAAATCTTTGTATTCCTTTGTCAGTTTGACAAATCGTTGCTGGTCGGCTATCACATTCGGGTCGGTGATGAGGGTTGACACCTCTTCATACCGGCTCTCGAGACCGTCCAGTTTTTCGAGTATGCTATTATTTTCCGGCATATATAGTTTTATGATCTTCTTTTCTACTTTGGTTATTTTCGCATTCCGTCCGTCCGTTCCGTTCTGTGTGTCAATATTCGAATATGCCGAATTCGCTTTGGATGGTCAGGCTCTTGGTGCCTTCTTCGACATGGCCTACAACCTGTGCGTCGATGTTGAAGCTTTTTGATATGCCGATAACTTTCTCGGCCTCTTCCGGCCGCACGTAAATTTCCATGCGGTGTCCCATATTGAACACTTGGTACATCTCCCTCCAGTCGGTACATGAACAATCGTGGATGGCCCTGAACAGGGGCGGAACAGGAAACATGTTATCCTTTACCACCTTGCAATTGGCATTGACAAAATGCAGCACTTTAGTTTGTGCGCCTCCAGTGCAGTGTACCATGCCATGGATTTCCGGCCTCAGCTCGTCGAGCACGCGCTTGATGACCGGTGCATAAGTACGGGTGGGGGACAGAACGAGCCGGCCGGCATTGACGGGAGCTCCTTCTACTACATCGGTCAGTTTATATTTACCGCTGTATACGAGTTCGCCGGGCACAGCGTGGTCATAGCTTTCTGGGTAAATTTCCGCGAGGTATTTGGCGAACACGTCATGGCGGGCCGATGTCAGCCCGTTTGAACCCATGCCGCCGTTGTATTGCTTTTCGTAAGAGGCCTGCCCGGTCGACGACAGCCCTACGATGACATCGCCGGGAGCAATGCGTGCATTGTCGATTATGTCTTTGCGGCGCATCCGGCAGGTTACGGTAGAATCTACGATAATGGTACGCACCAGGTCGCCAACGTCGGCCGTTTCACCCCCCGTGGGATAAATGCCGATCCCCATTTCGCGCATTTCGGCGAGCAGTTCGTCGGTACCGTTGATTATAGCCGATATTACCTCGCCCGGTATGAGCATCTTATTGCGCCCGATGGTGCTTGAGACAAGGATGTTGTCGACAGCCCCGACGCAAAGCAAATCGTCGGTATTCATGACGATGGCATCCTGTGCGATGCCTTTCCATACATTCAAGTCCCCGGTTTCTTTCCAGTACATGTAGGCAAGGCTTGACTTTGTTCCAGCTCCGTCGGCATGCATGATGTTGCAATAGTCGGGGTCGCCTCCCAGTATGTCGGGGATGATTTTGCAAAAAGCCTGCGGGAAGATACCCTTGTCAATGTTCTTGATGGCGTTGTGCACGTCTTCTTTTGCGGCACTTACACCACGCATCATATATCTGTTGTCCATATTCTTATTTTGTTCGCTTTATTTTTCATGCCAAAAATCCCAGCTTGCAAAAGCCTGCAGAAGCAGCATTTCAAGGCCGTTCTTCACGTTAGCGCCCCGTTCGGCTCCCTTTTTCATGAACAATGTCTCGTCGGGGTTGTAAATCAGGTCGTAGAGGATGTTGTGGCTGTCCATGGCCTCATACGGCAGCAGGGGGCATTCCTCCGAGTGGGGGTACATGCCGCATGGCGTGCAATTGATAATGACGTTGTATTCTTTTACCACTTCGGCTGTAATGTCGCAGTAGCGTATGGTGCCGGGGCGTTCGAACCGGCTGACGGAAACAGTTTCCAGTCCGAGGGCTTTTAATCCGTAGTCGATGGCTTTTGAAGCTCCGCCCGTTCCCAGTATAAGCGCTTTCTTGTGGAACTTTTCCAGCATGGGCTCAATACTTTTCGTAAACCCGATTACGTCGGAGTTGTAACCCTTCAACTGCGTTTTCCCGCCCTCATGAGTTACACGTATCACATTGACGGCTCCGATGGCCCGTGCCTCCGGACTGATTTTGTCGAGGAACGAAATAACCTTCTGCTTGTAAGGGATGGTTACGTTCAGTCCCCGCAAGTCAGGGTTCGAGTCGAGTATTTCGGGGAGCGACTCGATGGTCGGAATCTCAAAGTTTTCATACTTGGCATTGATGCCTTCGTCAGCAAATTTCTGGTTGAAGTAGCTGATGGAGAAGGAATGGCCCAATGGGTAACCTATTAATCCGTATTTGTCCATATTCGTACGTGATAATTTGTTGTTGTCTCATTTTGTAGCGAAATACATCGTGCAGATGCCGAACGTGAGGCGCTTAAACCGCACGTCAGAGAATCCGGCCTTTTCCAGTATCCCCACCATGTGCTCTCCCTGCGGGAAGGCTTCTATGGTTGCGGTAAGATAGCTGTAGGCGCTGTGGTCTTTTGATACCAGCCGCCCATAGAAAGGCAGTATTGTATGGGCGTAGAGCCTGAAGAGTTGCTTCATGGGGAATTTCACCGGTGTGGTGAGTTCCACGATACAGAGATGCCCTCCGGGTTTGAGCACGCGGTGAATCTCTCTGAGGCCTTGGTCGAGGTCGGGGAAATTCCGGATGCCGAAAGCTGCCGTTACAGCATCGTATCGGTTAGCGGCAAGAGAGAGGTGCATGCAGTCTTCTTTCACGAAAGATATTATATCGGAGAGTCCGGATTCTTCAACTTTCCTGCGCCCGATTTCCATCATTCCTTCGCTGATGTCAGCCCCGGTAAGGTGTTCCGGATGCAGTATCCGTGCTGCTTGGATGGCAAAGTCGCCCGTCCCGGTTGCCACGTCGAGTATTTCCTTCGGCCCGTACGGCAATAATTGGCAGATGGCCTTCCGGCGCCAGCCCTTGTCGATGTCCCATGAGAGACGGTGGTTGAGCGCATCGTAGGTAGGGGCTATGTTGTCGAACATCTGTTCTACCTGCTTGCCTTTTTCACCGTTGCTGTAGGGTTTTATCTCTTCTTGCCTGTACATTAGAATCCTTTATATTCCCGCTCTGAGGTATTCGTTCACATTCTTTTCGATGCGGGCGGCGATGTCGCCTTCTTCCGAAGCCTTATCAAACCGTGTGCCCGTGATGTGTTCATAAAGTTCGATATAGCGGTCGCTTACGCTTTCGGCATATTCGTCGGTGATTTCGGGCATTTGCTGTCCAGGTTCGTTCATGAAGTCGTGTTCGATGAGCCATTGGCGTACGAATTCTTTCGACAGCTGTTTCTGTGGTTCCCCTTTCAACAGCTTTTCTTCATATCCGTCGGCATAGAAGTAGCGGCTGGAGTCGGGCGTATGGATTTCGTCGATGAGGTAAATCTTCCCGTCGCGCTTTCCGAACTCGTATTTCGTGTCGACGAGTATTAGCCCCTGTTTTCCGGCAATCTCTTGCCCGCGCCCGAAGAGCCGGCGGGTGTAGTCCTCCATTACAGCATAGTCTTCCGCCGACACGATGCCCTGTGCGATGATTTCTTCTTTGGATATATTCAAGTCGTGCCCTTCGTCGGCCTTGGTGGTCGGGGTGATAATTGGCTCCGGGAAGCGTTCGTTCTCCCGCATTCCGTCGGGAAGTCGCACACCGCAAATCTCCCGGCATCCGTTTTTGTAATCTCTCCAGGCAGAGCCGGTAAGGATGCCGCGGATAATCATTTCGACGCGGAATCCTTCGCACTTCAGGCCGACAGTTACCATTGGGTCGGGCGTTGCCAATTTCCAATTGGGGCAGATGTCGGTCGTGGCATCAAGGAATTTCGCTGCAATCTGGTTCAGTACCTGCCCTTTGAAAGGAATGCCTTTTGGCAGGATGATGTCGAAAGCCGAGATTCTGTCGGTAGCAACCATTACCATCAAGTCGTCGTTGATGTTGTACACGTCGCGCACTTTTCCGTGGTACACGCTTTTCTGTCCATCAAAGTGGAAGTCGGTCTTTGTTAATGCTTTCATTGCTGTTTTTATGTTTATGAGTTCATGTTCCGGGAGGGGGCATCGTACCGGTTACTGCCGGTTTATCAGCCTTATTCATTTTTTTGTCGTATGCCTCGTAAGAGTTTACGATGCGCGTCACCAGCTTATGTCTTACGATATCTTTGCGGTTCAGTTCCACAATCCCGATACCTTCAACGCCATTAAGGATGTCGAGCGCTTCTCTCAGCCCGCTCAGTTGGGTACGGGGCAGGTCGATTTGTGTCATATCGCCCGTGATAATCATTTTAGTGTTCCAGCCCATCCGCGTGAGGAACATACGGATTTGCGCGGGGGTGGTGTTCTGGGCTTCATCCAGTATCACAACTGCGTCGCTCAGTGTCCGTCCCCGCATGAAGGCCAAGGGGGCGATCTGTATCACATGTTTCTCCATCATCTCTTGCAGCTTCGTGGCGGGGAGCATATCCTCGAGCGCGTCGTAAAGAGGCTGCAGGTAAGGGTCAATCTTTTCTTTCATGTCGCCCGGCAGGAACCCCAGCTTCTCACCGGCCTCCACGGCCGGGCGTGAGAGGATGATTTTCTTTGCTGTTTTTTCTTTCAGTGCCTTGACGGCAAGGGCTATGCTGAGGTAAGTCTTCCCTGTACCGGCCGGGCCTACGGCAAATACCATGTCGTTTCGTATGTATGCGTCTACCAGCTTCTGTTGGTTTTCGCTTCGTGCCTTGATTGGGCGTCCCGACATGCTGTAGACGACCACGCCGTCGGGGGCTTCTTCATGTGTTTTCTTGCCTTTTACGATGTCGAGGATGTCTTCGCTTTTCAGTGAGTTGAATTTCAGCACGTGCTTGCGCATTGTTTCCACGTTCTCTTCCAGTGTGGCCATTTGTTCCTCGTCGCCGAGAATGCGCATCACGTTGTCGCGTGCGGCAATGCGCAACTTAGGGAAAAGCGACTTGAGCATCTGCAAATTAGTATTGCCCACTCCGTAGAATATGACGGGGTCAATGTCCTCTAAAACAATATGTTTCTCTATCAATGGATATCCAATTTTAAAATTTGAGTACAAAAATACAATAATTCTGTGAAACTAACAAAAATATTCCGGATTTTTATGCCGCTGCAGTGCAAGGTAAAGCTCTTGGCATTCGCCCCGATACGATGAGCAAAGGGAAACTACTTACCCGTCTTAAAGCCATAGGCTTGGCGTGTGGCATTTGTACTCCGTTGGGCTACTATGTTGGACGGCATAGCTTCAGCACGCTGACTTTGGAAGCGGGTATTATTTCTTAGAGGTTTTAATATGCAGCTTTATTTTCTTCATAGCCCAATCATAATGGCTTGCAGTTGCCGAAACACAGTAAGCTCCGAGTGGGGAAGTCCCCGTCCAAACTAGTGCTCCCTTGGCAAAGAGTTCATCACTGGAGAATTGCTCTATCAGTGACATTACAGCTTTGTGGCTTTCTCTTAACTGTGCTTTGGCTTCCTCCAATGGCGTATTTTGGTGCTTCTTCCAAAAATCAACATTCATTGTTGGATAGGTTTTCCAATTATACGACTCAGGCAAAAAAGGTTTGCGTTCACCGTTACTGTTAGCTTTTACCCAATTTAGCAATAACAGATGCCATTCGTACAGATGCACAAGCACATCGCGTAGGTTTTTATCCCGACCCCAATGTGTTTCTTTACCAGCCGATGCCATTTCTTCCGCAAAAGTTGCTTTCTGTTGTTCCTCGCTCATATTATCGATGAGTTTCCACATTTTTTCGAAATGTCCGTTTGCGGATATTATTAAATCTGCTTTTGTTGTTGCTCGTGCCATATCTTCTTATTTTAATTGTTATTCGATTATGAATGAAAGTGGAGCGATGGCTATAAGGTCATCGTTCCGCTTTCAAATGGTTTTACGGTGTTCTTCCGATGCTCCGCTGCCAGAGGGTTTTGTCTTCGTCTTCTTCGCAGGTGATCGTCAGAGCGAGGAACTTTCTCTGCCGTTGGCAGGGTCTTTTGTTACTTGGCGACAAATATACTCATTTCCAACGAAATATGACGTCATATTTGCAGGAAAATGACGTCATATTTTTAGTTTGCAGTTATATCTTCGTTTGTTTTGGGTGTAGAGCCGGTATTATTTCTTCTTGAAATGTCCGTGCATACGGTTGATTTCCTCTCTCATCTTGGCAAGACATGGCGTGTTTATACCGTATGTTTTTCCGCCCTCAATCATATCATCCAGCATTTGCCGGATTTCGTCGGGTGAATGAGTGACATGTCCGTCGAACATTTTTTGCAATGCTTCGTCCGCATATATTTTTTTGGCGATGGGCACGGCAAGGAACAAGGGGAGGCGGTAGAGTCTGTTTGCTTTCTCGTCTTTAGGATTTATGCCCCTCTTTTTACAAATGGCAAATCCCTCGCGAATAGCACATATTGTTTGTTTAAGTATATCGGTTTCTTCAATGAATTGCGCTGCACCACCTGCATATATGACACCTGCGGAGAGCCCGGCAGCTGTGGCATAATGAGATATAAGCCAGACAAGAATCCGGGAAGATATGCTTGGCTTCAAATTCGCTTCTTCCAATATATCAGCAAATTTACGTATTCTCTCCGTCACACTTCCGTTTGTTTCGCCCAAGGGGGTGCAGGAATATTTTAGTCCGGAAATACAACTCCGTATTTCCAAACCGTTCCTTCCTCCGCCCACCATAAAAGGGAAGCCGAAAAAATACTGTTCAGGACGCAGATAAGAGGCTATCTCGTCGAAAGAATCCCAATTGTTTTGGAAGAAAACGATATTCGCTTTTCCTGCACCAGCTTTCAATGAAGGCAGCACACTTGGAAGCTGCAACTTGTTTGTAGCGACAATGATGTAGTCGAAATCATTGTCTGCCGATAATTCATCTATAATATGCGGATTGAATATAATGTCCGACACTTTCTTTTCGCCATTTCTGAAATCTTGGCAGACAATATGGATGCCATTTTCACGCAAGGCGTTTCTTTTCTCACTGCGGGCAAGTATGGTCACATCATGTCCTTTATTGTGAAGTAGCCAGCCGTATGTACTGCCTACGACACCTGCTCCGTAAATCAATATTTTCATAGTGAACATGTTTTAGGGGATTGTTCAAATATGTTGGAATAACGTGTTTTATACGATTTTATTGCCTGTATTTTTAAATTAAATGCAACATAGTTAGGAATGCCGACTTGAGTTCGGGATAAGGATATCACGTTAATCCGGACGGCGATGCCGCCGCAGCGCAAAGGGCGGCACCGCCGTTGCAAGGCGGAGAATATACCCCTGTTTTGATTTTTGGCCATTTATCGGTGCACTCGTAAAGCCCTGTGTTTGGAAAGTCTGGCAAAGTGATAACTAACGTATTGAAATCGTACAAGCACCTTGTAGCATGACTACAAGCACCTTGTAGCAAGAGTACAAGCACCTTGTAGCAGGAGTACAAGATGCTTGTACGATTTGGATTAAATGCAAGTTCAACCGTAAAAAGAGTGCTTTACAGGAAATAAGCTAATTTGGCCAATTATCTCAGAAAAAT
>DBRC01000007.1:0-4076 GCA_002305505.1 Prevotella sp. UBA1378 | reverse complement strand
CTTTAGGGCAGCAATCCTTTTCTTCTTTTACGGCAAAAACAGAAATTGCTCATTCTGAATCCGGGTTACCACTTTGCCAGGATTTCCAAACACAGGGTTATGCAGGTGAGCCGCTAAATATGCACTTACTTGTTGAATCCGCGCCCTTTCTTAAATATAACTAAAAGATGATGTACCAATGGATTGCTCCTTTATTTGCTTTCTACTTTTATATTTTCGTCATCAACCAATATGACTTGAGAGTTACTTATCGGATAAAGGTTTAGTGTAGTTCCGTATTTGGATATAATTTTCTCCACCGCTTTTTTGAACGGGAAATTTGTGTGATGTGGTAACGGATAAAAATTAATGGCATCTAATGCGGAGAAGTTTTCAAGTTCAGGAGCTTTCTTCACATTATCCATTTCATTCGCATATTCTATGTTAGGAGATAAAATCATGGAACCAGCCGATTCTCCTATGTACAACTTTCCTTTTTGAATTTGCTCAACGATTATTTTGTCCGCTCCCGTTTTTCTTAACTCTTGAAGCAGAAAAAATGTATTCCCACCTGTGATATAGATATAATCGTTCTCACTGAGTTTATTGAGAATTTCCTGTGATGTCGCTTGGGTTAATTCCAATTCATCAACTATAAGTCCTAACTTTTGGAGAGCTTTCTTACCTGTACCAACATAGAACTTCATTGATTCAGGAATACTGGCTGTCGGAATAAATGTAATCTTCTTCCCTTTTAAGTCTTGATCAACAAAATCAGGCAATAGATTTGCAACATCTTTGAATGATGATGATAAAAATAGTTTCTTCATTTCTTTTTCTTTTATCAAGTGAATATTATTACAGTTTCTATTAAAACTCATTTATCGTCGAACCTCCATTGCCCTAAAGTATGGTTAACATTTACGAACATAAGGTTTAGTTCTTCAATAAATTACTAATCGAAAGACAGCAGGACGACGACTTGCCACCATCGCTCCGCTGTCGCAATGAGGTTACGGCATCTCCTCCTCGCCGCCCGACGGTTTTGTCTTCGTCTTCTTCGCCAGTGTTTCTACACGTTCATAACTTACGCCCGAGAGCGTGAAATACTTGCGCGAGGGTGAGAGTCGCACAACGGGCTTGGTGATGTGGATGTTGAAGTTGAATTCCGCCTTGCCTTTCTCAACAAGTTTGCTTTGGAACGGAAAGGCCGCCATACTCCGCAATGTCTCCATTCTCCACGTGTTTTTTCGCTATTTCGCCGGCAAGTCGCAGTACGGCTTCCATTTCCGCCCCGTGAATGTGGTTGCTTGTGCCATTCTCCACCGAAGAGCGGACGGTGCGTTTGGGTAATCTCAAGTTGTCCGCTAAAAAGACGTTAACGCTCATTGTTAGCCGGGTTATTCCAAATCCACCACGGTGATGCCCGCCCCTCCGAACTGTACATGTTCGTCGCGGAAGTCTTTTATGTTTGGTATTGTATCCAGGTATTGCCTGATTAGCTGTCTTAGGATGCCGCCGCCCGTTCCGTGCAGGATGCGCACGCGGCTCATGCCTACGAGTATGGCGTCGTCAATAAAATAAGTAACGGCATTGATGGCCTCGTCGCCGCGCATGCCACGCACGTCAATGTCTTGTTTAAAGTTCAGCTTGCGCTCATCCATCGTTTCGCGGGTTTTACGGCTTACGGATATATATGCCTGCGGTTCTTCTTTCTTGGGCTCATTGGCAGGCTCCAGGCGGTCGGTGCGCATTTTTGTGCGCATGCCGCCGAAAATAACGGTCGCCATCTTTCCGTCCGTCGTTTCTATCTTCCCCACGGTGGTCAGTCCTTTAATGCGCACGGTGTCGCCAGCCTTAATCGTTGTCCCGTTGCTTTCCGGCGTTTTTACACTTTCCGCCTCCGTTCCGCTCTGCGCCTTTCGTTCTTTCTGGCTTTTCTTCTCGGCCTTACGCTTTTCATGCCGCTCTTTCCGGGCCTGTATTTGGAGTATTTTCTTTTCGATTAGTTCGTCGTTTGCCCTTGCGTCTATTTCCGATACCCCGTCCTTAAACGCTTTCAGCTCTTCCCTTATTTTTTTTGTTTCCTCTTTTTCTGCTTGACTTTCTTTGATGCTGCGGATAACGTTCTCTATCTTTTTATTGCTTTCGCGCAGCAGCTCCTCCGCCTGTTCCTTCGCGCGCCGCAGGATGTCTTTGCGCTGCTTCTCCAGTTCGGCGATGTCGGACTCGTATCGTTGTATCTTCTGCTCCAGCGTCTTTTCGTGCTGGTGGATAGTCTGCCGCTTGCCCTCCCAGTAGCGCTTGTCGCGCACGATGTCTTGCAGGTATTTATCGCTTTGTATGTATTCTGAACCGACGATGTCGCTGGCCTCCCGGATAACTTCCTCGGGAAGCCCCGTCTTGCGGGCAATCTCTATGGCGAACGACGACCCCGGCTGGCCGATGGCCAACTGGAACAGCGGTCGCATCTCATGGCGGTCGTACAGCATAGCCCCGTTTACCACTCCCTTGTGGTCTTCGGCAAAGTGTTTCAGGTTTTGATAGTGGGTCGTGATGACGCCGAACGCCTGCTTCTTGCAAAACTGGTTCAGCACCGATTCGGCTATGGCTCCTCCGATGGCCGGTTCCGTACCTCCGCCGAACTCGTCGATCAGCAGCAGTGTTTGCCCGTCGGCCTGTTTCATCATGTTCTTCATGTTCATCAAATGGCTGGAGTAAGTACTCAAATCGTTCTCGATGCTTTGCTCGTCGCCGATATCAATCATTATGTTCTTGAATATGCCCATCTTAGAGCGGTCGCCCACAGGTACCGACAGGCCGCATTGCAGCATGTATTGTAGCAAGCCGACGGTTTTCAGGCATACCGACTTTCCGCCGGCGTTGGGGCCGGAGATAATCAGCAGGCGTTTTTCCGTTGTAAGCATGATGTCCAGTGGCACCACCTGTTTCCCTTGTTTTTCCAGTGAGAGCTGTAGCAGCGGGTGAACAGCCCGTACCCAGTCGATATAGGGGTAATCCTCTGCTTCGGGTTCGAATCCTGATGTGAGATGGGCGAATTCTGCTTTCGCCCTGATAAGATCGATGGTGGCCAAGAAACGGTACGACTCCAGAATGTCTTTCACATGCGGTCGTATTTCGTCGGCAAACACCGTGAGGATGCGGATTATCTCGCGCCGTTCCTGGCTTTCCAGTTCCCTGATGCGGTTATTGGCCTCCACCACCTCCGCCGGTTCGATAAACACTGTTTTCCCGGTGGCCGATTCGTCGTGGACGATACCTCGGATTTTCCGCTTCAGCCCCGGGGCTACCGGGATTACCAGTCTGCCGTCGCGTAAGGTTGGGGTAATGTCTTTGTCGACGAGTCCCTCCGACTGGGCCGACCGCAAGATAGAATATAGTGTGCGCGAGATGCTGCCTTCCGTTTGCGACAGTTCATGGCGGATTCCGGCCAGCGTCATGGAGGCACTGTCTTTGATTTTTCCGAACTTATCGAGAATCGAATCGATGCGCCGGATGACAGCCGGATAAGTCAGCACGTCGGCAGCCAGCCGGTGCAGGGCAGGGTAGGGATAGGCTCTTTCGTCATCCTCGTTTCCCGTGCCCTCATTGTTTTTCAAGAAGGTTACGATTTTGCTGATGGTTTCCAGCGACCGCCTTAGGTCGAACAATTCGTTTTCTTCCAGGTGAGTGCCCTCTAACCGCAGCCGGGCGACAGCCTGCCTCACGTCAAAGAAATAGTTGAGCGGAAATTCCGGTGCCTCTTCTTGCAGCCGCCTGAATTCCCTTATCTGTTCGAGCCACTCGTTCACAGTCCCGGCATCGTCGGAAAAGGTTAACTCGTCTGTCATTTCTTTTCCCAGTGTGCTCAAGCACCGTTGCTTTATCAGTAGGCGTATCTCGTCGAATCCTATTTTGCTTTCAAAATGTTTTGGATAAATCATGGTGCAAAATTAGCAAAAATACAATTCCCGTGCAAAAAAGTGAATGAAAAATTTGCTTGTACAGAAAAAAGGTATTACCTTTGCACTCGCTTTTAGACCAGAAGCCAATCGAAAGGTTGTTTGGAGAGGTGGTAGAGTGGTCGATTACAACGG
>DBRC01000005.1:55795-68320 GCA_002305505.1 Prevotella sp. UBA1378 | reverse complement strand
CCCCCCCCCCCCCCCCCCCCCCGAAAGGGAAAGAGTATGCTGAAATCGCCGGCATGGGGCGATTCTGATTAGTGTGGGGAGGAAGTCCGGAGGGTTGGAGATCGGCCGTCTATTCGAAAATCAGCTGGCGATAGCCTGTGATTCTCCATGTGCGGTCGGTCGTCCCTTTGTAGTATACCAAGGCTTGGTATCTGTTCTCCGTTTGGTAGTAGCTGCCCTCGGTGGGCGGTATGGATAATGAGCCGTCGGGATGCTCTACCAGATACTGGTAATTATAGTATCCCATCTTCTGCATTACTGTGGCATTGTAGGTGCCGTCGCTGCTGTCGTATTCCATTGTGTATGTCCGCCTGTTGGCGTCAGTGGCCCAATTACCGTTGATGATGACGCGGCCGTTTGTTATTTCCGGCGACTTAAGTTTGTAATGCACAAATACATAGTCGGTTGTATAATCGTTTTCCGTGTTGTCGCTGTTACGGATGTAGAAAGCCCCGTCGGCGTCCTTGTCTGTCAGGTAGTTGGGGCGTGGCTCCGAGATGTACGGGTAAGCATGGTAATGGTGTCCGTCCCAGTTTATGTGCTCAATGCCCATCGTGGGATGGCTTGTGGCTAATACTTCGTACTTTCGGTACTCGTTTCCGGCTTCGAAAATGAGTTGCCGGTTGTGTTCCCATACCAGTCCGCGGTTGTTGATCAGGTTGGGGCGCACATTCCTTTTTGCGCTGGCCTCACATCCGTTTTGCATCACCACGGTGGATATTTGCTCGTCAATATTGGTTACATTCCATTTATTATAGCCCACTGACATTGATACTTGCTGGTAGCTTTTATTCAATCCTATGTCGGTATTGGCAGTCACCTCAAGTCCTACGTTCATGCTTTGTTCGGCAATCATGAACTCTGCTTCTAATACTTTCTCATTCTCGTTGTCCGCATCATATACCGTCAGCCGGTAGTTACCGCTCAGTTTCAGCTGGCAGCGGTCGTTAGGTAGCTGGAATCTGTAGTGGGTGTAGTCAACGGTAGTATTTACAGAGTTTTGATAGTCTTCTATAGGATTGTCATTGAACCCGCTAAGGAAGTCGTTCTCAAAGACAGCTTCAGATATTGTCCAGTCGGCTTCGCAGTGGTCTATGTGGTAAACGAACCGGTGGTATTGATGTGAAAGATGGTCGAAACTGACGTTGAGCACGTCGCCTTGCCCTAAAACCATCACGGGCGGTGAGAGCCAGTCTTGATTGACTGTCACACGGAGGGTTTTCACCACCGGCGAGAAAATCTTATGCCGTGCACTGGCTGCAGGCAGGAAGAAAAGCACCAAGGCGATGCAGGCCGATAGCGCGGCAAGCCTGTTCGGGCAGATGGCAGATACGATGCCGCAGGCAGTTGCATCTTTCGGGTGGGGACGGAGGGGGCTGGCTGGATTCATAGGCATTCCTGTTTGTGTAACGGGCTTTAGGGCTGTTTATTGAAAAGAGGCATCCCACAATGTTAGCGAGATGCCTCTTTCGATGCGGAGAGTGAGGGATTCAAACCCCCGATACCCGAAAGGGTATACCGGATTTCGAGTCCAGCGCGATCGTTCACTCTGCCAACTCTCCTTGGTTTGCATCTGCAAAGGTACGCATTTTTAATCAAAAAATAATCAGGCGTCATTTATTTTTGTACCTTGGTTAACGGACTTTAACTATTCATGGTGGTATGGCTCACCCCGGATAATGGTACAGGCACGGTAGAGTTGTTCGGTCATGATGAGCCGCACCATCTGGTGTGAGAAGGTCATCTTCGACAACGACAACAGTTCGTTGGCCCTGCTGTATACATCGGCCGAGAAACCGTAGGGGCCGCCGATGACGAAAACGAGGCGGCGGGTGTTCTGCTGTTTCTGCTGTAGCCAGCGGGCGAATTCTACGCTCCGCAGTTCACGCCCGTGTTCATCCATGAGCACCACGGTATCGGCCGGCTGTATCTGGTGGAGTATCAGTTCGCCTTCGGCCTGTTTCTGCTGCTCTTCCGCCATGCTTTTGGTGTTTTTGAGTTGGGGGATGGTGATGAGCTCGAAAGGCATGTAATGGCTGATGCGCCCGATATAGTCGCTGATGCCTGCTTGGAAATGTTTTCCGGTTGTCTTACCGACGAGGATCAATAGCGTCTTCATGCTTTCTGTTCGTATTCTCCGGCCCGCTTAGGGTTCTTCGGGAACCATCCGCGGAGCACACGCTTGCGTTGCTCAAACAGTTCGCCTATCGACCAGAGGAAGGATGCCCCGATAACGCCCAGTATACTCGAAAAAACAACATCGGCCACAAAAAGGGCTGCGGCAACGGAGCCGGTGCCCAACAAGAGGAATACCCACCAGAAGCGTGTGCCCGTGTAGTATTCCATCTTGATGACTATGGGATGGAAGATGCCGATGACAAGGAATGTGCTTACGGCTATGATGATTCCTGTAAAATACATGGGCACGTCCTATTTGGCTGGAGGGAAAGCCTTCAGCAGGCGCTTCATTTCTTTTCTGGTGATTTGCAGTGTTGTGCCGTGGCGCGGGGTAAATGCCCCTTTCGTGGCTGTATTCTGCACGAAGGTGAATGTGTTGAGGTCGGCCGACTTGGCAAACTGGTAGTGGTGGTCGCGATAACAGTCGTACATCAGGCACCAGCCGCCCTGAATCAGCGGGAATACACAGGCACCTTCCACGTCGCGGTCGGTCACTTCGCAGAAACCCTCGCGCAGCGTCCATGTGGCGGTAGCATGCAGGTCGGTGAATGTATATTTCTTGATACCTTTATGCTTGCGGTCTTGTTCTGTCTTGAAAAACAAGTGGTAAAGGCCATCGGCATCGCGCACAATGTCGGTATCTATGGTCGGTTCGCCGAAATCGAAGAGCACGCGCGGTTCCCCTTCAAGGTCGCTGAAGTCGGCATTGGCATAACAGTAATATACGCGGTCGTAAGGTATTTTCCCGTCGTTGGACAACAGCGAGAAGTATACCATATATTTACCAGCGGTAGGGTCGTAAATAGTTTGCGGTGCCCAAACGCGTGTCACGTTCCCGAATTGGGTGCTTTTGTACTTTTCTGGAAAATGCACCGTATGGTGCTTCCAGTTGATGAGGTCTTTTGAGCGCATCAGTACTATGCCGCGGTTGCTGCTCCATCCGCGCGAGGATTGCATATCGGTGACTACCATATAGAACCATCCGTCTTCGCCGCGGAGGATATGCGGGTCGCGTACCCCCTTCATGATGGCGATGGTGTCGCTTTTGATAATCGGCAGTCCGGCATTGAGCGGTGTGTAGTTGAATCCGTCATTGCTCAAGGCAAAGTGGATTTGTTCTTTTTCCGGTGCGTTCCCGGTGAAGTAAGCAAACAGGTAGTTGGTCATTCTTGTCTTAGACGGCGCATTGATCGAGATGACGAGCGCAATGCAAATAAGTATCTGTTTCATTGTATTGTGTGGGTTATGTAATGAATAATAATGTTATCTTGTTTCGTGGAACCCCTCCAGGTTGCGGTATCTGCGCACCATCATCCGCTTGTAGATGTTGCGCATCCACAGAGGGTAGGAGAGCATGAAGAGGGCACCGGTAATAATGAGGATGGTATAAGCCGTAGTCTCGTCGAAGAGGGAAGTAAGCAGCTGGTTGACCATCACCGGCAGGAAAAACACTACAGCCTCGACAATCAGCTGCAACGTATTCTCGAAATTGCCTTTTCCCGTCACCTTATTATTAAGGGCAAGCGTCTGCTTGTTGTACACAGCCAGCTGGAAAAGCAGGAAATAGTTGGGGCCTGCCGTTGTAAGCAGATAGGCCAGTACCATCATCGGTGAAAACTTACCCGAGATAATCGGGGGCAGGAGGATGATGAAAGGCAGAAAGAGGATGGCAAGATAAAAGTAATACTTAGCTTTCAGGAGTGCAAGGATATTCTCTTTATGCACCATCAGCAAGTCGATGTAGTTCCCCTCCGGCCCCATCAGTTTCACGAGGTTGACAGCACCAAAGAACAGGAAACAGTAAAGACACCACATATTGACGGCGAACCTCCCTTCGTACACATCGGTATAGGCCAGCAAACCGCTGAGCATCGCTATGACGCATACGCCGCTGATGAAGCGCTGCTTGATGGCCTTGTTGCGCAGGGTGCTTTTTATTTCGAGTTTCAGATATTCGCCGATTTGCCCGAAGCGGTTGAGGAAAGCGAACTGTGATACATGTTTCAGATTGGTTTTTTCTACCCGTGCAATCTCTTCGTATACAAAGTGGCGTTGGACAACGCGGTTAATCAGAAACAGTCCGGAAAAGACGGCAATATAAACAGCCGCCAAAGGAAGCGTGAAGCCATAGTCGGTGCAGGCGTCGAATATCTGTTCCACGCCTTTTTCGAAATCAAGCAAAATCGGCAGGAGCATCAAGGCATATACCGATACCGGCAGTGCCCACCACCATATCTTATGGTTGATAAGCGTGCGTACAAGCATATACCACTGGCTGTTGATAAGGATAATCAGGAAGCATGCCGGTAATAGCAGAAGGGAATGCACGAGCGGCATCCCCCCGCAGAAGCAAAGGAAGACGTAAGGGAGGAAGAGGGCCAGCCAGACGAAATTGTTGGTGCTGATGAACGACGACCAGATGAAACAGTCGATAACGCGGTCGCTCTTAACTGGCATCAGCAAATACGGTTTGATAAGCATCGTAGGCGTTTGTTGCGAGCCGAACCTGATAATGAAGTCTAAAAGGAGGATGAATGGCATTACACCGAAAATCAGTGTCCAGTTGCCTCCCCGCGTCGCCCATCCGAGCATCGTACCGATGGCTATGAGGTAGATGCACATGATGGCAAATCCGATATATATGAATATGCCGGAGGCCTTGTTTTGTTCAAACAGCGGACTTCGCCTTTCGCTCAGCCTCACGTTGCGGCGGAGCATGCAGAAGAGGGGCAGCCGGTTCATCGCAGGTCGATTATTTCTGCTTGTGGGTAATCTTTCGGGTTAAAGCGGAAGACAGCATCGCCGGCGTTCGACTTCGTGAATCCCGATATGTCGATGGTGCTCCATGCCTTGCCTTGGCGCATCTTTACCTGCGAGGGTACATACGATTTCTTATCTACCGTGATATACATTTCTTGGATACCGTTCTTGGCACCGGTTGCAGTAAGGTGCAGCACATATCCTGTACCTTGGGCTGTCATCGTGTAGCTGAAGCCGCTTTTATAAAGATGAATGAAGTTATAAGGGTTGATGGCTTGCAGCTGTGCCTCGTTGGGCGTGCTCACGTTCACCTCGTCGTTTTTCTTCATATACGTCCATTGCGTTTTACCGTCGAACCAAATGGTTGCAACGGGGGTCGAGGCATGAAACTTCCGGCCTTTAACGGTAATGCTACCGCTTATGTTGCCGTATTGCTTGCTCGACATCGTGAAGTTGGCTGATATGCCGCCCTTGTTGCTCAGTGTTGCGGCCGTTTTGTCTAATACCTGTTTGGCGGTAATGGCCAGTCCGTGTGTTATGCCCATCGCGGAGCACAGCATGAGGGTGATTATCTTCTTTTTCATAATTATCTTGTTCATTGAAACAAATAAATCCGTTTTAAGCTATCGCCTGAAGTTGGAAAGCAGGTTTTCAAGGCTTACCTCGTCCTGGATAAGCACCTCGCGCGGTTTCGAACCTTGTGCCGAACCCACCACACCGGCCTTCTCCAGTTGATCCATCAGTCGGCCGGCCCGGTTGTAGCCGATGGCGAACTTGCGCTGAATCAAGCTCGTCGAGCCGCTTTGGTTGATGACAATCAAGCGTGCTGCGTCCTCGAACATCGGGTCGAGATGCTGCATGTCGACATCTGCCGCGCTGCCTAAGCTGTCGCCGTCGGCCATATCCGGTTCGGGCAATTCGAATGCCGACATGTATCCTTGCTGCATCGAGATATAGTCGTTAATGCGTTCAACCTCGGGCGTGTCAACGAAAGCACATTGCACACGTACCGGTTCGCTGCCGCTCAGGAAGAGCAGGTCGCCCCTGCCTATCAGCTGCTGTGCACCGGTGCGGTCGAGAATTGTCTTCGAGTCGATGCCTGCACTCACCTTAAAGGCGATGCGCCCGGGGAAGTTGGCTTTGATGTTGCCGGTGATGATTGTGGTGGTGGGGCGCTGGGTGGCAATCACCATGTGTATGCCGACGGCACGTGCCAGCTGGGCGATGCGTGCAATGGGCAGTTCGATTTCCTTGCCTGCCGTCATTATCAAATCGCCGAACTCGTCGATGACCACTACAATGTAAGGCATGTATTTGTGTCCGTTCTCGGGATTCAGCTGTCGCGAGATAAACTTATGGTTGTATTCCTTAATATTGCGCACATAGGCGGTTTTCAGTAGGTCATAGCGCGTGTCCATCTCTTTACAGAGCGAGTTGAGCGTGCGCACAACCTTGGTTACATCGGTGATGATCGGGTCGGCATCTTCGTCGGGTACCTTGGCCAGGAAGTGGTTTACCAGCGGATTGTAGATGCTGAATTCCACCTTCTTAGGGTCGATGAGCACGATTTTCATTTCCGACGGGTGTTTCTTGTAAAGCAGGGAAGTGATAATGGCATTCAAACCCACCGATTTACCTTGGCCGGTGGCACCGGCAACAAGCAAATGGGGGATTTTGGCTAAGTCGAACATAAAAACCTCGTTGGTTATCGTTTTTCCGAGGGCACACGGCAAATCCATATTCGTCTCTTGGAACTTTTTCGAGTTGAGTATGCTTTCCATTGATACGATGCTCGGTTTGGCGTTCGGCACTTCGATACCGATAGTGCCTTTTCCGGGTATCGGGGCGATGATGCGGATGCCGAGAGCCGAGAGCGAGAGTGCAATATCATCTTCAAGGCTTCTCACTTTCGAGATGCGTACACCCGGAGCCAACGTGATTTCGTAGAGCGTGATGGTGGGGCCAACAGTAGCTTTGATAGTGCTGATTTCCACGCCGAAGGTGCGGAGTACCTCTACGATACGGTTTTTATTAGCCGTTTGTTCGGCCATGTCGATATAGGGCTTCCCGCCGTCCTCGTATTGTTTCAGCAAGTCGAGCGTCGGGTAGTGGTAATTCTCCAAGTCGCGCTTCGGATCATACGGTTCAAGTTCTTTTTGTCCGACAGTGACCATCGTTTTTCCAGTGGCCGAGGCTTCATTTTCAGCCACTTCTATTTCCAGGTCCACGTCGTTGTCGCTGTTTTCCGCCTTATGTTCCGTATCGGTTATTCCGCTGGCTGGCGGTGCTGATATTACGGGCTCGCCGTCATCGGGGAAATCTACGGTTTGAGCGGCAGGGTCATCGAAAACAAGAGGGTCTTCTACCGTTTTGATATAAGTTTCATAGCCCTCGAAGTTCTTTTTGTCCGAGGTATCTACAATTTTGAATGGGATGCGGTCGGTGAAAAACTTCACCGGATTGAGCATCTTCCGTATCACGTAAATTGTCTCGGCGCTGATGTAGGTAAGGAATCCCAGCGCAATCAAACTCAACAGTGCAATAAGCCCCGGCGAACCGATAAGGTTTTCTATCCATTGGCATACGAACAGGCCGTGGTCGCCGCCGGGATTGAAGTGGCTGTCGATGAACAAGGGCGAGAGAAACTTGGCCAACGTCACCGATGCCCATATCATGACAATCATCAGGCACATGAACCATTTCGTCAGGTTCACTTTGTAGGCCTTAATCAGGTTTACCGAGGTGAGCAGCATGAAAGCCGGGATGATAAAGGCCGGCAGTCCGAAACACCGCTTGATGAAAAAGAAGGAGAGGTAAGCGCCAAACGAACCGCAGCTGTTGGCAAAGTCCCTCCTGCTGTTCATGATTTCCCCTGCACGGGGAGTTTCTATAAGGCTTTGGTCGGCGCTGCCTGTGGTGAAGAAGGAAATAAACGACAAGGTGAAATAAACGGCAAGCACGAAGAAGATGATGCCGAGGATGAAGTTTATTTTTTCATTGTGTAATATGTTGTTCGCACCGATGGCCTCGCTGAACGAGGTGGCGGCACGTACTTTCTTTTTCTTTGCCATTTCTGCTTCTGTTTCTTTTAATAGTGCAAAAGTAGCTGAAAAAAGTCAGATTTTACTATAAAATCATCATTTTTTTGTAAATTTGCAACTTGAAACAGATAAAGGATGAAAAAAATCATATATAACAAATACGATAAGAAACTGATAGCAGCCTTGCCACGTGCGGGCTTCGAAGGGCGGATAATCGTTATCCTCAGTGCCGGGGAAACGGAAAAGGCCGTTGATTATCTGCTTTCACAGCCGATACTCGGCATCGATACCGAGACGCGCCCTTCGTTCAAGAAGGGGCTCATCTATAAGGTAGCCCTCTTGCAAGTGTCTACGCGGCATATCTGTTTCTTGTTCCGGCTGAATCATACGGGCATGACGGCAGCCCTGAAGCGCTTGTTGGAAGACAAGAAGGTGCCGAAGATAGGGCTTTCGTTACACGATGACATCAACTCCCTGCACAAGATAGCCGATTTTAAGCCCGGCCGTTTCATCGACCTGCAGGATCATGTGCGGGAAGTGGGTATCGAAGACTTGAGCCTGCAAAAGCTTTATGCCAATCTCTTCGGCGGGAAAATAAGCAAGCGCGAACAGCTGAGCAACTGGGAAGCCGACGTGCTGAGCGATAAACAAAAGAAATACGCTTCGACGGACGCGTGGGCATGTATCATGCTCTACGATGAGTTGCAGCGCTTGAAACAAACGGGCGATTACCAACTGATTAAAACAGCAGAAAATGTACAAGCAAATATATCTAAAGAAAGGTAAGGAAGAAAGCCTCCGCCGCTTCCATCCTTGGGTGTTCTCGGGGGCTATCCATCATGCCGACGAGGGCATAGGCGAGGGCGAAACAGTCAGAGTGATAACGGGCGAAGGGAAGTTTATCGCCGTGGGGCATTACCAAATCGGGGCGATTGCCGTGCGCGTGCTTTCGTTCAGCGACTGTGCGATTGACGCCGGCTTTTGGCGCTCGCAGTTCCGTGCAGCCCTGCAAATGCGCATTGCCATCGGTGTCGCCGGCAGTCCGGAAAACAACACTTACAGGCTGGTGCATGGAGAGGGGGATTTCCTGCCGGGGCTTGTGGTCGACGTGTATGGGAAGACGGCAGTGATGCAAGCGCACAGCGTTGGCATGCACCTGTGCCGCGAAGAAGCGGTGCAGGCATTGGTCGAAGTAATGGAACAGCGGATAGAGAATGTCTACTATAAGAGTGAGACGACGCTCCCGTTCAAGGCCGAACTGGGACAGGAGAACGGGTTTATCTATGGCGGCGGCAGCGATAATACGGCGGTTGAGAACGGGTTGAAGTTCCGTGTAGACTGGCTGAAAGGACAGAAGACGGGCTTCTTCGTCGACCAGCGCGAGAACCGCGCGCTGCTTGAACGCTATGCTAAAGGCAGGCATGTGCTCAACATGTTCTGCTACACCGGAGGTTTTTCATTCTATGCCCTGCGCGGCGGGGCGCAGCTTGTCCATTCGGTAGACAGCTCGGCCAAGGCCATCGAACTGACCCGCCAGAATGTAGAGCTCAACTTCCCCGGCGATAAGCGTCATGAAGCCTTTTGCGAAGATGCCTTCAAGTATCTTGAGCAGGCGGGCGGCCGCTACGACCTGATTATTCTCGACCCTCCGGCCTTTGCCAAGCACCGTGCTGCTCTCCACAATGCATTGAAAGGATATACACGGTTGAACATGAAGGCCTTCGAGAAGATAAAACCCGGAGGCATCGTCTTTACGTTCTCTTGTTCGCAGGTGGTCACGAAAGACCATTTCCGCAATGCCGTGTTTACGGCTGCTGCAATGGCCGGGCGCAAGGTGCGCATCCTGCATCAGTTGCATCAGCCGGCAGACCATCCGGTTAATATCTATCATCCCGAAGGCGAATACCTGAAAGGATTGGTGCTCTATGTTGAATGACGTAAGGAGATACATTGCGCGCCACCGGCTTCTTGCCGGCAACGGGAAGTATATCGTGGCTTTAAGCGGAGGTGCCGACAGTGTGGCTTTGCTGCTGCTGCTGCTCGACATGGGATATGAGGTTGAGGCCGCCCATTGTAATTTCAAGCTGCGCGGCGACGAGTCGGACCGCGATGAAGCCTTTGTCAGGGAACTTTGCGAAAACCGCGGCGTAGCGCTCCATCTGGTGCATTTCGATACGCGTGCTTATGCCGAGTTGCATAAGGTAAGCATCGAGATGGCTGCGCGCCAGCTGCGTTATGCTTATTTCGAACAATTACGCCGGGACATTGATGCCCGGGGAATTTGTGTGGCTCATCACCGGGAAGATAGCGTGGAGACGCTGCTTATTAATCTGATTCGCGGCACGGGCGTCCATGGCCTGTGCGGTATCCGCCCCCGCAACGGATATATACTCCGGCCGCTGCTGTGCGTCGGCCGGAAGGAAATAACAGACTATCTGGCCTCGAAGCAGCAGCCTTATGTGACCGACAGTACCAATCTCGTAGACGATGTGGTGCGCAACAAGGTGAGGCTGAACATCCTCCCGTTGCTTCGTGACATAAACCAAGGGGTAGTAGGGAACATACAGGCTACGGCGGAACGTATGGCCGAGGTTGCGGCAATTTACGACCAGGCAGTGAGCGAGGCGAAACGGCGTGTGGTGAATGAGGGGAAGGTGCGTAAGGCGGATGTCACCAGCGAAAGCTTGCTTTTCGAAATACTCCGCGATTATGGTTTCCCCCCACCAGTAGCCGGGCAGGTTTTCTCCCGCCTCGATGCACCGCCGGGGCGCGTGTTTTCATCGCCGACGCACGACTTGCTGATCGACCGTGATTGTTTAATCATCGAACCCTGTGAAGAATTGCCGCATCCGATGCGCATTCCCGAGTGCGGTATTTATATTTACGGCAAACTGAGGTTGCGGTTTGAGGTAAATACAATTGGCGGGAGCTTTTCTCCGTCGCGTGCAAAAAATGCAGTAAGCATAGACGGGTATGCTGCCCGCTTCCCGCTCATTATCCGCCCGGCAGCAGAAGGCGACCGTTTTACGCCGTTCGGAATGAGGGGCTCTAAACTCGTGAGCGATTATCTTACAGACCGTAAACGCACGCTCTTCGATAAACGCCGCCAGCTGGTTGTAACCGACGCCGGGAACCGTATCCTGTGGTTAGTGGGTGAACGGATAGACAACCGTTTCCGTATCACTCAAGAAACGAAGCAAGTGTTGAATATAAGTTATGAAAGTATCTGTTCTACAGACTGATATCAAATGGGTGGACGAGCAGCATAATATCTCTGCTGCCCAGGCGATGATGGATGCCCGGCCGGGAGCCGACCTGTACGTGTTGCCGGAGATGTGGGCAACGGGTTTTGTTACCCGTCCGGAGAATATTGCCAAAGCCGAGAGTACTTCGGAAGCGCTTGCTTGGATGAAATCGGTTGCAGCCGGAAGGCAATGTGCAGTATGCGGTTCGCTTGCTGTTGTCGATGCGGAAGGCAGTTACCGCAACCGCCATTATTTTATCGATGGAAAGTCGGATACAGTACACTATTACGATAAGCGCCACCTTTTTACATACGGCCGTGAAGACCGGTATTATACAGCGGGAGAATCGCCGGTGATTGTCGGTTACATGGGCTTCAGGATACTTCTGCTCACCTGCTACGACCTCCGTTTCCCGGTATGGAGCCGTTATGGAAGGATGGGCGAATACGATATGATTCTGCTCGTAGCTAATTGGCCGCAGGCACGCATGAATGCTTGGCATGTGCTCACACGGGCACGGGCCATCGAAAACCAGTGCTATTTCATTGCGGCCAATAGGGTGGGAGCCGACAGCAGTTGCCGGTATGTGGGAGGCAGTGCTGTTATCTCGCCAACGGGCAAGACGCTTGTCCAATGCCGGCCGGGAGTGGCGGATGTTGCGACGGCCGACGTTGGCCTTGCCAGCCTTCAAGCCATACGGGATACATTTCGCGTGCTTGCCGATAGGGACAGCGCGGAATAGCAGCCTGAATCCGTACAAGCAGATTCGTATTTAACGTGAGTTCGACGAATTTAGAATAATGCGAGTTGTGTATCTAATACCCTTTGTACATTGATACACGGCTTCTTTGGAAATAAGCAATATGCAGCAATGGCACCCAGTAAATTGACAATGAAATTATCGAAGCATCGATGTCTTGAGTGTTCCACTTGCGCAATGTTCTTAAGCTCGTCATTCACGGTTTCAATGATAGCCCTCTTCCTGAGCAGAAGTTTGTCAGAAACACTCATCAACGCCCCCTTCATGTTGCTTTTCAACTTGGTAATAAGCTGTATACCATCAACGAACAGCCTCTGGAAGAGGGCCTTGCCGATATATCAACTCCGGGTTCGTACACGGAGAAAAGAGCTAAGTTGTGATTAGCTAAAAAATTCGTATCTTTGCATCAGCAAAGACAACAAGAAACAAAAATAATATTGCATAAAACTAGTTGTGATTAGCTAAAAGATTTATAGCTATAAATCCAAGAAATATAGCTATA
>DBRC01000005.1:32940-55734 GCA_002305505.1 Prevotella sp. UBA1378 | reverse complement strand
AAAAATGGCCAAAAATCAAAACGGCGGTTGTGGGAATTGCAGATGTTACATTATCGCCCGATACGCCATATTGATGATACTGATGATGGAGGGAGCGAGCAGAGCCGTGAGTATGCCGTTAAGTGTAAGTCCGAGACTGGCGTATACGCCCACGAAACCGTCTTTCTCCATCGCGGCCGAGGCACCTAAGGCATGCGATGCTGCACCCATTGACAGTCCGCGTGCCATCGGGTTGTGCACATGCCCCATGTTGAGCATCTTGAAACCGAGGATGGCGCCGATGAGGCCCGTGATGACGACAACGGCCGCCGTGAGCGAGGGGATGCCGCCCAGCGTTTGAGTCACCTCCATGGCAATGGGCGTAGTTACCGACTTGCTGGCCAGCGAGGTAACAACGGAATCGGAGGCGCCGAAAAACTTTGCGGTGACAACCACGCTGACGATACCTACCAAGCAGCCCGTCATTTGCGACATCAGTATGGGTACAAACTGTTTCTTTATCGACGACAGCTGCTGGTATAGCGGCACGCCGAGTGCCACGACAGCCGGCTTAAGCCAAAACTCAATCAGTTTGCCGCTCTCATGATAGGTCTCGTATGCGATGCCCGTTACCTTGAGATAGCCGATCATGGCAGCGATTGTTATCAGAATCGGGTTCAGGAGCACCCATCCCGTTTTCTGCTGCAGTTTTCTCGATGCAAAATAGATGCCGAAGGTGAGTGCCAGCAGGGCAAATTGGTTAGAGAGCATTTCCATCGGCCGCTTCCTCCTCTTTGTGGTAATGGTGCTTCAGCTTGTCTGTTATTTTCTTCTCGCCCTTGCTCACTATCTGATGTGTCTGCCCCGTAACCACCAGCACTAAGGCTGTAGAGATGACCGTAGCCAAGCCGATGGGGATGATTTCTGCCCGGATGACATCGAAATAAAGCATCAAGGCTACGCCGGCGGGGACGAAAAAGAATCCGAGGTTAGCGATAAGAAAGTCGGTCATGCCGCGCACCCATTCCAGTTTGATTACTTTGAAATGCAGCAAGGCCGTAAGCAGGAGCATGCCGATGATGCTCGATGGCAGCTTGATTCCCGTTGTCCAGACAATCAGTTCGCCGATTGCCAGGCACCCGAAGAGGATGAAACATTGTCGTACCATAAAAAAGCGGTTGTTATCATTGTTATCGTGAATACGCCTGCAAAGGTACTGCTTTTTCGGTAAACACAAGCACCGGTTGTGTTAAAATGACGAGTTTGAAACGCTTATAGTAGCTTGAGGGCGATGGCTGCACAGGCCTCGGCATCGGCAAGGGCATGGTGGTGGCGGCTGAGGTCGTAGCCGCAAAGGGCGGCGATGGTATGCAGCTGGTGGTTGGGTACTTGGGCCGGTTTGCGGTATTTGCGGCGCGCGGCTACAAGCGTGCAGAGGAAGGGATAGTCGGGGTATTCCATGCCGTAGACTTGGAATACGGCCTTCAGGCACGATTCGTCGAAGGCCTTGTTGTGGGCCACGAGCGGCAGGTGGCATATCTTCGGGGCGATGGAAGCCCATACCTCGGGAAAGGGCAGGGCGTCGGCCGTATCGTCGAACACGAGGCCATGCACCTGTGTGTTCCGGTAGCTGTAATAATTGGGTATGGGGCGGATGAGGCTGTAAAAGCGGTCGGCAACGGCGCCGTCTTCTACAATCACCACCCCCACGCTGCACACGCTGGCTTTGCTGCTGTTGGCTGTTTCAAAATCGATGGCTGCGAAATCTTTCATTTCCCTCCCCTTTATTTGTTGTGCTAAAAAGGCGGGTCCCTGATGAAAGAACCCGCCTTGGCATTTATAATCCTGAAGTTATTAGAACTTAGCCATTTTTATTGCGTCGATGGCGCATTCGTCGCCCTTGTTGCCTAAGCGGCCTCCGCTGCGCTCCTGTGCCTGTTCAAGGTTTTCGGTGGTCAGCAGCCCGTAGATGATGGGGATGTTGCCGGTGGCGTTAAGGCGCGAGATGCCTGCCGTCACTCCTTGGCAGATATAGTCGAAATGAGGGGTCTCCCCGCGGATGACGCAGCCTAAGACAATCACGGCGTCGTAACCGTCGTTGAGCGACATGTGGTGGGCACCGTAAACCAGTTCGAATGACCCCGGCACCGTCTTCACGTGGATGTTCTCGGGGATAGCCCCGTGCTTCTCGAGGGTCTTTACTGCCCCTTCGAGCAGGGCGCCCGTGATTTCGGGATTCCACTCTGATACCACGATGCCGAAGCACATGTTGCTGGCATCGGGGACTTTCGAGAAGTCGTAGTCCGACAGGTTATGGAGTGCTGTTGCCATTATTTGACGGATGCGCGTTCGATGTAAGCGTCGATGGTCTGATACTGCATCGAGTTGAAGTATTTATCCTTCACCTGCTGGTACAGTTTCAGTGCCTCGTCTTTCTTTCCCTGGCTTTCAAGAATCTCGCCTGCCTGTATGAGGAAGGTGGGCGACAGGCTGTTATTGTCGGCCTTCTCGGCAGCTTTCTTCAAGTGGGTTACCGCTTTGTCGAGCTGGTTCATGTGGGCGTATGCGTTGCCCAGCGCACCTTCAGCCGCAGGACTGATAATCTGGTCGCCTTTCCCGCTGAACCCTTCGAGGGCTTTTACTGCCTCGGCCCATTTGCCCATCTGGGCATAGCACAGGCCGGTGTAGAGCTGTGCCAGGTTGCCGGCATCGGTGCTGCTGTAGTCGCTGGCCACCTTCTGGAAGCCGGGAAGAGCCTTGTCGAACTGTTCCTGATTGAAAAGCTCCTGCGATTTAGCCAGCTCTGTGCTTGCTTTCTGCTCGCGCGGTCCGGAAACGTAGTTGTCGTAGAGGATGCAGCCTGCGACGATAACGATAAGAGCGATGACGCCATAGATGATTGCTTTCTTGTATTTCAAGAAGAAAGCTTCTGATTTGTTCAACTGCTCTTCCATTGTCGGGGCAGCGTTTTGTTCTTTCTTATTAGCCATTATTTGTGGTTTTTATTATTTGCTGATTTTATTGCGTGGCAAAATTACCAAATTTATTGCAGATAGTGAAATTTATTATCGACTTTTTTCGTTTTTCATTGATAAAAGGCGTAACTTTGCACTAAAATCGCAACGGGGAGATAGATGATTCTGCAAAAAATATCGATTATTAATTATAAGAACATCAAGGAGGCAACACTCGGCTTGTCGCCCAAGATGAATTGCTTCATCGGAAGGAATGGGGTGGGCAAGACCAATGTGCTGGATGCCGTTTATTACCTGTCGTTCTGCCGGAGCGCGCAGAATCCCGTCGACTCACAGGTAATACGCCACGGCGAGGAGTTTTTTGTGCTGGAGGGCGAATATGCTGACGGCGATGCAGGCGGTGCGCCGCTGCACGTGTATTGCGGGATGAAACGCGGGACGAAGAAGCATTTTAAGCGCGATAAGAAAGAATACAAACGGCTGTCGGAGCATATCGGACTGATACCGCTGGTTGTGGTCTCCCCTTCTGACACGTTGTTGATAGAAGGAGGCAGCGAGGAGCGCCGCCGGCTGGTGGACATGGTCATCTCTCAGTACGACCCTGCGTATATCGATGCCTTGGCGCGGTATAACAAGGCGCTGATGCAGCGCAACTCGATGCTGAAGATGGAGGATGAGCCCGACGGCGAGGTGCTGAGGATATGGGAAGAGCAGATGGCCGAGCAGGGCGAGCTGATTTACAGGAGGCGCGACGCGTTCGTAAGGGAACTGGAACCCGTCTTCCAGCGCTATTATCAAGATATTTCATCGAATAAAGAGACTGTGGGGCTGACGTATACCTCGCACTGCCAGCGGGGACCACTGCTGGATGTGATTCAGCGCGACCGGCAGAAGGACAGGGCCGTGGGCTACTCGCTGCATGGGGTGCACCGCGACGACCTCGACTTTACGCTGGGCGGGCACCAGATGAAGCGGGAGGGAAGTCAGGGGCAGAACAAGACGTTCGTCGTGGCCTTGAAGCTGGCACAGTTCGACTTCCTGAAGCGCACCTGCTCGAAGACAACGCCCCTGCTGTTGCTCGACGATATCTTCGACAAGCTGGATGCCGGCCGCGTGGAACAGATAGTGCGGCTGGTGTCGGGCGATGGCTTCGGCCAGATATTCATCACGGATACCAACCGTGAACACCTCGACAAGATACTGGGGAGCTGTTCCTATGATTATAAGATTTTTCACGTGGAAGACGGGGAGGTGACAGAAAAAGATGTTTAAGCGCGATGTACTGTCGGTGAAAGACCTGATACTGCGCAATCTGCGCGTGCAGGGCCTGGAGACGCCGTTGCTGCAGAAACGGCTGATAGAAGCATGGCCGGCAGTCGCCGGGCTGCAGGTTCAGCGGTATACGCTGAATGTGTATATCAGTAACCAAACGCTCTATGTGCACTTGTCGAGCCCGGCCCTGCGTGCTGATTTAAGCATGAGGCGGCAGGAGTTTGTCAATCGGCTGAACGCTGCTGTCGGCGCACAGGTGATAGCCGACATCCGGTTCAACTGACGACTTCGTCCATCGGGATGTCGTGCTGGTCGGCCGGGATGTTGTCGAGCAGGCGGTATGGAAAGCAGATGCCTATTTTGTATGTATGGGGCAGTTGGCTGAGAAAACGGTCGTAATATCCTTTCCCCCTGCCCAGGCGGTGGCCGGCCGCATCGAAAGCCATACCCGGTACAACGGCCAAGTCGATTTGCGCATAGTGTGCGAAAGGCGTCCCGGCCGGTTCCATGATGCCGAATGCGCCGGTATGCAGGTCGCCGGAACCTGTATACCGGCGCATTTCCATCTGATTACCGTCGATGACTTTAGGCAGCAGCACTTGCTTCCCTGCCGCGGCCAGCTCGTCGATGAGCGTCCGGGTATCCACCTCGTCGGGTAGCGGATAGTAGAGCAGGAGGGTGCGGGCGGCAGCGAGGCGCGGGTGCTGTTTCAGTTTTTCCACGATGCGCTCCGATTCCGCTGCGTATTCCTGCTGTGTCCAGCGGGGCTGGCTCTTGCGGATACGTGCTCTTAGTGCTTGCTTGCTGCCCATGGTGTGTATTTGCCGTTGTGCCTCCAGGCTATTTACCGGCTGCAGGCTGTGCCTTTCCCGTATTCTTGCCCTTGTCGGCATCCTTGGCCGCGCCCTCTTTCCGGGGGAATGCCGCTTTGTTGCGGAATACCTCTAATGCCGCATTGACCGCCGGGTCGTCCATGTTCAGGTATTCCGTCCATGCACCTTCGTCGAATATGTTGTAGATGATACGGCTGTTAATGTAGCGTTGCAATAGGCTGTGCGATTTTTTTATCATCAGGTTACGCCGGTGCAGGCCGTTCTTTTCGGCATAAGCGGCAAACTTCTCCACCGTGTTTTGCTTCACGAGGTAGTCGCTCAGTTCCATCATCTCCTTGAAATTGTTCAGCTTGATGCGGTTGTCGTCTGTATATGTGAAGGCAAATTGCAGTATCAGGCCTGTCATGCTGGCCTCTTTATAATAAGAGGTGATGCCCAGCGTGTCTTCGGGTATGAAGATGTCGGGCGTAATGCCGCCGCCGCCATATACCGTACGGCCGATGTGCGTATGGTAGGCCGGCCCCGTGTGCTTGATGCTGTCCTGCGAGAAGTACTCGCCATGCTGGTAACGGGAAATGAGGTCTTCCTCGTAATTCTTATCGGCTCCTGATGTGTAAGGCTTCTGTATGCAGCGTCCCGATGGACTGTAGTAGCGGGCGATAGTCAGCCTGACCATGGAACCGTCGTTGAAGGCTATCGGTTGCTGCACGAGGCCTTTGCCGAACGAGCGGCGGCCGATGATTGTACCGCGGTCGTTGTCCTGCACGGCACCGGCTAATATCTCGGATGCCGAGGCCGAGCCTTCGTCGATCAGTATTATCAATGGTATCTGCTGGTAGCTGCCGCGGCCATCGCTGCGATATTCCTGGCGCGGCGACTTGCGCCCTTGCGTGTATACAATCAGGCGGTTCTTGGGCAGGAACTCGTTGGCTATCTGTATGGCCGAGGCGAGGTAGCCGCCGGTATTGCCGCGCAGGTCGATGACGAGGTTATTGAAGTTTTCCTGCGACAGCCTGGCCAAGGCAATCAATAACTCGGTATAGGTATGCTGGCCGAAATTCTTTATCTTGATATAACCGGTTTCTCCGTCGAGCATATAAGTGGAGGTGATGCTTTTTGTCGGGATTTCGCCGCGGGTGACGGTAAAGGTGCGCACCTTCTTTTCCTTGTAGCGTATCACGCCCAGTTTCACTTTCGTGTCTTTCGGGCCTTTCAGGCGGTGCATCGCCTCCTCTGTGGTAACAATTTTCCCGACAAAGGGTTGGTCGTCGACGCTGACGATTTTGTCGCCGGCAATGACGCCGGCACGCTCCGCAGGGCCGTTCTTGATGACATTCTGCACATGAATCGTATCTTGACGGATGGTGAACTCGATACCTACGCCCGAGAAAGAGCCTTTCAAGTCGTCGTTGGCAGTCTGCACGTCCTTAGCGCTGATATAGACAGAATGTGGGTCTAATTCCGCGAGTATCTGCGGCATGGCTTTCTCTACGAGGGTGTTGATGTTCACGGTATCCACGTATTGGTCGTCGATGATGTGCATCAGGTTGTTCAGCTTGTTGCTGCTGGTATTGATGATGCTCAGCCGGTTCCCTGAAAAATGATTTGCATAGAAAGTTCCGATCAGTATACCGATAACGACGCACAGCGCCATCATCAGGGGCATAAAGCGATTGTTCTTATTTTGGTTCATCTTCATCTGGATTTAGGTATATCACTTCTATATTGGCTTTGTTGAGCAGGTTCACCCCGTCCTCCAAGCGGTATTTCTCTCCGTAGACCACGCGCTTGATGCCGGCCTGTATGATGAGCTTTGAGCACTCGATGCAGGGGGAGGCCGTGACGTAAAGCGTGGCGCCGTCGCTGTTGTTCGAGCTGCGTGCCAGTTTGGTGATGGCATTGGCCTCAGCGTGCAGCACATAGGGCAGCGTCAAGTTGTTGTCGTCTTCACATACGTTTTCGAATCCGCTTGGTGTCCCGTTATACCCGTCGCTTATAATCATCTTGTTCTTAACCACCAAGGCTCCCACTTGCCGCCGCCGGCAGTATGAATTTTCGGCCCATATCTTGGCCATCCGCAAGTAGCGTAAGTCTAATTTCCTTTGTTTCTCCTCCTGATTCATATCCCTGTATTCTCTTTCCTTGTTTTATCTTCTTTTTATCCCGTTGCGCTTCAGCAGGGCGTCGATGCCCGGCTCGCTGCCGCGGAACCGCTTGTAGAGCGTCATCGGGTGTTCGGTCCCTCCTTTGCTCAGGATGTTGTCGCGGAAGCTCTGGGCTGTCTTCCGGTCGAAGATACCGTGCTTCTTGAATACGCTGAAGGCATCGGCATCCAGCACTTCGGCCCATTTGTAGCTATAATAGCCCGCTGAATATCCGCCGGCCATGATGTGCGAGAACTGTACCGTCATGCATGTGTCGGGCAGTTGTTTTGTGATGACGGCTTTCTGCCATGCACGTTTCTCGAATGCGGGGATGTCTTCGTCGAACGCTTTTTTCCGTGTATAGTATGCCATGTCGAGCAATCCGAAGCTCACTTGGCGCAGGCAGCCCGATGCTGCCATGAAGTTGCGGCTCTTCACGATGCGGCCGATTAGTTCGTCGGGCAGCGGTTCACCTGTTTGGTAGTGGGAGGCGAAGGTACGAAGGAACTCTTTCTCGACAGAATAGTTTTCCATGAACTGCGACGGCAGTTCCACGAAGTCCCACCACACGTTGGTGCCGCTGAGGCTTTCGAAGCGGGTATTGGCAAACATACCGTGGAGGGAGTGCCCGAACTCGTGGAGGAAGGTTTCCACCTCGCCCAGGGTAAGCAAGGCCGGCTTTTCATCGGTAGGTTTGGTAAGATTCATCACGACGCTGACGTGCGGCCGCACGTTCTTGCCCTTGCGGTCGATCCACTGTCCTTGGTATTCGGTCATCCACGCTCCGCCCTGCTTGCCTTTGCGCGGATGGAAGTCGGCATAGAACACGGCTAGATATGAACCGTCTTTGTCGAGCACCTCGTATGCTTTCACGTCGGGGTGGTATACGGGAATCTCTTTGTTTTCCTTGAAGGTGATGCCGTAGAGGCGGTTGGCCAGTCCGAACACGCCGTCGATAACCTTGGACAGTTCAAGGTAAGGGCGCAACATCTCCGAGTCGAGCTTGAATTTTTTCAACTGCAGTTTGTGCGAATAGAAGCTTTGGTCCCATGGTTGCAACTCGAAATCTTTGCCTTCCATGCGCTGTGCCAGTTTGCTTACCTCCTCCATTTCTTTCACGGCTGCAGGCTTGTAAGCGTCGATGAGGTCGTCGAGCAGTTTATACACGTTGCGCACATTGCCTGCCATGCGGTGTTTCAGCACATAGTCGGCATACGTCTTGTAACCCAGCAGTTGTGCAATTTCGCGGCGCAGGTTGACGAGGCGCTTGCAGATGTCCATGTTGTTCTCCGCGTTGTCGTGCGTGCACTCCGTATTACGGGCCATATACATCCGGCGGCGCAGTTCGCGCTGGGTAGAGTAGGTGATGAACGGGGTATAACTGGGATAGTCGAGCGTGAACACCCATCCTTCTTTTCCCTGTTCCTTCGCTGTCAAGGCTGCGGCTTCACGCGCTGTATCGGGCAGCCCGTCGAGCTGTGCCTCGTCGGTGATATGCAGGGTAAAGGCTTTGTTTTCCTTCAACAGGTTCTGCGAGAACTGCAGGCTGAGCATTGATGCTTCCTCCGTCAGTTGGCGCAGGCGCTCTTTCCCGGCCTCGTCGAGCAGGGCACCGCTGCGTACGAATCCGTCGTACGAGTCGTCGAGCAGCCTTTTCTCTTCCGGTGTCAGTTTGCGGTGGTGCAGATGTACAGCCTTGATGCGTTCGAACAGTTGTTTGTTCAGCCGTATGTCGTTGGCATGTTTTGTCAGTATCGGCTGCATCTTCTGTGCCAGTGCATCCATTTCGTCGTTGGTTTCGGCACTCATTAGGTTGAAGAATACGGCGGATACGCGCGACAGAAGGTCGTAGTATCCTTCGCGGTCTTCTTCTTTGTTGATGATCGTATTATCGAATGTAGGCTTTTCCGGGTTATTGACCGTTTTCTCTATCTGTTCGTTTTCCCTGCGTATGCCTTCCATGAAAGCCTCTTCATAGTCTTCCATGCGGATACGGTCGAACGGCACCGTGTCGTGCGGTGTATTATAGGGTTCTAAAAATGGATTCTTATGCTCACTCATACTAACATGTCTAATCGGCTTGCAAAGTTACGAAAAATATCAATTATACATTATTGTATAAGTAAAATTTAACGTAATTATCGTTTCTATATCGACAGTTTCTACATCAACAGTCTCTACATCAACAGTTTCTCGAAAGCGGGAATTGTAATGCGCCCCCTGTTCAGCTGGATAAGTCCGGCATCGCGCATCCGGCAGAGCGCACGGGATATATCAAGACTGCTGTCGTTGAGCTCTGCGGCCAGTTGTCCGCGCAGTATACGGATTTCCTTCGGGCCGGCCGGGTATTTGCACCGCTCGCTGAAGAAGCGTATGATGCGCTGTTCGAGGACTTGCGGTTGCCGGCGCCACGGCTGGTGTTGTATGCGCTGTGTGTGGGCGGCGTATAGGTTGATGAGGTTCAGTCTGAATACAATCAGCATGTCGGATAAGTTGATGACTTCCTTCTTGTCTATGGAGAACAGGCTGACATCCGTCCATGCACAATAGTTGCCTGTATAGCGCTGGTTCAGGCCGAACAGGCTTTCAGGCTGGATGATATAAGGGGCCGACAGCTGTTCTACGAATGTGTAACTATGGTCGTCGGGCTGTGTCTCGGCTTGCAGTATGCCGCTGATGAGGAAGTAGAGACTGTCGCATTTGTCACCCTCTTTCACGATGCGTTTGCCTCGTGCGAACTTGATGAAATTAAACTTTGTACGCGAAACGACCTGCATTAAGTCGGTGCGGCTCATTCCCTGGAACAATGGGTATTGCAGCAGTTGGTCGTATAGTTGTATCGCAGGCATGTCCTTACTTTTGTATTTTGTCGCGCAGCGACGGTGAGAACCATACGGCGTTCTGCCCGTTCCGGTCGCTGTAGATGAAATAAGCCATCAGTTCCGGCCGGCGTTCCAGCAGCGTCTTTGCTTTTTCGATGCCCATGACCATGAAGGCAGTGGCATAGGCGTCTGCTGCTGCACACGATTGGGCCAGTACGGTGGCAGAGAGGATGCTGTGCTGTACGGGGTAGCCCGTTTTAGGGTCGATGGTATGCGCATATCTCTTGCCGCCTTTGTAGTAGAAGTTCCGGTAGTTGCCGCTTGTCGCCATAGCCTTGTCGGTCACGTTCAGTACGGTCTGTATCTCGTGGTTCACATTCAGGGAATCATCCGTAGGCTTGGTCACGCCGATTTTCCATGGTACGCGTTTCGGACTGATGCCCCGCGTTACTACCTCGCCGCCGATTTCAACCATGAAATTCCTTACCCCGTTCTTTTGCAGATAGCGCGCCACGATATCGCTCCCGTAGCCCTTGGCGATGGCCGAGCAATCAAGCATGATGCGTTCGTCGGGCTTATTTATAACGGTTGTGCCGCGTTGCGTCACAACTTGCAGCCTGCTGTAGTTTACCAGTTGTCTCAGACTGTCCACTTGGTGCTTGCCGGGTGTCTGTCCGTGTTTGAATCCGAAGCCCCATGCATTGACCAGCGGTGCCACGGTGATGTCGAAAGCGCCGTCGGTATCTTTTGAGATGTCCATGGCCAGGTTGAATACTTCTTCAAACATCGTGCCTGTGATGTCGGGATGCCCGCCGCGGTTGATTTGCGAGATGACGGACCGGTCGTTGAATACCGACAGGTCGTCGTCTACTTTTTTCAGTTCGGCCTCAATGCCTTTTTGCAAGTTCTTTTCGCTCTGATACGTGATGTTATACACCGTTCCGAAAACAAAGCCCGAGCTTTTCTGATAAGGCACCGGGCGCTGCTGGCGGATGATGAACATAGTGCCGCCGATTAAGAACAGCAGGAAGGGGATTTGCCAAATAAGGCGCTTGCTTTTTTTATCGTCCATTTGTGTTGTCTTTAGTGTAGTTTGTTTAAATGTCGATGATGATGTTGAAGTTAGCCCCGAGGCGTGTATCGCCGTTTTCACCGTATCCCGGAACATACCATGGGGTGCCGATGGACAGATCCTTGTGTATTATGCGCCGCTTGTACCTAATGTCCCATCCCAGATGCAACGGCCCCCAGATGTAAGCGTCGACACCGAATACCGCTTCGGCCCAATGCATGTTGCACCGGTCGCCTTTCAGGGAAAACCCACTGGCCGACTGCCAGACGGGGTCGGGGACATCAGGCCGCGAAATGTTCACCTTATAAGACGTGAAAGCGTATCTGAGCCCACCGTATAAGCGGTTCTTGGCATGCTTGTTCTTCAGGAGGTTCAGGTCGCAGCCGATTCGGAAGTAAGGAGCCTGGGTTTTATAGTAAATGCCTGTTACCTCGTCATCGTGGTCGGCGATGCCGTATCCCAGTTCTATGATGGGGAAATACTGGTTGTGCAGGTTGATGCGCAGCGCCCCCTCGTATTCGCCGTAAGTGCTGAGCGCTTTCCGGACTGCGCCCACTGCGTTGAACGAAACGGCGAAACCTTTGAACAGGGGGATGCTGTCCTTTTGTATCGTGAACAGCTTTTGCGATGCGACGGGCGATGATGACAGCAGCACGGCTACGCTAATCGCGATTCTTGAAATAGATGTGCAGATGTTCTGTCGACAGGTCATAGTCTATGTATGCTTTATTGATAGTTATCGAGTCGATGGCGTTATTTGAACCGCATCTGACATTCGTTATCTGGTGGAAATAGGCGATGTTGCAGTCTACCGACTCGAAGTGGGGGTGGCTTTCTTTCTTGATGTATACGTAGTCGCTGTCGCTGCCGGTGTCACTTTTTACAATGAACAGCAGTGTGTCTTCGGGGCGGGTGTAGCTGATGGGCAGCTGGAATGACTTGGTGCCTACGCTGCTGTTGAGCAGGATGCTGTCGGTACCGTCGCTGCGCCGGGTGAGGATGGTAAGCGTGTCGGTGAGCGTGTCGGCTGTACCGTTGCTTTTATACAGTCCGTACACCGTTGCCACGACATTCTGTACAGGGCAGTCTATTGATGAACAAGCGCCTGCAAGCAGTCCGAGGAGCAAAACGGGGATTATTTTCCGCATCTGATTCCCTCCTCAATTTGATAGTCGTTGCGGTTCGACGATGAGCGGCTGATAAGGTCGCCGAGGAAACCGGTGAGAAACAGTTGGGTGCCGATTATCATCATCGTGAGCGCGATATAAAAGTAAGGGGAGTTTGTAACCAGGCGTTGCGGTATGCCGTTGGCTACGGCCCATAGCTTGTCGATGCCGATGATAGATGCGGAAACAAACCCGATGAAAAACATGATGCTCCCCAAGAAACCGAACACATGCATCGGCTTCTTGCCGAACGCGCCAAGGAACCAAAGGGTGAGCAGGTCGAGGTAGCCGTTGATGAAGCGGTTAAGCCCCATGAACTTGGAAGTGCCGTATTTGCGTGCTTGGTGGCGCACAACCTTTTCGCCGATTTTGTCGAATCCGGCATTCTTAGCTAAATAGGGTATATAGCGGTGCATCTCGCCGTATACCTCGATGTTCTTTACCACAGCCTTGCGGTATGCTTTCAAGCCACAGTTGAAATCATGCAGGTTCTTAATGCCGCTGACTTTACGTGCCGTGGCATTGAAAAGCTTGGTGGGAAGGGTTTTCGATAGGGGGTCGTAGCGCTTCTGCTTATAGCCGGAAACAAGGTCGTAGCCATCCTGCATAATCATGCGGTAGAGTTCGGGGATTTCATCCGGCGAGTCTTGTAAGTCGGCATCCATCGTGATGACGACGTCGCCTTCGGCTTCTTTGAACCCGCAGTAAAGGGCCGGGCTTTTCCCGTAGTTGCGGCGGAACTTGATGGCGCGTACGCTTTCTGATTTGCGGCTCAGCTCGTTGATGACTTCCCATGAGCGGTCGGTCGACCCGTCGTTTATGAAGATAACCTCGAACGTGAAATTGTTCTCCTTCATTACACGCTCTATCCAGCTATACAGCTCTGGCAGAGATTCTTCCTCATTGTACAGAGGAACTACGACTGAAATGTCCATAACTTCTATGTTGTTGTGATTATTGTTTGTCATTATTCGCCGCCGGCTGTTGCATTACGGCTGCAATGGGTAACCCCAGAATGAGGCCAGCCGTTATGTTCATCGTCAGGATGTTAAGGGCATAGTCTATCGGCCGCATTCTGGCCATTTCTTCCATGCTTTCGTTGATCATGTCGCTCATGCCGTATGCCTTAATAGCCTGACTGCCTATGTCTGACGTAATAAACTCTGAAAGCTTGCTCATCAGGTATCCCTGATCGAGGAACTCGAAATAGATGTATTGTGCGAAAGCCGCTAATACCGCCGCATAGAAAAAAACGAGGATGGTATAGGCGTAGCTACGGCGGAAGGAGATGATGCCCTGCCTTACGTTGTTGCGGAATGTACGCAACCGCCGTGCCACGAAAAACGGCGTGGCAATAATTGTAATGATGGCAGCCATCTGCAGCATGGGGTTGGTAATACCCATTACGTAAAATGCGAAGCCTGCTGTCCATAAGGCTGCCAACCATACCCCGTCAATGCGTGCAAACGCTTTTAATTGTACATAATCGTCTGAAGTCATTATTTTCTTTGCAAAGTTATTTTGAGCGCAAAATTACGAAATTTAATTTATAATACGCGCATCCATGATTCATTATTTATCATTTATTATTCTTCATGGCTATTTCGTATTTAAACGGGGTAGATTTAATTTTTGATTTTTCATGAAGAAGCGTACCAGCATAAAATTTACCGGCATGCAAATCATGTACATCGGGATGGGAGCGATTGCCTTCGACATTCCGATGTAGATGAATAGGTTGAGGAAACCGGTCTGAAAAGCCCAGTTGACAATATGACTCAAGGTAAACCCTACAGCTTTTCTTTTGCTGGGCTTTACATGAAACGTGAAGTACGTTGTCATGACAAAGTTGCAGATGAAGCTAATGAGGTAGGCAATAGTCCATGCTACTGACACATTGATACGGTTCATTATCAAGTAATATGTGCCATATTGTATGGCCGTGGCCACGGTTCCAACGATGATGAACCTCGTAGCCTCTTGCCGTATCCCTTTGCTTTTCCTGTTCATTATCCGATCAGGTTTTCCCATTTCTTTACTATATATTCCTTTCCGAACCGCCCTGCAATCCGGAGTGCCTCGTCTGATTTCTTTTTCCAGTCAATCTGTGTTGCCTCTTCTAACCGCCGTGCCAGTTGCATTGTATTCCCATTCTCGAAATACAAGCCGAAATCGCCCAGCAGTTCCCTACTCGACGGTATGTCCGAGGATACAACGGGCAGCCCGTGGGCCATAGCCTCTAAAAGTACAAGGCCGAAGCCTTCCCATCTCGAACTCAAAACATAAATTTGTGCTGCCGAATAGTGGGCTTGTATATCGTGGGTGAACGGATGGATATGAACTCTCCCCTCCAGTTGGTGCTTTGCAATCAGCTCCCTGTATAGGGTTTCTTCCGGGCCTTCACCAACAAGGTCTAATCCCCATTCGTTGTTTGCTTTTGCGAATGCAGCAAAAGCCTCGATAAGTATATCGAACCCTTTATGTTTGTGGGCAAACCTTCCGACGGCGAGGAATCTCCGCGATGTACCTTTTGAGGCCTTCCCCGGTACAAGCGTCAGTGGATTGTAGATGACAACAGGTTTGAACCCAAACGCTTTTTCGTATAGCCGTGCGTCGGAGTTGCATAAGACAACGGTGGTGTCTAATAAGGCAAGCTGATGTCCGTAGTGTGATTTCAGTTCCATCCCCAGATATGCAGATCCTTTTCCCAGGAGTGCATCAAAGGAGTTATGGATCCAACCTACGGTCCGGGCTTCCTTCAACCGGTTTTTAATGGTTGCCAGCCGGATACTGAAGAATGCATGTACGCCTATGATTACATCGTAGCTTCCCAATTGCAATTCCCCTGCCAGTGCCCGTCGTCTTTCCCCGGGGAAAGAGCTCAAGGCGTACCAGCTCGACGTCAGCTTGTTTTGCGGCAGTACTTTCTTGTAAAGGAAACTGTAAATTTTGCAGCAGTTCTCTTTTATCCGCCCGACGGCTGGGTAGCTGAAGTAACGGTATGTAATATCAGCTTCTTTAAGTCCGTAGAGCGATAGGTCTTCCTGCGATGCATCGTCTGTTGTCATCACGGTTACGTCGTAGCTCTCTGCCAGTGCTTTTGCTATGACGGCTGTTACCCGTTGCACACCTCCGATGGTGAACAGCGAGTCTGTCAGGAAGCAAATCTTTTTCTTCATTGGCTGTATTTTTGGCAAAAATACGATTATTTTTTGAATGCACAAATATTTTGTTTATCTTTTGAAGCAAACTTTTCGGAAGGTATGGTATGGCATGCCATATAGTTTTATTAAAATACCTAAAATCCGTATTCGGTACTTGAAAAGCCTATCTTCCCCGATTCATCGTAAAATTACCATGAAAAAAGCGTTTATTCCAAATATTTTTCGTAAGTTTGTCAGCGAAAAGAAAAAATAATATGAATATATTATATTTGGTATATCATGGTTTCTCTGAGGTGAGTGGGATCAGCAAAAAAATCCACAACCAAGTTAAGGGACTGCGGCAAAACGGGCATGACGTCCATATTTGCTATTATACCTTTTCAAGCGAAGGCTGCCGTTGCCGGTATGTTGATGACCATATCATTCGAAATTATGGGAGAGGCTGCATTGCTGCGTTACATCAGCGTATTGATTACCGGTGTATATATGAGTACTGTATTGAGCAAGAGATAGATTTCATTTATGCCCGTTCGTTCCAAAATGCCAATCCGTGGCTGGTATCCTTTTTTCGCCGTGTCAGGGAAGCGGGTATCTCATGTGTGACAGAAATCCCGACCTATCCCTATGATCAGGAATTTGTAGGGTTTTCGTTTGTAACGCGCCTTGGCCTGCATATTGATCAAGTTTTCCGTAATCGCTTGGCTTCCCAAATGAACGCAATCGTAACATTTTCGGATGCCCGTGAGATATTCGGGCAGCGGACAATAAATATCAGCAACGGAGTAGATTTCGACAGTATACCGTTACATGCTTGTCATCCGGCGGGCGAGGATGTTCATCTGATAGGGGTAGCAGAAGTACATTATTGGCATGGTTACGACCGGTTGATTGCAGGGCTGGGTGAATATTATAAGAAGAATCCTGTGCGTAAGGTTTATTTCCATATTGCCGGCGGAGTAGCCGACACGGAGATGTACAATTCTCTCCATGCCCCCGGATATGCGGAATTGATGGATAAATACGGCATCCGTGAATATGTAGTGTTCCATGGACAGCTTTTTGGAGACGAACTCGACAGGGTATTTAACCAATGTGTGTTCGCAATCGGCAGTTTGGGGAGGCATCGCAGTGGGATAACCAATATCAAGACGCTGAAAAACCGGGAGTATGCAACCCGGGGGATTCCTTTTATTTATTCGGAAATAGACAGTGATTTTGACCATCAGCCGTATGTGCTGAAAGCCCCGGCAGACGAATCTCCGATTAATATTTGCGAGATATTGGAGTTTGTTGAGCACAGCATGATGCGGCCAGAAGATATAAGGAAGTCTGTAGAACATTTGTCGTGGAAGATACAGATGGAGAAAGTAATCAATGCAGTCTGTGCCGATAATGTATGAAACCGCTATGGAAAATCGAAGGAGAAAGCTTGTTTATATAACTCCTGCACTTTATATGGCAGGGGGGGTAGAACGTGTATTGACTTTAAAGGCGAATTATTTTGCAGAGAACTTCGGTTACGATATTACTGTAATCCTGACGGATGGAAAAGGAAAGCCTTTCTTCTATCCGTTATCAGATAAAGTACAAGTGGTCAACCTTGATATAAACTTTGAAGACCTTTGGACGTGTTCCTTTGCCAAAAAAGTATTTGTATATTTAAGGAAGCAACGGGAATTCAAACGTAAACTGGGCACAGAACTTATGCGTATCCGCCCGGATATAACAATCAGCCTGCTCCGGCGAGAGATAAATTTTATCAATGCTATTAAGGACGGAAGCAAAAAAATAGGGGAATTGCATGTAAACAGGCAGAACTATCGGAATTATGAGGCGAATGACGCTAATTTCATTAAGCGTTTATTTGCAAGGTATTGGATGAAAAGTCTTGTGCGCCATTTAAAAAAGTTAGACCGGTTCATCGTGTTGACGGAAGAGGATAAGCATGCTTGGAATGAAATAAGACGTATAGACGTTTTGCCCGACCCGCTGCCGTTCCATACAGAAGAACACAGCAGATTGGATAGGAAGAGGGTTATTGCCGTAGGAAGATATGTTTATCAAAAGGGTTTTGATTTGTTGTTACAGGCGTGGGCACGCGTGGAAAAGCAATGTCCGGATTGGGAATTAGCCATATTCGGGACAGGGGACCGTGAGCCGTATATCAAAATAGCCCGTGAACTGAATATCGACATGAGCAGGTGTACTTTGAATGGTAGTACGAGGGATATAAAGAAGGAATACCTGGGCAGTTCTTTATTCGTTTTCAGTTCGCGTTTCGAAGGCTTCGGAATGGTATTGGTTGAAGCAATGGCATGCGGAGTGCCGGTTATCTCTTTTGATTGCCCTTGCGGCCCTAAGGATATCATAACATCAGATGTAGATGGTATTTTGGTTCCGGGTGGCAATGTGGCTCTGTTGAGTGAAAAGATGGAGCAGCTGATGACCGATGACGCCCAATTGCGGCAATTATCAACTAATGCAATCGCAAAAGCACAGAAATATGAAATGCATAACTTGGCATTACGGTGGAAGGCGCTGTTTGATGAATTATGCTTGAAGTAGTTGGCTCGATGACATAACCTTTTTTCAATTATGGGAATGGACAAAAATGTAAACGGACGGGAAATGCTGCGGGACATGGGATATGATGTAACGATAGGGATCCCGGTTTATCAGGTAGAACAGTATATCTGCAAATCTTTATTGTCGGCTTTAAACCAGACTTACCCGAACATAGAGTTTCTGCTGGTTGATGATTGTGGGGATGACCGCTCAATGGCCCTGGTCGATGATATTAAATGCAACCATCCGCGGGGAAGGGATATTAGGATATTGCGGCAAGACCGAAATATGGGAGTGGCACAGGCACGTAACCGGATCATTGATGAGGCACAAGGCGAATACTTGTATTTCATGGATTCTGACGACATTATTTCTGAGAACGCCATTGCTTTGCTGATTGACACAGCCCGGAACCATGATGCGGAAATAGTGTTCGGTTCATATCAAAAGATAGAGGTTTATAACAATGGTAAGAGAACAGAAAAATATCAATATCCCTTTATGCAGCTTTTATCGGAGAATGAACTGGCTGCCTTTGCTTATCGGAAGTACGGCGGTATTCAATCCTCTGCGTGTAATTACCTTGTACGTCTAAGCATTTTGCGTGACAGCGGCTTGAAGTTTATCAATACGAATTACTGGGAAGACATGGCTTTTACGTTCGAACTTGTTACTTACATTCACCGGGCCGTGTTATTACCGGATGTCACCTATTATTATATGTGCCGATATGATTCGTTGTCGAACTATCAGAGACGTGAAAGTATCGGCAAGCCGGAGATTCTGCGCAACATAACAACGGTTGATTATATGAAGAAACGAACTGTGCTTTTCAAGGATAAGCCATATTACCCTAACCGGTGTTACAATGTTGTGATGACAGGCTTCTATGTAATCTGCAATATCCTGAAGAACAGGAAACTGATAAAGCCTCCTTTCTCTACTCCCGAACTGCATGGGCTGATGCGGCATCCGGCAACTCTGGCGGAAATAATTCGTTTCCGTCAGGCCATGCTTAAAAATCTCCTATTGTATATATTGGGGAAAATGCCTGCTTCTGCCTGTATCTTCATGATTAAAATGATGGGGAAATTGAAAGGATTGACATAATTTGCTTGGTTAATTTGCGCTAATTCGCTATTTTTGCATATAAAACGGTTTTTATGGGTTGGTACGATAAGTATTTGTCTGTATATGGCAAACCATTGGATGAGATACCTCCGGATATCATTAAAGATATACGTGCAGGCCTGGAAAGAATGCAGAGCGCCGTTCCGGTTGTTTCGATTGTGGTTATTGCGTATAATGAGGAACGGCATTTGGTGTCGTGCTTATGGTCTTTAAGCAATCTGTGCGTAAGCTATCCGGTTGAGGTGTTAGGGGTGAACAATAACTCGGGAGATGGTACGGAGAATGTATTCCGGGCATTAGGCGTTAAATATTTCAACGAGCAGCGTCAGAGTCCGGGTTATGCCCGGAAATGTGGTCTGGATAATTCAACGGGGAAGTATCATTTCTTCATTGACGGAGACACTTTCTACCCTCCGCGGTATATTGACTTGATGATGGCAAAACTGCTACAGCCGGGTGTCTCATGCGTCGGGTCGTTTTGGAGTTTTTATCCGGATAAGAATCATTCTGCCTGGGGATTGTTTCTTTTTGAACTCGTGCGGGATGTCTTCCTGTGGATACAGCATTTCAAGCGGCCGGAACTTTGCGTTAGGGGAATGACTTTTGCTTTTAATGCCGATTATGCCCGGCAGGTATCTATCCGTACGGATATCCGCAGGGGGGAAGACGGTTCGTTGGCTCTTTCATTGAAAAAATATGGGAAGATTCGTTTTTTGTATAACCGCAAAGCACGCCCTGTAACCGGATATGGTACGCTTGGCGATGAATCTTTGCTGCACAGTCTCTTTTACAGAATACGGGTTCAAGCAAAAGGAATAATGAGGATATTCTATAGTAAAGAGCATTATGATGATGCAGAAGATAATGTAATCCACTGAAGCCGGAGCCTTTCCTGTGTTCAAATCTTAAGCTTCCATAGTCCGGATGGAAAAATAAAAAAACAGAAAGTTGTATGAAAATCTTATACGTAATACCTGCGATAGCGATATGGGGAGGCCGTGAGCGTATCTTGGTTGATAAAGCAAACGGATTTGCCGAGATGTATGATGACGATGTCTGCATACTGACTACCGATCAAGGCAATCATCCCATCCCTTATACATTAAATACCAATGTCCGCCATATTGACATCGGGATTCGCTTCCATTTGCAATACCAGGCTTCTGGGATTCATTTCCTGATAACGAAGATGAGACTGTGGAAACTGTTTAGGAAGCGTTTTGCTGATATAGTAAGGCAATTGTCTCCGGATGTGATATTGTGTTTAGACAATGCCGACTATCTGGGAGCAATAAAACGTGTGTGTAAGGACATCCCGTTAGTTTATGAATCCCATTCAATGTTTAATCCTCACTATGAAGACAATGGCTGCATTATTTCCAAGTGGATGCGCAGGACGGTGAATAATAGTCAAGTGAACCGTGCACAATATGTCGTGACTTTGACGGATGGGGATGCAGCCGAATGGCGTTCCGTACATCCCCGTGTCGTTAAAATTGCCAATATAGTACATCTGAATGAAGGTGGTGCCCTCAGCAGCCTGCAGAATTCCCGTGTCATTTTTGCCGGGCGTTTTGAAGAGCAAAAAGGGGTCGACGATTTAATAGAGATTTGGAAACGCGTTCACGAACGCTACCCGGACTGGATACTTGACATGTATGGGGAAGGCGGATTAAAGCAGCGGTATATTCAACAAGTGCAGGCTCTTGGCATCAACATAGAGATACATGACCCGGCCGTAAATATATTTAGCAAGTATCGTGAAAGTTCCGTTCTTGTTTTGACGTCTGTTTACGAGCCTTTCGGCCTTGTGATACCTGAAGCGATGAGTTGTGGACTGCCGGTTGTATCCTTTGACTGTCCGTACGGCCCGGCGGAAATAATTACGGACGGGGTAGACGGTTTTTTGATAAAAAACCGTGATTTGCAGGCTTTCAGCGATTGCCTGTGCCGGCTTCTTGGAGACGAGGAACTGAGAATGAAGATGGGGAAGGCGGCCATCCAGTCTTCACGGCGTTTTTCGAGAAAGAATATCATGCCGCAGTGGAAGCAATTCTTAGAACAATTAGTTGATAAGAATTAATCGCTTCAGCTTCTTCTTTTGCATCCACTTTTAATTTGTATTATCAGGCCGTTGCCTGTGCCAGGCAATCGGGCGTGCACCAAATGAGTAGAGAAGATGAAACCTATAAAGATACCAAAACCAATGCATCGGACGAGAAAAAGCTCATACATATATTGGCTTATAGCCGCGTTCATCTCTGTTTCATGTTCACAGGGAGAAGGGAGAAAAACGGTGGTATGTATCCCTGTCTACGGGCAAAGCTTAGCGTTGGGGGAAGAGGCCGGGCGAGTAACCAGTTTCGATACACTGACTTCTGCTTATCAAGGCCGGATTCTAACGGAGAACTTGGATTATTGTTTCGGGTATTTTGATGAGAATGAAACGAAACAATGGCTAAAAAAAATGTTACATTACAGAAAGCGTTCATTCGAGTTGTCTGTATACGGAATGGCAGAGTCATTGGCTTCCCGGTTGGGTAGCGATACGTTGATTTGTATATTCCCGGGAGGGAGGGGAGCAACAGTGATATCGGATTTGAGTAAATCAACGGCACCGTACAACCGACTCCTTTCCGACATTGAAAAGGCATATCATAAAGCAAATGAAAAAGGATGGAGATTCTATGTCCCCGCTATTTGCTGGATGCAGGGAGAGTCGGATGTATTCGATTACACACATGTTGATTATAAATCATTGTTGAAGAAATTCTGTACAGATATCAATCATGATATTAAATCCATAACCCAGCAGGAAGAGGATGTACGCATTATCTGTTATCAGACCAACCTGATTACATGCGGTGAAAGATACCGGCCGGGGGCTTACAGCTGTGAAGAGATGGGGGTTCCGGAAGCGATGATGGAATTAATATGCGAAGACTCTTTGTTCTGGGCGAGCGGCCCGACATACCCATATTCTTTTGTACGCGAGCTAAAACATATTGACGGTATAAGCCAAAAGCGACTTGGGTATCAAGCGGCCATCCCCGGCTTGGCAATCATAAGAGGGGACACCAATAAGCAATTTAAGGGTTTGATACCCTTGGGCATCAAAATAATGGGCAATGACATAGAGATTTGCTATAATGTGCCAACCCCGCCTTTGGTGCTGGATACCATATTGGTTAAGAAAGCGGAGAACTATGGTTTCAGTGTGCTGACAAAAAGGAATAAAGACATCATCACCCGTGTAGCCATAGAGCATGATAAGGTAAGAATCAGTTGTATGGAGTCCCCAGCCGGTTGCCGGCTTCGTTATGCAGTGAATGGCAAGTTGATGAAAAGCGGGTGGGAACATGGGCCGCGCGGGAATCTTCGTGACTCACAGGGAAATTTTCATAAGGCAGTAATATCAGGCGTATCTTATCCACTCTATAACTGGTCTTATCAGTTCGATATGGGAATCTGATTCATTACGCCAGTTCGGGGTAAGAAACCCGCGCTAATCCGGCGGCATAAGTGAAAGCGGCCCGGATGATTTTTGGNNATTATCTCAGAAAAATGGCCAAAAATCAAAACCGATAGCTGCCCGTTGTCCGCCAACGGCCATGCGCATCGTAGATAATCACAGTAGCAAAGGAAACAAATATTGCAATATTTCCGAGATT
>DBRC01000005.1:19388-32910 GCA_002305505.1 Prevotella sp. UBA1378 | reverse complement strand
TAGGGCAGCAATCCTTTTCTTTTTTTACGACAAAACAGAAATGGCTCATCCCGAACCCAGGTATGATGTTCTTGTCCCGGACTGTGGATAATCCCTTTACCAATCGGATATTTCTTTTCCGTTTTCAAAGTGAAAATAGTCTGAAATTATCGAGAAACTGTCTTTTGTAAATTTCTGGTCTTTCTTTTCAAGGAAGCACAACGGTACTTCGCCAATGAATGATGCCCACCGGCTATAACTGCTGAATGGGCCGATGATGTAATCGCAAACGGATAATGTGTAAAGATCGAGTATCGCCCCGGATGGTTCGTTGGTAAAACGGTGGCAATCGCACCCCGGGAATATATCCAAGGGGAATTCTTCGTTTGAGCTAATGAAAAAGGCCACCTTCTGTGAATGATACAGTTCTTTGATGTGGAGCATAAACCGATGATAGTCGTCCAGAGAGTAATAAAAACGCCCGTTGTTCCATGTCGCATAATCGCCTCTGCGGATATGCACCCCTACTACGATATCAGCATTTTCCTTGATGCGGTGGATAAGCTGCCCTGCTTTGTTGGTAATTTCGCTCTTTGGCCGGAAGATATGCTGCAGCTCTTTTTTGGTTTGTTTCAGGTAACGTACGTCCGTACGTGTCGACCATCCTTTGGTGCAGCCCAATGTATTGAATACCTTATCCCATGTGCTGTTGTGGGTGATTTTCCAAGTCAGTCCCTTATAGTTGTTCCATCCGTTTCCCCGTTCCAAATACCATTTGTGCCACAACGGGAAATAGATGAACGGACAGTTGAGCAGATGGGGGAAATCCTCAATTGTCCAATCATAGAAAAGGATGACCATTTTCTTTCTTTCAGCAATACATTGTGCAACAGAAGCCAAGTAGGTCCATAAACGGTTGCATGTTTGTCCGGGGGCATCACAGATTATTCTCATTTGGTGAATGTAAGTTTGTTAATCATATTGTATAAAGTAGGTTTGCGTGCAACAAAGTATTTCATCCCTTTGGTGGAAACGAACATTGCATAAAAATAGAGTGCCATGAGCGGTATGAATACAGCAGCCCCGTACATGAACAACTTGGGGAAGGTGTTTGCGTAGGGAACTAATAAGGTATATTTGAGCAGGATGCATAACGGGAGGAATGCCAATAAGAGGATGTAATACGCGGCCATTCCCTTCCAATATGTGCTCACTTTCTGATGAAGCCCCTGGCTGAAAAGGAAATAGGGTTTCCAAAACATGGCAATGAAGAAAACACTGGCAATCTTCCCCACAAGAATACCGGAAATGCCAAGCCAAGGGGCTAAACAAAGTGTGACGGTAATGTTCAGGCACAGCTCTGTCCATGCGGCCCAGATGTCCGAAAAGAGGCCGCATGCGCTGATGTACATTTCGACGACGCCACGTGAAAGCATGATGAATATATTGAATATCAAAAGGTATACGATAATATCGCTCAGTTTGTATTCTGCTCCCAGCCAACACGTGATGAACGGCTGTATGAACATCAAAAATGAAAAGACAATGCCGCCAACGATTAAGAACCTGATGGCTGTAAGTTCCCAAAATACTTTCATCGTGTTGGATTGATTGCCTTCGGCAATGAGATTGCCTATACCGGCATTCATGCCGTCTGACAGGATGTTGACAAGGAAGTTGAGCTTGTTGACAAGAATCATGTAGTTGTCATAGTAAGCCACCATCTTGAGGGATACAAAGGCAAAGACCAGTATCTGGTCGCTGCGGTAAAGGATAAAGTCCTTTATCTTCTGAATAAAAACTTGTTTGGTTTTTTTGAGAATTTCCGGATACTTGGAGAGCAATGCCTTGCCGTGTCCAATATCGATTTGGAGCCATTGGTATTCTTTGTTGATGCGGGAGTTAAAGAAAAGACAGCCTATTACGGTGAAAATAAGCCCTACCAATACCCACAAATAAAGGTTCTTGTAATAATATGCAAGCAGAATCTGGACAATACTTTGTAGAATGGCTATTGTTTGGAAATAGGAGTTGACAATATATTGCTTTTGATTGGCAGAAACTAATAGTTGGCGGTAATTTATCAAATAGCCAGCCACCGACGACAAAAGAAAAGAATAGAAAGCAAAGTATACAATCGGGAGCCCTATCGCCTGATTTGCGAAAATCAGCGGGAAGAACAGGCTGACGATGAAACCGCCTATGCCAATTATCAGGCCGATAATCCGGTACAGATAGGCTAAGACAGACATTACTTCGTTTGTTTTGCCGGTGTCGTTTTCTTGCAGCGGCTTGTACAAAAAGAAAGTAATACTGGTGCCGATGCCCAGTTCTGCTACATTGAGGAAGCTGAGGATATTGCTCAATGTTCCCGTCAAACCGATGAATTCGGCTCCGAGGCAGTCGAGAAAGACCTTTCTGGAGAAGAAAGCCAAAACAAGAGATAGGAAATAAAACAACATTCCCACCTTAACATTCATTACACTTCTATGTACCCGATTACTCATGATGGCCTTATTGGGTTATTGCCTTGAAAAAGTTCTCAGCAAACTTCTCCTTGGTGAAGAGTTTCGAACGCGACTTTGATTCTAACCGCATTTCATGTACCAAATCGGGATGTTTGTATAAATCCAGAATCGAGGTAGACAGTTCTTCAACGAAGTTTTCGCCTACGGGTAGGATAATGGCGTTTTTCCCCACTTCCTCGGGAATCCCTCCCCGGTTTGTCGTGACGATGGGAAGTGCCATGGCCTGGGCTTCAAGCACTGTCGTAGGGAACGGGTCGTTCCAGACGGAAGGTATGACCGCAACATCTGCAATGCTAAGATATGCCGGCATGGCCTTATAGGGGACAAACCCTGTAAAGATGATACGGTCTTTTATGCTTTCTGCACTTTCTCTCAGTGTCCGTGCAAAGGCACTTTCTTCTTTGGCATTCCCGAAAAATGAACTGCCGATGATCAACAGTTTTATATTGGGAAGTGTTGAGAGTTTTTTCATTGCCTCAATCAGTTCGCTGATGCCCTTCTCCGGCGCGAGCCTACCACTGAACAGGAGGACAAAATCATTGTCGTTTAGGCCGATATCGGATCGCTGCAGATGGAATTGCCGTTCCGGAGAGAAGTCCCCTGTATGGATACCGTTATATACAGTAAGGCATTTTGATGCGGAATCACCAATGGTTTGGACTCTTTGGGTGATATATCTGGAGACCGAGATTATTTTATTTGCCGTGCTATATATTTCCCGGTGGTGTGGTGTATGTTCGTTGAGTATGTCATTATGCAGGTGGAGGGCGATGGAAATATCCATTCCCTGTAAATGAAGCGAAAAACCCGGACGGTTCTCGATGATTACCATATCAAAAGGTGTTTTTTTCAATAGCTTGATGGCTTCTTTCAGATAGTACTCGATAGAATAATGGTAATATCCCTGCGGATGGAATATCCCATATATTTTCTTCTTTATCCTTGCCATTATACTGCTCGTATCTATGAAGACGTAATGGTTGGCGTCCGACCGCAGGGCAGGATGAGCCTCGACGGTTTCAGCGTATACGCTGAAAACCGTGATATCGTGCAACTTGTGTTTATCGTTGTAATCGAGATAGAAGTCGATAAGGTTCTCTACGGCTCCTCCTCGAACAGCAGGAACGGGTAAAATGCCCGATGTAAGTATTGCTATTTTCATTGTCCGTGATTGGTATGTAGAAAATCTTTGTTCTTCCTGTCTATTTGCTTTATGTTCTTCAGCATTTTCCATGTTAGTCCTGGTAAAAGTATGAGTTTACCGAAGATGGCGCGGGTGCGTAGCGAGGGGGGGGTAGCTGCAAGCAGCGAGAGGCATAAAGCACCGAACAGTATCCACCATTTGGCGGCCCATACAGGGATAATGAACGTCATCAGCAAAGAAAGCGTGAGTACGGTGACGACTAAGATTGACCGTGGGATGAGTGCTTGTTGTATCGTCTTGTCGATATAATTGATGTTCCTTTCTTTGATAGCAGTCGGGATATTGGGTAGCATGGCCAGCAAGCATTGTATTTGTGCGGTCATCCATCGCAGGCGCTGTCGCTGGAAATTTTCCTGGCTGCTGACTTTTTCATCCAAAATATGAATCTGCTCAACATAGCGGATAAAGATTTTGTTGCGGAGGAGCAGTTCTTCCAATTCACGGTCTTCGCCCGCAGTGGAGAGATTCTTGACATTGTCGCAGAACCACCGGTAATTGAAACACATACCAGAGCCGATGAGTGCAGAGGAGAGCCCGATTTGGTTGTGGGCCCTGCGGAAGATGGTATTGTTGATTTCCTCGCTGACGCCGTCAAGTATGGCTATTCCGTTGTCTGAGTTCTTTGCGCAGCGGTGGCATTGGATAGCCTGATAGTTGCAGGAGCAGATGGAGTTCAGTTGTGACAGGAAATCGGGTGACACCACATTGTCGGCATCTAATATAACGACATAATCAAAGTCGCCCTCAATGTGGTCTACAGCATACCCGAGCGCTTTAGCCTTGGAACTTTTGTAAAAGACGGGTGTGAGCACGTTAATGGGGCGACTCCTAAGTTGCTTGTTTGTCTTGGCGCTCATGTGATCAGAGATGACCACCAGCCGGTAGTGTGTCTGGGGATAATCCTGCATGAGGAATTGATCAACGGAATTGATGATGACCTTGTCTTCATGGTAAGCTGGGTAGAGTATAAGATAACGGTGATAAAAAGTGGCGGTATCCATGGGGGGGGCTTCTTCTTTTTTGGGGCAACATACGGACACCAAGGCAAAGAACATTATATAAGACACCGAAGCTGCCATGAGAACCCATAGCAGGATGTCGATTGTATGTATGATGTCCCAAGTCATTGCCTTATTTCTTTAGATTATGATGCATAAACTTTCTCTTGCGCCTTACCAACCGTGCCATGTTGGCTAATGACGAGAACATAATGAACGGAGCTTTCAGAAATGATCTTTCCCAGTTTTTATCAATAAGATAGTCGGGGGTTGCCAGTGCAAAAATAAACAGGAGCCATGCAAAAAGTATCCACCATTTAATGGCTAACGTCATATATATGAATGGCAGGAGGAGGCACATCAGTGTGATGATAGCCATGAGGATAGTCCTTGGAATGAGCATCCATTGGATGATTTTATCTGTCAAGGCATATTGTTTGTTGATCAATGCTGCAGGCAGGTATTTTATGTTGGACAGGATTGCATGAAACTGTGTAGATGCCCATCTGCCGCGTTGGCGGTTGAAGTCGTTCGTATAGCGTGTCTTTTCATCAAACACGTGTATGTCGTCGAAATAGTCAACAAAGACATGTTGGCGCATGAGCAATGCCTCCAGTTCTTTATCTTCCCAGCCGGTTTTCACTTTAAAGATATTCTCTTTGAACCATTGGAAGTCATAGGCTATGCCGCTCCCAGTGATGGCTGAGGGAAGGCCGAGGGTAATATGGCCACGGCGGAAAATAGAATTGTTTATTTCTTCGAATGTGGCATCCAAATTGGCAATGGCCGTATCGCGGTTTCTTGACATGCGGTGTGCTTGGATGGCCTTTGTTCCGGCTAACTCGTATGCATTGTTCATCTTCTCTAAAAAGTCGGGCTCGACGATATTGCCTGCATCTAAGATAACAACAATATCGTAAATCTTAAATTGGGGCAGGTTGTTGATAGCAAGTTGGAGGGATTTCCCTTTGGTGCTTGTTGCAAAATTCGGGGTCAATAAGGTGATGGGATATTGCGCCAGGCGGAAATTGGTTATTTCTTTCTGATGATCGGAAATGACCGATACATCGAATAATCTCTGTGGATAGTTCTGTCCGAGAATGGATTTTACACTTTGGATGATGGTGTTGTCACTTTTATATGCGGGAATTAAGACAATGAAGCGATTCTGGTGCTTTGCTGTCGGCACTGTACCATGGCGCCCGAATAGGGACGCTATGGAATAAATAGTCATATAGAGTATGGTTAAGGCAACAATAAAAAACAATACTCCGTCCATTATAAATAAAATCCACCAGTATCCTAATTCCATTATCTTACATTTTAAGAAAGTCACTAATTCCCTTTTGGGCAGCACAAACTAAGTCTATGCGCCTTTTAAGTAGGTATTTAATCGTATCTTTGGGATATACTATTCCTATTAAGTAACAATATGATATGTATTTTATTGTGCTTTTAACGTTGCGTTTAACAAATAATAATCTGTTGCGGGTTGTATAGAAGGTCTTTAGCGGGCTGTTGATGCCGGTGGCACGGCTCTCTTTATGGAAAATAGTGCATGCCGGTTCATACCAGATGGTATAGCCTGCACGTTGAATCATGAGGGACCAGTCTAACTCTTCATAATAAAGGAAATAACACTCCGGCATAGGTCCTGCTTTCTCAACAACTTCTCTTTTCACCATCATTGCTGCCCCATGGGCATAGGGGATGGGGTGGGGGGCATCATATTGACCCTTGTCTTCCTCATTATATCCAATGGAGCGGTTACGAATCGTAATATCTGACAGCACAGTATATCCGGCAAACTGTATCGGATGGTTATCCCATTCAAAGCGTATTTTGGGGCACACGGCTCCAATGCCGTCATTGGATTCCAATCTGCGGATTAATGGACGCAAGTTTGTCCCATTAGGGAAAACGGTATCATTGTTGATAAAAAACAGATATTTTCCTTGTGCTACTTTTATGCCTAAATTATTCCCTCCCGCAAAGCCGAGGTTTTTATTGCTCCGGACGACAGTAACTTGTGGGAATTGTGCTGAAATAATAGATGCTTCGTCATTATTGGAAGCATTATCCACCACTACAATCTCTAATGAATACTCATCATAAGGGATTGAATTTATCAAATCACAGGTATCTTTCAGACCGTTGTAATTGACAGTAATGATAGAAACGTCATACCGATGAGACATCTTCCTTGGATTTATTTCTCTTTTTCTGACTTAATAGTATCTTTTCTTCATATAGAGCCCATTCTGATTCTATCAGTGGGAGGCAATATGTAATTGCTATCCCTCCATAAAAAATCAATACATTAGGGAATTGCATCAATATCTGATTTCCATATCCTCCTAAATGTATGGCAATGAAGGCTGAGCAGAATCCGGCACCGATACCTCTCAATGATGTGCTCTTTATTCTGAAAACGGTAATCCAGCATGCACCTAATAAGATAACTACTGTTGTGATTACGAAAATCGTAATGCCGATAACCCCGGTGTGAACCCAAATGTATACGTACTCCGAGTCTGGCGGGATGCCTGCTACTTTCTTATATTTGTTGTTAGCCGGGACTTTGTCGTAATTCATGCCAAGGCCCAACCCCCACGGCGCATCTTGTATATACTTCTTTATTGCCGCTTTGTTTATGTCGCGGACATTGGCTGAAGCATCATTCCGATTAAAGGCTGAGCGCATTCTTCGGATCATTTGGTTCCCCTGTCCTATATTTGTGAAAGCCAGAAAGAAGACAAATAGAAGTCCGGAAACAGATATTGTTGTGGCAATTCTATAGGACCTGGAAAGGAAAACATATAAAATACCGCCAATGAGAAAACAAAATAAGGCAGTTCTTGTCCCGGAAGTGAACATTGCCCACAAACTTGCAACGGCTACAATAAAAAAGAAAATCCTGTCTTTACGTATTTTTGTCGTCAATGAGATGATGAAGAAAGTGATGGCTGCTGCCCCCATGTGGCAACCGAAATTTGCAGCATCTGTAAAGCAGGAAAAGTATCGTATACCGGAACTCAAGTTATGAGACCTGCCGTACGGGGACAGGAGCCAAGCCAACTCTGTCCGTGTGAATCCTATATACTTCTGTTTCCACACCCAGAATATAGCAAATAATGAACAAAGTGCCCACATGAAAAGAAATTTCCGCACATACTGAGGTTTTGAGATATAAATAGAGCAGACAAGAAAGGCATAGAGTAGCTGGAAGGCCATCAGCCGGGCGCCTGCATACCAATTTCCTATGTTTATATCCAAGTTGCATGTGTTATTCAATACCTCTAAGCAGCAGAATATACACCATACAAATAAAGATAAGAACATTACATTGTATATCTTCTTTATCTTGATTTCCTTAACCTCAATGATGGCCAATGCTAATAAGAGTATCTCAATTATTTCATTTGGCAATGATGCTGGTATAGGCATTGAGTAATGCCTTGTCAGGAACATGATGAAATAGTTTATAATGAATAGCATCCAAAATGCAAACATTTTGAAATTGAATACGATATAAGCTATTGACAATAAAACCGGTATGGCACCATAAATAATGGTGAACCCAGTTATCCCTGATGTGGCAAAAGAAAAGATAGCAATAAGAAACAGGAGAATTAATATTATAATTCTCCCCCTGCTTCCATTTGCTTGTATATGTATCTTATAGTTAATGTTCATTATTTACTTCGGATGACTGTTTTCTGTCGCAGTTAGTCCAAGCTGTGAGATTCTATAGACAAAATTATTGAACTTCGTATATGGTGGCAACTGACCGACAAATTCTTCAACGGCATAGCGGTTTGCCTCAGTAAGATACATGTAAAGTGAATCTTTATTCTCAAGTCTGTTTTCCAGTTCCTTTAATGCCTTCTGGTCAACATCTTTCCATGTGCGGTTTGCGCGGGTTACCATCAAATTGACTGTCCCTATATTCAACAGAGCAGAGGCGATGGAATTGTCATCAAGGTTGGGATATTCGACAATTGCGATTTCGTCTGGCAATATATCCGGACAGAGATCCTTAATGCTATTTGCCATGATATATTTGCTGTCTTCCGCAAGAAAATCCTCATCGTAAGTCAAGCGCCGCACTTGCAACCCTATGGAAATCCAATAGTTCTCTAATTCTTGTGCTATATAGCTTTTGCCATTTGCCGCATCCGTCGACAACAGATTGAGCACGTTCTGCTGCCCCGTTTTGAAATGTGGAAGCAAGGCTTTGCTTAATTGGCGCATTGCCATATCCGCAATCGTTTTATTATAGCGGCGGTAGCGTAAAGAACTGTCTTTCGGATAACATCCCATGACAGGTATCTTGGTTATACGTTCTGAGCGCATACGGTCACGCAGGGTACGGTCTAAGAGCTCTATCATGAAGAAGTAAAGCGCCGTGAAAAAGAATGTCAACATGAATGTACCCAACAAAATCATCATGCGGTTTGTCGGTTGTGCATTCATGGGGAACATCGGGGGGTTGAGAATGCGAAGCGTGGCTGTCGTCATCTGCAGGTTGCGTTGGCGGAGCCTTGCAGCATTTAATGCCTTCAGCATCTCTATATAGTTGCTTTCAATAAAGCCAATGTGCCGGTCTTTGCGGTCGATAGTTGCTCCAATAGGTGCATAGTATATAATCTGTCTATCCAACTTTTGGCGCATGATGTCTTGAGCCGTCATCTCAGCTTTTGTTTTTTCTAAAAGTAAAACCTGTTCTAACCACTTATCCAACATGGATGAAGCTCTTACCCCGGTTTCCGTACTATATGTGCCTGCTTCAATTTCTCGTGTAAGGTTTTTCACGCGGTTTGTCGCTGCTTGCAGCTGCCGTTGTGCTTTGGCTAATTCCTGCTGTGACTCAGCATTATTTCCCCCACCTTCACTTGACATCAATTGAAGATTGGATATTCTTGATTGAAGCCTGGAAATATCGCGGACTTCATTGGTGAAGTCTTTGTTGGCACGGATGATTTGCGCGCGGTTCCCTAATTGGCGCTCCAAATAGTCCATCAGCGCTTTGGTTGTGGTATAATCCATTAGCTGCTGATTGTCCGATACTTGTTGTTGGGCATCTAATATGGTTAACTGTTTGGTTTGTTCGCCATAGTTTATAATTCGTTTGGATACATTGTACTGTATAAGGTCATCCTCGGCACCTATCAAGATTCGATAAAGGCGGGCGACCTCCCTTTCGAAGAATTTGATGACGTTGTTCGTTTCCCCATACCGCAACTGTTGGTATTGGTTTGCAAAAACCTCGTTAAGGATATCTAATGTATTATAAGCTATACCGGGGTCGTTTGCTGAATAGCCAATATCAATGATGTCGCTATAATTTAATTGTAATACTTTTAGCCGTGAAGTGATGTTATTCAATCCAAAGTAAGGGTGATAATTCAATAAGCCGAAGATGTAATTGTCTTGGGAGGGCTTCTCGTATGCTTTTAGGTTGGCGTAAGTAGCTGATTCGCTGTTGTGGTTGATCAAGGCTTTCACGTCGGCAGGGACAGATTGGTTCAACTCCCGGAAGTGTTCTGCTGAAATATAGTTATTGTCTTTGTTCGGGTTCCCATACATCATACAACGCGCAAATAAGCGAAGGGCAACTTCGTGAATAGTGTTATCGGTTGTAATGATCAACATCAGGTTATTGATGTTGGTTTGGGGATTGCCGCCGGCAATCCCGGAGCCGCCTTCGATGTTGTAACCCGTAATCATGCCTGTGTAGATTGTTGTGTTGGCATCATATACACGATCCATACGCCGGGTCAGGAACCATGCGATTATGATAGCAATCAGTGGAAGAATCACCAAGTACCAGCGTATCTTATATAGAAACCTGACTAAATATCTGAATGTATCCATTGTCTTATATCTTTAATATTATGATTTATTTTTGCTCAGCTTTTTTAATGGCTTTTTCTTCAGCTTCTCTGTCTGCTTTTTCTAAAGCTTGTATTTTCTTTTCTTTGTCCTCCGCTTCCTTCTTCATTTGTTTTTGAAAAGCCTTGTTTTCTTTTGCATAGCGTATGTCTGTTTTCGTATCGCTATCCAGGGTGATCTCTGTCGTTGTATTTGTAAGGATCGGTGTGTGGGTTAAGATTTCCAGCGTAATGATGTCTGTGGTTATCTCGGTTTGCAGAACTTGATATTTGCTGACAGCTGTTTCTTCCCTCAATTTTGTATATGCAAAATCTTCTATGCTCATATTGCCTTGGTGAAAGCTTTCTTGGTTTAATTGCCCGGCCCCTTGGTAGATGGCTGCATTTTCGCCTGCTGTTTTCAAGGCAACGAGGTTATTCGTTATTTTAATCCAAAGAGAGGCAATCTGTAGTTTGAGTTGATCATACAGTATGTCTTTCTTGATTTGTGCTTGGTCAACCAATAGTTTCTTCCGCTTTACCGAGGCTCCCAAATCGAGAATGTCTTCCAAGGGGACGCTGATGTTGACCCCTACATTCCAGTAGTTTTGTTCGCTGCCTTGGAACTGATAAATCATTTGATTATAGGTAGAGGAGTTGTTACCCCACATATCTGTTTTCCCGTAGCTATAGCTTGCATGCCCATATACATAAGAGAAGATATGTCTTTTTTGTTTTGCAACCTCTGCTTGTGCTATCTCTTGCGCTTTGGCCAAGTCTAAAATTTGAGGGTTAGACTTGGCATTCTCAAATAGTACTGATAAGGGGGGTAAATGGAATGTCGAAAAATTAATCGACTTATTTTCGCTGGAATCAAAATAGCCAGCACTGATACCGCTGCTGTTAAACTGCGCAAATGTGGTAGTACAGTATCCTGAGGCCAGTATGAATAAGAAACGTCTTAATTTCATTGTGGTTATTTTTTATTGTTTATACTTTTATTCGTAGGGATTTATCATGGAAAATCGGGATTATACGTTTTCTTTCTGGATGAATGCCGTTAAAGTGCGGCATATAATTTTAATGTCCATAGAAAAACTATAGGTCTGCCCGTAGAGGATGTCCAGCTGTTTGCGCTCTTCTGCCGACATGTTGCCGCCTTTACCGCGCTCTTCTACCTGCCATAAGCCTGTAAGGCCTGCTGGTGCCATGAAACGGTCAATGCTGGTGTCTATGGTCAACTTTTCTGCTTCATAGAGTGGGAGAGGGCGGTTGCCGACAATCGACATGTCGCCTTTCAATATATTGAAAAGCTGTGGCAATTCGTCTATACTGTATTTACGGATGAAGCGGCCGACTTTGGTGATGCGCGGGTCGTTCTCTATTTTGATGAATGCGTTGTTTATGTCTTCTTCTTTTTGCTTGTTGAAATCACTTTCCGCAACAACAAAATCATCACCGACGAGCATTACTTCATCATCGCTGATCATCATTTCGGATGTAGTACCTTCTTCTTCCATTTGTGTCTCCATTTCATCGCCGAGAGGGGAGGTCATCACTGTTTTTTTCTCTTGAAAACCTTTTTCTGCATATTGGTTGTGTGCCTTGCTCAGCTCCTTTAAGCGCTTATCGGCATCGACATACATGCTGCGGAATTTCAGAAAGTCAAAAATAGTATAGTTGGTTCCTACGCGTTTTGACTTAAAAAGAACAGGGCCCTTGCTTTCTAAGCGGATGGCAATTGCGGTTAAAATGAAAATGGGGGACAAAACAACGATGCCGATTCCGGAGAAAAAGATGTCAAACAACCGTTTCCATGCGGGAATCTGGAACCGTAACATCTTATAATGAGGAGGCTCGTTATCAAACAAAATGCCTTCACGGTCGGCAATAAACTCTATTTTCTTATTGAACTCTGTTACGGAGGCATTCCTGTCTATAGTATCGTTAATGCCGCATTGCTGGTATGTCTTGCGCTCATTATCTGACAGATGGTCGGTAAGCAGGATAATGTAGATATTGTTGCATTTCTTCCGGAGATATGTTATGGCAGTAATATCTTCATTGGTGATTTTCCTTTCGTAGAATAAGATAAAATGTTCATTTCGTACATGTGGAGTACATGCCAAGGCTGCATCTTTATACGCATTGGTCATGCGGACCAGCTGTCCCGGAATATATCTTAAACGCTCCTGGGTCTGTGGATTATTCCCTAAATATACTACTCCTAACATATTTTGCAGATTTAGTTCGGCAGAATCTTTTTGACTCTGATTTTCAGTTCCATCGGGTTGAAAGGCTTAACAATATAATCGATGGCGCCAATTTCGAGCAGGCGGATGCGCTCGCTGGTGCTGTCTTCGCTGCTTAGCATGACAACGGGAATATGGCGGAACAATTCGTTCTGTTTGATCCATTCCAGGAAATCATCACCACGCATACCGGGCATGCGGATATCTGATATGATAAGGTCGGGGGTATTGCCGGCTTGTAACCATTTTACCCCTTGCAATCCATCTGGGAGCCATTGCACGTCATAATCGCTCATAAGGTAGATGGAAAGTACCTTTGCAATGGTTTCTTTATCGTCTAAGATTAAAATTTTTTTCTTCATATTGTCGGAATATAATAGAAATTCTGTGAATTAGTCGGCACTGCTAAATGTTCGTATTAAGGATTATCGTGGTATTTACACGCTCCTTTCATTCTGCAAAGATAGATATTTTTTTTAATAAATAGTCAATTAACGATAAAAAAACATACTTTTCGATAAAATATTCACTATTACGCCAGTCTGGGGTAATATTTATTTCCTACGCGGCGGCGGCCTTGGCCATTTTCCGGCTCACCTGCATAACCCTGTGTTTGGAAATCCTGGCAAAGTGGTAACCCGGATTCAGAATGAGCAATTCCTGTTTTTGCCGTAAAAAAGAAAAGTAT
>DBRC01000005.1:4302-19267 GCA_002305505.1 Prevotella sp. UBA1378 | reverse complement strand
CCAAAAATCATCCGGGCCGCTTCCCCTTATGCCTCCGGATTAGCGCGGGTTTCTTACCCCGAACTGGCGTATTAAATTTGTCTTTCTTAATTTCTATGAGGGAGGATGTAATATCGATGAAAATAGTGGGGCCGGGGAGATTTTTCGACCGTACGGGTAGAAAATATTTGGGGAAATCAATAGCATAAACGTATTATTATTAAATTCATGGTAAAACGATAGATTATGGCGAATAGATATTTATTGGGATTTGACATAGGAAGCAGTTCGGTCAAGGCTTCCTTAGTAAATGCAGACAGTGGCAAATGTGTGGCCACCGCTTTCTATCCGGAAAGCGAGGCTCCTATTCTTGCGGTAAAGGCAGGGTGGGCAGAGCAAGACCCGCAGATGTGGTGGGATTGTGCTAAGCTGAGCCTGAGGAAGATTATGGCTGAAGCAAAAGTTGCTGGTGAGGAAATTGCAGCAATTGGAATTTCTTATCAAATGCATGGCCTTGTTTGTGTAGATAAAGACCTGAAAGTGTTGCGGCCGTCTGTAATCTGGTGTGATTCGCGCGCAGTGCCATACGGTGAGAAAGCCTTTAAAGATATAGGCGCGGCAAAATGCCTGGAACACCTGTTGAATTCGCCAGGTAATTTCACCGCGGCAAAACTGGCATGGGTAAAAGAGAATGAGCCGGATATATTTGATAGGATATATAAAGTGATGTTGCCGGGAGACTATATTGCCATGCGGCTGAGCGGTACCGTTAATACCACCGTAAGCGGTTTGAGCGAGGGAATGTTTTGGGATTTCAAAAGTAACCGTGTGGCGGATTTCCTCATGGACTATTATGGATTTGACCAATCGCTGATACCGGAAATTGTGCCGGCTTTCAGCATACAGAGTGTCGTTTCGTCTGATGCCGCTGCGGAATTAGGGTTGAAAGTCGGCACACCTATTACATATAGGGGAGGAGATCAGCCGAACAACGCATTAAGCCTGAATGTATTTAATCCCGGTGAAATAGCCTCTACGGCAGGTACTTCCGGTGTCGTTTATGGCGTTTTAGGTGAAGTGAATTATGATAAAAAGAGCAGGGTCAATACATTTGCACATGTGAATCATAGTACAGGACAAACACGTTTAGGTGTGCTGTTGTGCATTAATGGTACGGGTATCTTAAATGCTTGGGTACACAGAAACATCGTGCCGGATATAAGTTATGCTGAAATGAATGACATAGCTGCAACGGTACCTATCGGAAGCGACGGTGTTACGATCATACCGTTTGGGAATGGTGCGGAGCGGGTGCTTGAAAACAAGGAGATCGGTTGTTCTTTCAATGGATTGAGTTTTAACAAGCACAATAAGGCGCATATAGTAAGAGCTGCTCAAGAAGGCATCGTGTTTAGTTTCTGCTATGGTATGGAGGTGATGCAGCAGATGGGAATGGATATTAAGAAAATCCATGCAGGTAAAGCAAACATGTTCTTGAGCCCGTTGTTTAGGGATACGTTGGCCGGAGTGAGTGGTGCAACAATCGAATTATATGATACCGACGGAAGTGTGGGAGCGGCAAAAGGAGCCGGGATAGGGGCTGGCATTTACCAAGATCATCATGAAGCATTTGCGACGCTTGACAGGCTACAAGTTATTGAGCCGGATGAAAAATTCCGTACAGAGTATTTGAATGCTTATGCAAGATGGAAAGAAACGTTGAATAAAAATATGTAACCATTTAAATTTATGATTATTATGGCAAAAGAGTATTTTCCGCAAATCGGTAAAATTAAGTTTGAAGGTGCCGATAGCAAAAATGTGATGGCATTCCATTATTACGACCCGGAAAAGGTTGTTATGGGCAAGAAAATGAAAGATTGGTTGAAGTTTGCTATGGCGTGGTGGCACACGTTGGGTGGAGCAAGCGGTGACCAGTTCGGTGGTCAGACACGCAGTTATGAGTGGGATTCAGCTACTGATGCCGTCCAGCGTGCTAAGGATAAGTTGGACGCAGGCTTCGAAATAATGAATAAGCTCGGTATCGAATATTTTTGCTTCCACGACATAGACCTTATAGACGAGGGGGCAAGTATTGCAGAATATGAGGCACGCATGAAAGCCATAACGGATTATGCTGCCGAAAAGATGAAGGAAACTAATATTAAATTGTTATGGGGCACAGCCAATGTGTTCAGCAACAAACGCTATATGAACGGTGCTGCCACCAATCCGGATTTCGATGTGGTTGCCCGTGCTGCGGTACAGATAAAGAATGCCATAGATGCTACAATCAAGCTTGGTGGCACCAACTATGTATTCTGGGGTGGCCGTGAAGGCTACATGAGTTTACTGAATACAGACCAGAAACGCGAGAAAGAGCATTTAGCCCGGATGCTGACAGCAGCCCGTGATTATGCTCGCAGCAAAGGGTTTACAGGCACTTTCTTGATTGAACCGAAACCGATGGAGCCTACAAAGCATCAATATGATGTTGATACGGAGACGGTGATAGGCTTCTTGAAGGCTCATGGTTTGGAGAAAGACTTTAAAATAAATATCGAAGTAAACCATGCTACGCTTGCCGGGCACACCTTTGAGCATGAGTTGGCTGTAGCGGTTGATAACGGAATGTTGGGTTCTATTGATGCAAACCGCGGTGATGCTCAGAACGGATGGGATACCGACCAGTTCCCCATTGACAATTACGAACTGACGCAGGCCATGATGGAAATCATCCGCAATGGAGGCCTCGGTAACGGCGGTACAAACTTTGATGCCAAGATACGCCGTAACTCAACGGATGCAGAAGATCTTTTCATTGCCCATATCAGCGGTATGGATGCTATGGCACGTGCTTTAATGAATGCAGCTGCAATACTCGAAGAGAGTGAAATCCCGGCAATGAAGAAGGAGCGCTATGCAAGTTTCGACAGCGGTGTAGGAAAAGATTTTGAGGACGGGAAGCTGAGTCTTGAACAGATTTATGAATACGGCAAGACGGTTGAAGAGCCGAAGCAAATTTCCGGTAAGCAAGAAAAGTACGAGACTATCGTTGCATTGTATGCAAAATGATTCATGTGATTGATAATAACAAGAAAGCCCCGGGAGTTTTTCCGGGGCTTTCTTGTTATTATATGATTTATATTTTCTTTGGTATGACCACTTTCTTGCCATTAATGATATAAATACCGGGTTGGATTCCGCTTGTATTTGCCGCATCAGTTTTAATTAAGCGGCCGTCCAGGCTATAGATGCCTTTACGTCGTTGGCGGTCAGTAGCCGTTGGGAGCGTTTGTATACTTGTCAGTATATCAATATTCGTACTGCCATAATAGTAGAGGCGGAAGTCGTCGAATATGCACCAATATGAACTGTTCATTATAGAACTGCGTATGCCAAGTTTCAGTGAGGCGCCGTCTGTTTCCACCGTGCATGGAAGACGGTTTTCATAAAGGCCTTTGGTAAAGTAAATGCTTGCAGCTTGCATATTATTGGGGATATACATCACCGGTGCATTTCCCACGGACGATTCGTTTCCTCCCAATTTCTGTGTTTGCGCTCCGCTCGCTATATGTGCCAGCTTGTTTGATTGCGTCCCAGCATAGATATAAGCCGATGTCTGGTCTGTCCCGGCTATAAAATTATTATATGCTGTTGTTGCACTGCCCGGACGTTGGAATCCTTTGGCACAGAATTGATAAGTACCTGCAGGTAATTTATTGACAGTCTGATTCATATCGAAAGTGGTTTGGTAAAACTCTCCACATGAATAGCTTATAGCTGGTTGTGCTGACCATCCCTCCGTCGCATCCATCCCGGGATTTTGCATCAGATAGGTTAGGTCGAACGGATTGTTCATATCAATCGGCGTAACATTGCAAAGGAACGAGAATGTTGCGTCTTTCACCTGTGTCAACAGGGACTGTAGTACGGTTGCTGTTGTCTCAGCAGCCACTTCATTCTCTATGCGGGTAAGCGTGTTGTTCAATGTCTCGTCTGTACCTGCAACATCCTCTGTATGTGGAACGGTGGAGAGCTGTTTCAGCTGGTCGATGGCTTTGGTTATCTCGCTTTTCATTCCTGCCACCACAGCTGCATCCATTTCGGGCAATTCGCTCTGGGATAGCAGCAACCAGCGTTGCGGGGTGGAAGCGTCGGATATGTCAAACGTAGCAGCGGTTATGTTTCCGTTAGCTGCTGCTTGGAGACAGCTGGGGGTCCAATTGTTTGTGGGGTGGATAATCCAATATCCTCGCTGTGAGAGTTTCCTGTCCCCTATCTCAATGTCAGTGCGGCTGCGCATCAAATGGAAATTATCATTAGCCGTAGGGGTGGGGTGCGCCGTAGTCCTAATACCATTCAGCCCGCTGCCGGTATAAGTAAGATAATATCCTGTTGCAACATTCTTGAACTGGTAGTACTGGTTGTTTGGAGTAAATGTAATGTTCCATGCGCAACTGTCATTTGCTGCCGCTTCCCCTGCCGTCATATTTCGCCAGACGAGGTGGCCGGCATCCGTGGGGAACAAATAAGAGGTATGGAGGCCACGGTCGACCGACTCGTTCTTGATGTAATATTTTATATTCTCTTCCTGCTCGAATGAGTAATAGGGTTGAGCAAATTGGGTTGAGGTATGCTGGAGCCCGTCTTCACCTAAAGCTTGGCAAATGAGTGAGTTACCGATGTAAAGCAGGTCGGTGTGATTGTCCTCGCTTGCACCGTTGATACCATAAGGCCACATGTGTTGGTAATCACCGTTGAGTTGCGCCGTCGTACTGTTATCCCAAAAGCGCAATACTTGTGTGACGCGGTCGCCGAGCCACAGCCCTGTGCCGTAACCGTCGCCATTGACCGATGACCGTAAGTTGTGGCGGCTCCATTCTGTATTTGCCCATGGGATAACACCCACGCCATGCAATAGCTCGTGCAGTATGGTGCCGGTAGACTGATATGAGGAATTTGCCCCTACACTCATCCATCCACCGTATGAGCATTCGGCAGTAGGAACGCCGGCATTGTATCCGACATTGGTATTGAAATCTTTAATTTCCGTAAGATTATTCCAATAAGCCACAGCGTCTTTTACGGCAGCCGTTATGCGTGCCGTTGCAGCGGCGTCACTCCCGTCGCGTATGCTGTACGTGATTTGGCCTTTAGGTATTGTGAAAAACCTAATGACGTCTCCATATCCTATTTGGCGGCCTTTCGTGACAGCATAAGCACGCATATAATACTTCGTTGCCGGCTTTAAGTTCTGGAGCCAGTATATGCGTCCGTTGTTTGAGAGGTATTCCGTCGTTGTATTGTCTTTAACGGTTGGTTCAGGGGATTCCGACCAGCAGAAGCCTTGCTCCATGATGTTGGCAGCGGCCGTACCGGCAACGGTCATACGCCCAAATGCCATTGTTGCGCCGCGGGCATAGCGGCTGTCTGTCGTAACGATGGGAATGTCGCCCGTAGGATTGTTCCAGAGGTAAGTGTCGACGGCTTGGTTGAGAAGCCCAATCGTTGTTTCTACGGATTCGATTGTAGCCTCATCGTTTGCTACGACATTCTGTGCCAGTGTAATCACTTCATGTAGAGCCTGCGCTCCGTTACCGCTCCCGTCGCCATACTGTTCTTGAGCCTCTGCTATTAAACTGATGAGTTTTTCTTTATAAATATCGACATCTATTTTCCCTATCGGAGTGTCGCGTAATAGTTTTATGTAATCAAGTACGATTTTGGCGGAATTGACAGAACCGCCGCTACCGGCCTGATAGCCAATTTGTATACGGCCGGCAGTTGCTTCCGTTAATTCGAACATGATAGTATCCGTAATCCATTCCCCGCTTTTGTAAGACTGTATATTGGATAACACCGCCGTTTTACCTATAGGGAGCCATCCGGTGCGGCTTATCCCGGCCGTTTTGTCGCTGCAGTTGTAGGATGCTGATACCAGTGCATATTTGCCGGCAGGCAAAACGGCGTCCTGATAGTAGAGTAATGACTGTTCCCAGCCGGTACTGAGAGCTAAGCACCCTCCGTTTGCTGTGCCGTCTTGGCCTGTAGGCGGAATACTTGCCCCATTGAATGTCTTGGATGTCCCAAATTGATACACCCCTGTAATGGTATAGTTTACAGAGATATTCTTTGTCCATCCCTTGATTTCCCGGATTTCCTGCGCCACATTGCCTGTGGCAGATGCAGCGTAGTCGAATTCGCTGTCAAATCCTGTATTTTGCAGATAGACAGGAGTGACGTCGTGATAGCCGAGCGCCATCATGCTGATAGCCGTGGCACCACTGATGATGCATGTAGCAAAGAATCGATAAGCCCTCATAAAAAAGTAAAGTTAGTTATTCATTAAATTACATTGTATTATTGTCGTAGATTTTCCCGATACCAGGCGAAGAGTTTTTGCACGCCTTCCTCAATTTCTACTTTATGTTTCCAGCCCAATGAGTGGAGTTTTGATACGTCGATGAGCTTGCGCATAGTCCCGTCGGGCTTTGATTCGTCAAATTCAAGCGTCCCCTTGAAGCCGACAGCCTTGACCACAAGTTCTGCCAGTTCCCGGATGGTGAGTTCTTTCCCTGTTCCTATATTGATATGGCAGTTGCGGATTTCGCCGAGTGAAGGGATGGCTCCGCCGCGGCCTGCACTGTTGTCCCGGTCTACAGCCCCATTGACCGATGTACCATAAAACACGGATGAATACTTCTCAATACCGACAATGTCTTTAAAATCGACATTTAAGAGAATGTGCACACTGGCATCGGCCATGTCTTCGCTCCAGAGAAATTCGCGGAGTGGGCGGCCTGTACCCCAAAGTACCACCTTGTTATTGTGAATGCCGTAATATGCGAGGGCGTCAAGCATCTCTTGTTTGGATGCAGAGCCATCTATTCTTGTTTTCTTTCCCTTGGCCGTTATTTGCACGGGGCGCTTGTTCATGTCTGTTTGGATGGCTTTCCAGTTTTCATCGTGAATAAGTTTTGCAAGGTATATCTTGCGCATCATGGCCGGCATCACATGACTGTTCTCCAGGTGGAAGTTATCGTTGGGGCCGTAAAGGTTTGTCGGCATGACGGCAATGTAATTAGTGCCATACTGCAAGTTGTAGCTTTCGCACATTTTAAGGCCGGCGATTTTGGCAATGGCATATTCTTCGTTGGTATATTCCAAGGGCGAGGTAAGCAAAGCCTCTTCTTTCATCGGTTGTGGGGCATTCTTCGGATAGATACATGTAGAGCCAAGGAATAATAACTTCTTGACGCCATGCGAAAAAGCATTGCTGATGACATTGCATTGCATCTGCATGTTCTGCATGATGAAGTCAGCGCGATAAAGCGAGTTGGCCATGATACCCCCGACGAACGCTGCAGCTAAGACAACGGCATCGGGGCGTTCCTGGTCAAAGAAGTGCCTTACGGCAGCCTGATCTGTTAAATCTAGCTCCTTGTGTGAGCGCCCTACCAGGTTGTTGTAACCGCGCTGCCCTAAATTAGCCCAAATAGCGGAACCCACAAGGCCGTGGTGTCCCGCTACGTATATTTTACTGTTTTTATCCAAACTCATTCTGCCACCTGTGCTTTTATAAACAATTTTTTTACGAAAGCCATGTCATGTTGTACCATGATACGGACGAGTTCGGGAAATGAAGTCTTAACAGGATTCCATCCGAGCGTGTTCTTGGCCTTTGTCGGGTCACCGAGCAATTGGTCAACTTCTGCCGGGCGGAAATACTTCGGGTCAACTTCGACAAGAGTCTTTCCTGTTTTCTTGTCAATAGCCTTTTCGTTGACCCCTTCGCCTTGCCATTCCAGTTCGATACCCGCTTCCTTAAAGGCCAAAGTGGCAAATTCGCGCACGGTATGGTATTCGCCTGTTGCGATAACGAAATCGTCAGGTTCCGGTTGCTGCAGTATGAGCCACATACATTCTACATAATCCTTGGCATAGCCCCAGTCGCGGAGCGAATTAAGGTTGCCCAGATAAAGCTTGTCCTGGTATCCCTGTGCGATACGGGCTGCTGCCAGTGTGATTTTCCGGGTGACGAAGTTCTCGCCGCGGCGTTCGCTTTCATGATTGAACAGGATGCCATTGCAACAATACATGCCGTATGATTCGCGGTAATTCTTCATGATCCAGAAACCATAGAGCTTTGCTACCGAATAGGGAGAGCGCGGATAGAACGGGGTCGTTTCCTTTTGGGGCACTTCTTGTACCTTACCGTACAACTCCGAAGTGCTGGCCTGATAAATGCGGCAGCTATTCTCAAGGCCGCAGATACGTACGGCTTCGAGCAGCCGTAGTGCTCCGATTGCATCTGTATCCGCGGTATATTCCGGGACATCGAAACTCACTTTTACGTGGCTTTGGGCAGCAAGGTTATATATTTCGGTTGGTTTCACCTCCCCGATGATGCGTATCAAGGAAGATGAGTCGGTCATGTCGGCCCAATGCAGGTTGATGAGGCGTGCTTTTTTCATGTCGCGTACCCACTCGTCAAGGTAAAGGTGTTCGATACGACCGGTATTGAAAGATGAAGAGCGTCGGAGAAGCCCGTGAACCTCATAGCCCTTTTCTATTAAAAATTCGGCCAGATAAGAACCGTCTTGTCCGGTGATACCGGTAATCAGTGCAATTTTCTTTTCCATATTCATTGTAATGATAATTATGATAATTCTATTAGTCTTGTCCTGAGAACTGTTTTATGCGCTGTTCTTCAGAAAGTTTGCAGATTAGCAGCGTGTCGTCGTTCTCGGCAACGATATAGCCGTCGAGCCCCTGGATAACAACCTTTTTCTCCTGTACGGTATGTATCATGCAGTTGTGCGTTTCAAAGAGGTTGATGTCATTACCTATGCAGCTGTTGCCGTAAAGGTCTTTCTTGGTCTGTGCAAGGAGCGAACCCCATGTGCCAAGGTCGCTCCATCCGAAATCTGCCGGGCATACGAATATTTCCTCTGCTTTTTCCATGATGGCATAGTCTACCGATATGTTTTCGCATTCCGGGAACAAACGGTCGATTTCAGCTTGCTCCTTTTCTGTCCCGTATATGGGCAGGAGCGATTCGAATACCTTGGACATAGAAGGCTGGTATACCCGGAATGCGTTGACAATGGTGTTAACGTTCCAGATGAAGATGCCTGCATTCCAGAAATAATTGTTTTTCTGGATGTATTGCTGCGCTGTTTGCAGGTCGGGTTTTTCGCGGAACGAGTCTACACGGAAAATCTCTTTATTGCGCAGCGAACTGGTTGTCAGGTCTGCCTGTATATAACCGTATCCAGTTTCCGGACGCGACGGTTTCATTCCTAAAGTGACTATCGCGTCGGTCTCGCTTGTAAATTTCAGGCAGTCGTTCACTACGCGCCGGAATTCTGTAACATCCATCACCACATGGTCGCTCGGTGACACGACGATGTTTGCTTTCGGGTCTTGCGACTTTATCTTCCAGCTTACATAAGCGATACACGGTGCTGTATTCCGGCGGCATGGTTCGCAGAGAATGTTTCCCGGAGGTACGCTTGGCAGCTGTTCACGGACGGTGTCTACATATTTTTGATTCGTGACAACCCACACGTGCGACGGCTCGCAAATAGTCTCAAACCGCTCGACTGTAAGTTGAAGGAGCGATTTGCCCACCCCTAATACATCAATGAATTGTTTGGGATTGTCTGCTGTACTCATCGGCCAAAAGCGGCTACCCACACCGCCCGCCATGATAACTAAGTGGTTGATTTTTGGCATAGTTCCTATTTTAATATCCGGCAAATATAAGCAAAATATCCGATAAAGGCAAGCCTTTCCCCGGCTTTTATTTTTTTAACCTCTTCATTATTGATTTAATCACAAAATAAGCAATCACCACCACGGCCAGTGCTAAGATAAAAAACTTGATGTATTCGGAGTACTCCAGTATTTTATCGTTCAACTGGTCTTCTGGCACGATAGAATGGAGATACCATCCCATCAGGGCCAAGATACAGTTCCAGCATCCTGCACCGATTGTCGTATAAAACAGGAACTTCCAGTAATTCATCTTTGCCAGTCCGGCCGGAATGGAGATGAGGTGCCTGATACCGGGCAGAAGGCGGCCGGTGAGTGTTGCAATCACTCCGTGGTCGTAGAAATACTTTTCGCTCTTTTCCACCTTCTCTTGATTGAGCAAGCACATCTTCCCCCATTTGCTGTTGGCAAAGCGGTAGATGACAGGGCGCCCTACATAATAGGCAACAATATAGTTGAGGGAAGCGCCCATGTCGGCGCCGATAGTTGCGAAGAGGATGACAAGGAACATGTCGAGATTCCCTCCTGCCGCATGATAAGCAGCTGGGGCTACTACAAGTTCCGAGGGTACGGGGATGACGGTACTTTCCAGCAACATGAGGAAGAGGATTGTGCCGTAGTTTAAATTTCCGAGGAGACTGCTTAATACATTCACTTTTTTAAATCGTTAAATCTGTTATACATATATTCATAATAATCTTTCACCTCCATTTCCGGGGGGAATAAATGAGCCAGCGTGCTCTTTGTTTCCTTCGGATTGCGCCTTACTGCTTCTTTTAGATACTTCAGGAACTCTTTCGTTTTTTGGAGTTGCCAGCAACACAGGGCCATGTACGCATAGCCGTCGTTAAAGTCGTCGTCTACGCTGTGGAAGAAATTGCGGAACATCGCGTAGCAGGTAGCCAGGTATTTGTTGTCGAACATCGATACGATGATACGCAGCATGATGGCCGGGGCATTCCTTGATTGGATGATTGCCTCGCGGAAGAAATCCAGCGCTTCGTCGGTCCTGTCGTTCTCCATAAGGATGTGCCCGCGCAGGACAAGCATGTCGATATGGTCGCAGTCGAGCTGGTCGGTCCCGTCGATACACTGCAGGGCTTTTTCCGGTTGTTTCAATGCACTGTATACGAATGCCATTTCCTGGTATATTTGGAAAAGGTATTCTTTCGATGAAGTGGAAATCTCAAGCGCCTTTTGTAGGTGCTCAAGAGCTTCTTCGTTTCTGTTGAGGTTCATCAGGCAGATGCCTTGGTGCAGCTCCCCAAACTCGTCAAGCGGTTCCAGTTCGTTGTAGCGCCGGTAGTACTTCAGAGCTTCCTGGAAGTTGTTCAGCCGGTAAAGCCCGTTGGCTTTAGTCAGCAAACTGTCAGCATCGTTAGGGTCGATGGCGATGGCGTATTCACTGCTGCTTACGGCGGCATGATAATCTTCCTCCATGAATTGGCTGCTGGCTAATGCATTCCAGTAATTCTTTGAATAAGGGTCTTGGTCTATCAGTTCGTTGAAAAGCCGCCCGCTTTCTTTAAAATCGCCGATGGCAAACATTACCCTTCCGATGATTTCCTTAAACTCCGCCGTGCTTGTATCGGTGATGCGCATCCCCCATTCATAGGCTTTGTCGTTGACGCCGTAATCCACGTAGAGATTGGTGACGTCGGCGGCGAAATTGTCGTATTCGTCCGGTGGGATTGTAGAAGCGTATCGGCGCAGATAGGTGTCGGCCTCTTCGATTTGGTCCTGTGCAACCATTATTTCGGCGATTGTGTACACATAGTCAGGGTCATCCTTGTCGATAATCTGGTCTGCATAGTCTTTCGCCTTCTCAATGTCTTCGTTCTGCAATGCCTCGCGTGCCTTGAATACGAGCGGGGAGACGGCGCCGGGGTGGAGCTCAAGGGCCATGTCGATAATCTGGTCCGCTTTTTCGGCATTCCCCGTGAAGTTATAATAATCGGCGATGTCGGTCAAGTCATCAGCATCCATGAATATTGGATGGTCCGACTTGGCCGATTCTTCATATTGCGCCAGAATATCCCTGAACTCCTTACTGTCGAAATATTCGTCTCCGGTTTTCTGCATTTACTGTTTGTTAATCTTTGCCCAAGTGTCTTTTAACCCGACGGTCCGGTTGAATACGAGTTTTCCGGGAGCCGAATCCGTGTCGACGGTGAAGTATCCGATGCGTTGGAATTGAAGGAAATCCCCGGCTTTCTTTCCCTCTACATATTTCTCCACGTAGCAGCCGGAAAGGGTCGTGAGCGAACCGGGATTCAGCAGCTCGCGGAAATCCTGTTCGCTGGCCGACGGGTTCTCCACGCTGAACAGGCGGTCGTACAGGCGTACTTCAGCCGGCAGGCATTCGCCTATGCTCAGCCAATGGAGCGTGCCTTTCACTTTCCGGTTGGCCCCTTCCATTCCGCTTTTGCTGTCCGGGTCATATTCTGCATAAATCTCTTCTATTCCGCCGTCTGCATTCTTCTTGCACCCGGTGCACATCACGATGTACGCATTCTTCAGGCGCACTTCTTTGCCCGGGGTCATGCGGAAGAATTTGCTGGGGGCGTTTTCCATGAAGTCGTCGCGTTCGATCCACAATTCGCGGCTGAAGGTAATTGCATGCGTTCCCTCGGCTTCGTTCTCGGGGTTATTTACGGCTTCCATGTCTTCCTTCTTGCCTTCCGGATAGTTGGTGATGATAAGCTTCACGGGGTTCAGTACGGCTGAAACTCGGGTTGCTTTCTTGTTGAGGTCATCGCGGACGGCCGATTCGAGCAATGCATAATCGTTCAGTGCATCGAATTTCGTATAGCCGATAGACTTGATGAAGTTGCGTATGCTTTCTGCCGAATAGCCGCGCCGGCGCATACCGCATACGGTAGGCATCCGGGGGTCGTTCCAGCCGCTCACTAAGTTTTCATCCACAAGTGCTTTCAGCTTGCGCTTGCTCATTACCGTATAGGTCAGGTTCAGGCGGTTGAACTCGATCTGTCGCGGACGGTTGTCGTTCATGTCGCCTTCATCGCCCTTGTATTGTTTTAGAAGATCGATGAACTTGTCATAAAGCGGGCGGTGGGGGACGAATTCGAGCGTGCAGATCGAGTGGGTGACGCCTTCGAAATAGTCACTCTGCCCATGTGCGAAATCGTACATCGGGTAGGCGTGCCATTGGTTGCCGGTGCGGTGGTGCGGGGTTTGTATGATGCGGTATATTACCGGGTCGCGGAAGTGCATGTTTGGGTTGGCCATATCCAGTTTTGCGCGCAGCACCATCGAGCCTTCAATGGCTTCGGGAGTGTTCATTTGGTTGAACAAAGCCAGGCTCTCTTCAACGGGGCGGTCGCGGTAGGGGCTTGCTGTGCCGGCCTGCGTAGGCGTGCCCTTTTGTGCGGCAATCTGCTCGCTGCTCTGCTCGTCGATATAGGCCAAGCCTTGCTTTATCATCCATACGGCAAAATCCCACAGCTGCTTGAAGTAGTCGGAGGCGTAATACACGTTGCCCCACTTGAACCCCAGCCATTGTATGTCGTTCATGATGTTGTCTACGTATTCCGTGTTTTCTTTCGACGGATTGGTATCATCGAAACGCAAGTTGCAGATACCGCCGAACTGGTCAGCAATGCCGAAGTCCATGCATATAGCCTTGGCATGCCCGATGTGTATGTATCCGTTGGGTTCTGGCGGGAAACGGGTTTGTATCCTGCCGTTGTTCTTACCCTTGGCCAGCTCGCCTTCTACAATCTGTTCGACGAAGCTCAAGCTTTTCTTCTCTCCGTCTTCAGTGTTTATTCTTTCTGTCATAATTGTTTCTTTCATTCTGTTGCGCTTGCAAAGATAATAAAAAGTTGAGAGTTACGGGTGGTGTGCCGTCAGTTTTTTTGCTTGCACTTCCATTATTCGCCTATTCCTGCTGCATAGTACCATGCCATCTGGCGGATATCGCGGTTATAGCTGTAGCCTTTTTCGTCGTATATTGCCTGTGGGAAGAACATGCATAAGCCTCCGTAGTTGTCTTCCGTTACGGTGAAGTCGTTGAACGATACGTGCTGTGCCATCCAGTAGGTGCTCATTTGCTTGTTTATCACGGCCCTGTCGAACGCTTTCTCCCATTCGGCATAAGCCTCGGCGCCGGTGTTTTCCTGTAGCATGTGGTTCATGTCGAAGAGGATGCGCGTAAATCCGTTGCGGTAGTAGTATACTATCCGGTTGGTGCCGAATGCGCTTATGGGGTTGCCGGATTCCAGCAGTTTCCTTGTGGCTTGGGCCAGGTTCTCCATTTCGCTCGTTTTTACGGCCGACATGGGGACGCGGTAGCTGTTCCCGTAGACCGTGGAGTTGTAGATGCTGCAGATATTCCTGCAGGCTTCTTCTGCCTGTTCAAAGAAACAAGGTGTGATTTCTTTATAGGGAGCACCTTCGCCGGGGATTTCTGCCGGCGAACCGATGAGGTAACTGGTGACATTGCGCAGCTCGTAGGCTGTTTCCACGCATTGGAACGAGCAACAGTCGGCAAAGATGAAAGTAAGTTTATGCGGCAGGCCTGCCAGTGCCTTAGCCATCGAGGGGATGTTCAGCCACATGCCTTTGCTCCCGTATTCTGTGTTGTTTCCGGTGTCGTAGCCGTATGCTTTCTTTGGGAGATTGTACTTATCTGCCGTGTAGGTTGCCACCGAGTCTTTTTGTATCAGCCAGCCGTCGGCATGCCCCCATAACACCAAGCCGTAATCGCTGGCGGGGTAGCGGGTCATTATCTTTTTTATCACCTCCTTAAATTTCTCTGCATCAGACGAGTAAGAATCTTCGCTTACGTTAAAATACGGGTCGCGGACGGAGGCCCCGTTTTCTATCCTGATGACAAACGGTAAGCTGTCGGCCCCGCATTTGTCTACGTATGCAATGAGCCGGTTGCCGGCGGGTATCTGTGTTGAGGCTGTCTCTATTTGGCGGAGGTTCCCTTCAACGTAAGTTGACAGGTCGTTCTCGCCTGCCATGTATATGATGACAGTGCGTTGGGCTGCCGGATAGACGGAGGGTTCCGTGTCGTTATTTCCGCATGAAGCGAAAAGCATCAAACTGCAAATTACCGTTAGAAAATATTTCATGTGCTTATATCTTTCTGCAAATTTACATATTTTTCTGGGATAATGCGCCTATTTTTAATTTAAATTGGCAGGACGCAAGGATTGCCGCCCTAAAGGCAAGCGGT
>DBRC01000005.1:0-4181 GCA_002305505.1 Prevotella sp. UBA1378 | reverse complement strand
GGCCGTGCCGCCGCAGCGCAAAGAGGGCACCGCCGGCCGGATTAGCGTGATGTCCTTACCCCGGCTTAGGCAGGTTTACAAGCGCTTATTTGGTATGGGCGGCAATAAACTGTTCGAGTTCAGCGCCGCGCAATCCTATCTTCAGGATTATGCCTTTTTGGTCTACAACGATGGTTTGCGGGATAGACCGGACATTAAAGAGCTGTGCAGCCTCATTCTGCCACCCTTTCAAGTCGGATAATTGCGGCCATGTGATGCCGAATTGTTTCGTCGCGCTTTCCCAGTTCTGCTGATTGTCGTCAAGCGAGATGCCGATAATCCCCAGTCCTTTTCCCTTGTATGTATTATACATGTTTACGACGGCCGGCATTTCTTGCAGGCAAGGGCCGCACCAGCTTGCCCAGAAGTCGATGACTGTAATCTTGTTCTTGGCAATCAGCGGCAGGAGGCTTTGCTGTTTCCCGTAGAGGTCGTTCATCTTGAAGTCAACCACCTTAGCGCCTTCCCTGATTCTCGAAGCGGCCTGCATGCGTTCTTTCATCGAGCGTATAGCCGGGCGGCCCTGCATGGCGGCTGGCAGCCTGTTGATGAGCTCCATCCGCTTACCCGGCTCTATGATGTCCTCGTCATAGTAGGTAAGGATGAAATAGCCGAACTCGTTGTCCGTGTTTTTTTCGGCAAATGAAAGGACACATGCCTTAAACTGCTCGTTCAGGCGGTCCATCTGTTTTATTTTTTCCGCTTTCTCCGCTTCGCTCAGGTTGTTTCCGTAAACGTACGTTGCAATCCTGTTGATTTGCTTGCCTAATATCATGATCGAATCATTGAGCGCCTGCCACTGGTTGTTCACTGTGGTTCCGGATACCCGCGACATCCCCGGCTCTCCCGATATAGTAACGGAGATGTTCCCGCCGGGTTCGATGAAGAAAGGCACATTAATATCCCTATGCCGCGCATTGTAGAGCAAGCACAGGCAGGTGGAATCGCTTTCGCCCTCAATGCTGAATCTCCCCTCCTTGACTATTATTGTATCGGTAGGTGTTCCGCTGGCGAGGTCGGTGGTAAGGTAGAGCGTATCGCCGTCTTTAATGCCATTGCCCGAACCTTCTATCTTATATGTTTTAGACTGGCAGGCAACAAGCAATATGCCTGCCAGTCCAAGTATTGACAACCTGTTCATGTCCATTCGCTGTATAGGGTTATACCAAGTATTGGCTGCTGATGCTTTCATTGTTGATGACACGGCGGATGGTCTCGGCAAACATGTCGGCCACGCTGATTTGCTTCACTTTAGCGCAGCGGTTGGAGTAGGGGATCGAGTCGGTGAAAACCATTTCCTCAAGTGCCGAGTTCTGTACGCGCTCGCTTGCAGGCCCGCTCATGACACAATGCGAGGCGCATGCACGTACCGTCAAGGCCCCTGCTCCCTTCATGATGTCCGCAGCTTTGGTTATTGTGCCGGCCGTATCTACCATGTCGTCGATGATAACGACGTTCTTGTCCTTCACGTCGCCGATAATCTGCATGCTTTCTATTTCGTTCGCCCGTGCCCGTGTCTTATTGCAGAGCACCAGCGGGCATCCGAAATATTTTGCATACGTGTTGGCGCGCTTGGAGCCGCCGACGTCAGGCGAGGCGATGACCATGTCTTTCAGTTTCAAGCCCTGCAGATATGGAAGGATGACCCCCGACGCATAGAGATGGTCGACGGGAACATCGAAGAAGCCCTGAATCTGGTCGGCATGGAGGTCCATTGTAATCAGGCGGTCGATGCCGGATACGCGGAGGAGGTCGGCGACCAGTTTTGCACCGATGCTTACCCTCGGTTTGTCTTTACGGTCTTGGCGTGCCCAGCCGAAGTATGGAATGACGGCATTGATTGTACGTGCTGATGCGCGCTTTGCTGCGTCGATCATCAGCAGCAACTCCATCAGGTTGTCGGAGTTCGGGAACGTGCTCTGCACAAGGAATACATCGCGGCCACGGATTGACTCCTCATACGATACGGCAAACTCGCCGTCGGAGAACTTCGTCATTTGAAGCTGTCCCAGCGGGCAATCTAAACTTTGGCAGATTTTTTCTGCAAGGTATTTCGTGGCGGTACCAGAAAACACCATGTAAGAGCTGTTATCACTCATTTGTCTTTGGTAAGTTATTTATGTATAATCAATTATCCTATCGCTTTTCTCAATTTCTCGAAATGGGCAATCACCTCTTTGTAGTCCATGCCTTGATGGATGTTGAAGCGGTTCCACAAGTCGCCGCAAATCACGACGCCGCCGAACCCTAAGTCCTTCGCTATGCGGATATTCTCCATGTTCATGCCTCCGAGAGCGTATACCCGCTTGTCAATCAGGCCGCGGCGTGAAGCCTCTTTCAGCTGGTCCATGCTGAATGTGGCTTTCTCGTCTTTCTGCGTCTGGCTGTCAAAAATGTTTCTTAGGAAGACGTAGTCGCTTTTCCTTTCCGTGTCTTTCAGTTCGTCCAGGTTCCGGCATGTCCTGCTCACGTGCCCTTTATACCGCACCGGAAGCTCCGTTGCCGTATCGTCGATATGGATGCCTCTCAGGCCATATTCTTCTTTCAGGTAAAAATGGTCGTGGACTGTGATTTTGTCATAGGAGTCTTCGGGCAATAGTGTCAGCAGGCGTTCTGAATACATTGGGGCCGAACCCGGCTTGGAGAGATGCAGGTTGTCCATCCCCTCATCAAACAATGATGCCAATATTTTATCCTCTTCCACGAAGAACGCGGACTTTGTCTTGATGATAAGTTTCATTTCTCGACTATCTCTTTTCTGATGCAAAATTAGCAATTTTATATCAATAATGCAATTTAACCGCAATAAAAAAGCTATCTTTGCACTAAAATTCATAAATACAATAAGAAATGGACGCAAATCCGGTCTTTTATAAAGACATAGAAACACCTATATATATAATAGAGGAAAAGTTGTTGCGCGCGAATTTAAGCTTGATTGCGGAAGTTGCACGCCGTGCAGGCATCGAGATAATTCTGGCCTTCAAGGCTTTCGCTTTATGGAAGACGTTCCCCGTGTTCCGTGAATATATCCACTCTACGACGGCCAGCTCGCTGAATGAAGCCCGGCTGGCCTCCGAGGAGTTCGGCGCGCCTGCCCATACTTTTTCCCCGGCATACACCGGGGGGGAGATAGAGCAGATAGCTTGCTACTCAAGCCACCTCACATTTAACTCGCTTACACAGTATGCCGGCTATTACGGAAAAGCCAAGCGGGCCAATCCGGCTCTGTCGTTCGGGCTCCGCATCAATCCGGAATATTCCGAGGTTGATACCATGCTGTATAATCCGTGTGCTCCGGGAACTCGTTTCGGCATTACGGCGGACAAGATGCCCGGTGAGTTGCCCGAAGGCATTGAGGGCTTCCACTGCCATTGCCATTGCGAGAGCGGAGCCGATGCGTTTCAGCGCACGCTGGAGCATATCGAGGGGAAATTTGGACGTTGGTTCCCGCAGCTGAAATGGATTAACTTCGGCGGCGGTCATCTCATGACGCGGAAAGGCTATGATACGGACTTATTGGTTTCGATGATGAAAGACTTCCGCTTGCGCCATCCACACCTGAAGGTCGTTTTAGAGCCGGGCAGTGCTTTTGCATGGCAAACGGGGGGGCTCGTATCGCAAGTTGTAGACGTGGTGGAGGACCACGGAGTGAAGACTGCCATCCTGAATGTGAGTTTTACGTGCCACATGCCCGATTGCTTGGAAATGCCTTACATGCCGAAGGTTTCGGGGGCAGAAGAGGTTGCCTTGGAAGAAGCTTCCTCTGAAAACACCTACCGTCTGGGCGGTAACAGTTGTCTGTCGGGCGATTTCATGGGGGCATGGCGCTTCCCCCATGCACTGGAGCCCGGCGACCTTGTTGTTTTTGAAGACATGATTCATTATACAACGGTTAAAACAAACATGTTTAACGGTATCACCCATCCGGCAATAGGCATGCTCCGCCTTGACGGAAAACTGGAAATTCTCCGGGATTTTACGTATGAAGACTATAAAAAACGGATGGATTGACATTTTTTTCTGAAAAAAAACAAAGGAAAAGTTTGTCAATTCCGAAAAAAGCATTACCTTTGCAACCGCATTAAGAGAAGTGCTTCTCGGTTACGAGAAAGAACGCGGAAATAGCTCAGTTGGTAGAG
>DBRC01000052.1 GCA_002305505.1 Prevotella sp. UBA1378 | reverse complement strand
GACCGTCGAGCTTAGCGTCGGATGCCGATATTTTTGCCGTAGAACCGGTAAAGAGGCGCTTGTCTACCTTTTGCATACCCGTTACGACGATTTCCTGAATTACGGCACTGGGATGCAGCGTCACCTGCATATTCGCTTTCGGCGAAAGCGTTTGCGACTCCATGCCGATATAGCTGAAACTAATCTTTTTACCAGCAGGCACTGTCAATGAGAAGCGCCCATTAACATCTGTTACCGTACCGCCTTTAGCTCCTTGGATGACTACAGACGCACCGACTATCGGCTCGCCGTCTTCCTGAGATATTACGGTACCTGTAACCTTCGTTTGAGCCAGCGCCATTCCCAACATAAGGAAAAGGCCAGCCAAAAGCACTGTTAATCTTTTCTCCATAAATACTCTCTGTTATAATTGTTAAATAAAATTGATTGTGCACTTTTATATTAAGTCTATTTTCATCTGACACCCACTATGTACGAAATATCAGAGTGTCACCTTAATCCAATCAACGCAAATAAGCTGATACTTTTTTAGCGTTTTTTGAATCCTTTTGCAAAAGTAATACATTATATTCTGAAAAACGAATAAATTTTTATAAAAGATACACCGAAATGATAATTTTAACAATTTAAACATCTGCAATATTACAGTTAAATGGGTTAAAAAAAGAAAAAGACTATGTAAAGAAATAAAAAAAACGTTTGCCATTATCATCTTCAGTCCTTTTTTGAGGGGCAGACTGTGAAAATAATGGCAAACGACGTGCTGGTGTATGCTTATATTGAGCCTTATATATAATAAGGTGTAAGAGGCGGATAAAGCAAGCCCGCGGGCTTTATTTTACCAATATCACCAGATACTTGCTGGTGCTCCAGAAGAGCTGCGGGTTCGTGATGCGCAGTACATATTGCTTGTTGGCATCGCGCTGCAGGGTATAGCTGCTCGACGGGTGGGCCGTCAGCATCTTTGCAGAACGGGAGTAGAGCTTGATTTCCTTGTCAATGCGGATATCTATTTTCGTGAAGTACTCGCGGTTGAAGTTCGACTGCAACACTTTCCCGTCTTTCAGTATCTGCTGCTCTTTCAGCTCGTCTTTCGTACCGAAAACAAACCATGCCGTATGCAACTGCTTATCCTGCGCATTGATTCGCTGGGCTTTCTGCGCCGTCTCCTCTGTCAGCGACGATACGTTTGTGTTAAGACCGGCGATTTTCTCGTCGAGCTCTACGATGTGCAGGTCCTTGGCGTCCAGTTCGGCACGCAACTGCTGCAACTGCTGGTCTTTTTCCTCGAGCTGGCGCACCATGTTCTCTACCGTGCGCTTCAGCTGGTCGCCCTTGAACGTGCTTTCGCGCAACTGCTGCTTCAGCTTATTCACCAGTTCGCGGTTCTGATTCATCGCCGACTGGATAAACTGGATATTCTCGCGGATGCGCTCTTTCGAGTTGGCACCCTCGCCTTTTCTTGCCAGATTGACGCGGTTCTCCGCCTCGTTGATTTCGCGGAATCCCTCTTCAATATCGTTGAGGGTCGACATCATATCATTGATTTCATTGTCTTTCTGAACAATAATCTGATTGAGCGAGTCGCGCTGGTGAGCCGCCACCATATCTGCCTTTGGATTTCCTTGCTTACACGACACGACAGCCGCCAAGCCAATAACCAATATCAGTACTTTTTTCATATCTCCTTTGTTTTAGATTTATTTTCTTTTATGTCGTATCCAGCCACGATGAGTACTATCTCGCCCCGTGGCTCCGTTTCAGAGAAATGGGCGATAACCTCTGCAAGGCTGCCCCTTACGCTCTCTTCGTGCACCTTCGATATTTCCCGGCATACGCTTGCCTGCCGCTCGTTGCCAAACACCTCGGCCAACTGCTTCAACGTTTTCAGCAGACGGTAGGGCGACTCATAGAACACCATCGTACGCTCCTCTGTTTTCAGCGACTCCAACTTGGTTTGCCGCCCTTTCTTCTGAGGCAGGAAACCTTCGAAGGCAAAGCGGTCGCAAGGCAGCCCGCTCGACACTATAGCCGGTACGAAAGCCGTAGCTCCCGGCAGGCATTGCACCTCTACTCCTGCACGCACCGCCTCGCGCACCAAGAAGAATCCCGGGTCGCTGATGCCCGGCGTGCCTGCATCGCTGATGAGCGCCACGGTTTGTCCGGCTTTCAACAGTTCGACCACGCGCGCCGACGTGCCGTGTTCGTTAAACTTATGATGAGACATCAGGCGGTTCTGTATCTCATAGTGCTTCAACAAGATGCCCGACGTGCGGGTGTCCTCCGCAAGCACAAGGTCGGCCTCCTTCAGTATTCTGACGGCACGGAAAGTCATATCTTCCATATTCCCCACCGGCGTCGGTACAATATACAATATGCCCATTGGCAAAATAATTAATTTCGCAAATGTAGCCATTTATTCTTGATGAACAAAATAAGTAGAAGTTTTTTTGCAGTTTTTAAAACGTATTTGTATTTTTGCGAATATTTATCCCGAAAGTCTTACAGTATATCGGGATTTTTATCTAAATTTGCACTTGGTATGACTGGAAACTTAACGGGGGAGGCACACCGTCCCGGGAGAATCGAAGTGGTGTGCGGTTCGATGTTCTCGGGGAAAACCGAAGAACTGATACGGCGCATGCGGCGGGCAAAGTTTGCCAAGCAGCGGGTTGAGATATTCAAACCGGCCATCGACACACGCTACTCCGACGGGAACGTCGTGAGCCACGACCGCCATTCCATACAATGCACGCCGATCGACTCGTCGGCACAAATACTCCTCCTCGCCTCCGACATCGACGTGGCGGGCATCGACGAGGCGCAATTCTTCGACGACGGGCTGGTAGACGTATGCAACCAGCTGGCCTACCGCGGTATACGCGTCATCATCGCCGGCCTCGACATGGACTTCAGGGGCGTGCCCTTCGGGCCGATGCCTGCCCTTTGCGCCATTGCCGACGACGTAACCAAGGTGCATGCCATCTGCGTGCGCTGCGGGAACCTGGCATACGTCAGCCACCGCACGGTGCAAAACGACAAGCGCGTGCTGTTGGGAGAGACCCAGGAGTATGAGCCGCTGTGCCGCGAATGCTACCAACGGGCCATGGAAGAAGAAAAGGCACGCAAAACCGCCCTCGCCACCAATCCATAATCATTAATCCATAATCATTAATCCATCAAGCCCCGGAATCCATGCTCGACAAAACCATTACCTTCGACAAATTCATCCGCTGGATGCTCGGCGGACTGCTTGCAGCTGCCACCCTCTTCATCCTCAATTACCTAAGCAGCGTGCTGCTGCCTTTCTTCGTCGCGTGGCTGTTTGCCTACCTGCTTTACCCTATCGTCAAGTTCGTGCAGTTCAAGCTGCACGTCCCTACGCGCGCACTGAGCATCATCGTTACGCTAATCCTCGCCGTCGCCGTCATCCTCGGCATCGGCTACCTCATCATCCCCCCGATGATAGAGCAGTTTGAAAAGCTGGGACTGCTCGCCACCAAATACATCCAGCAGTCGGCGCACATCACCGATATCCCCGAAGCAATACGGGGATGGCTGAACGACAACCACCGGGCCATAGAGAAATTCTTCCGGAGCAAAGACTTTACGGACGGCCTGAAGGATGCCATGCCGAAGATATTCAATGCCCTGACACAAACGGCCAGCATCGTCATCAGCATCATCGCCTCGCTCATCACCTTATTATATATGTTCTTCATCCTGCTCGATTACGAGTACCTTACCGACAACTGGATTAAGATATTCCCCAAGAAGAGCCGCCCGTTCTGGAAAGAGCTCATGAGCGACGTGGAGCGCGCGCTGAACAACTACATACGCGGGCAAGGCCTCGTAGCATTCACCATGGGCATACTCTTCTGTATCGGTTTTACCATCATCGACTTCCCGATGGCCATCGGCCTGGGCATTCTCATAGGCATCATGGACCTCGTGCCCTACCTGCACACCTTCGCACTCATCCCCACCGTATTCCTCGCCCTGCTCAAAGCTGCCGACACGGGGCAGAACTTCTGGGTGATACTGGCCATGGCGCTGGCCGTGTTTGTCATCGTGCAGATTATCATCGACATGGCTGTAACACCGAAAGTGATGGGCAAGGCGATGGGGCTCAACCCGGCTATCCTGCTGCTCAGCCTCTCCGTATGGGGCGCCTTGCTCGGATTCATCGGGCTGATTATCGCCCTCCCCCTTACCACCCTGCTCATCGCCTACTACCAGCGCTACGTGACGAAGGAGACCGGGAAACATGAACGCCCGGCCGAAACGGCTCCTCCGGAAACCGGAAAACAGGAATAGGAACAGGAATAGCCTGTATTTCCTCAAAAAAAGTGATAATAAAATTTGGCCAATTGAAAAAAACGCAGTACCTTTGCACTCGCTTTCCGGATAAGGACTGTTGGTAAAGATCCGCTAGCTCAGCTGGTAGAGCACAACACTTTTAATGTTGGGGTCTTGGGTTCGAGCCCCAAGCGGATCACCTAAGGCAATCGGCAAATAATTGGCAACCAATTATTTGCCGGTTTTTTACACCCTAAAATATTGCGGGAACAGAGCCGGGAATCATGCTTCTCAATACGCAAAGTTTATATGGCCAGCTATCTTCAATCCCGGGTCTGGGACAAGGACATCACGTTAATCCAGACGACGGTGGCCCCTCTTTGCGCTGCGGAGGCACGGCCGTTGCAAGGCGGAGGATTCCTCCCCGTTTTGATTTTTGGCCATTTTTCGGCGCAGGCGTGAAAGTCCG
>DBRC01000067.1:16203-22995 GCA_002305505.1 Prevotella sp. UBA1378 | reverse complement strand
TGCTATTAATTAGTAAACCCTAAATAGTTTTTATTCTTTTCTTTTGTCATTGATTCTTTTTATTATAAACCTAAATTCCGCAGCACTTTAGTTTAACTTTCTTTATAAGTTCCTGAGCAACAAAAAGTTGCTTGGGATTTTGCCATGTCAGATTTTTCACTTATCTTGGTGCTGCATTTTAAAATGAGCAAAAAATCATCAATGACATGGCGAAGTTAAACATAAATCTGAGAAAATCACCCCTTTTGGAGGAATATTTCATGTGAGAGACCTTTTTTCCCGTTTTGTGGGTCCGGTTATCGACAAGATATTGGGTATTCGATGTACGTCATACGGTTATCAATACAGTGAGATTGTCGGCTCTCTGTTGAGTGTTTACTTCCGTAGTGGTGACTGTGTGGAGGACGTGACGAGCCACCTGATGCCCCATCTCTCGCTTCATCCCACCCTTCGCACATGCAGCTCTGACACTATCCTGAGAGGGATTTCGGAGTTGGCTACAGCTAATACGACCTATACCTCTGACACGGGAAAGAACTATGACTTCAACACAGCCACGAAACTGAACAGCCTGCTGGTGAAGGCCCTCATGAACACTGGCCAGCTCGTGGGCGGAGAGTCCTACGACCTGGATTTCGACCATCAGTTCATAGAGACGGAGAAGTACGATGCGAGGATGACCTACAAGAAGTTCACCGGCTACAGTCCCGGCGTGGCCGTCATAGGCGACCTCATCGTCGGGATGGAGAGCCGCGACGGCAATGCCAATGTCCGTTTCCACCAGCAGGACACGCTGGAGCGCATTTTTTCAAGCCTTGAGCAGAACGACATACATATCAAGCGCGCCCGGATGGACTGCGGTTCCTGCTCACGCGAGATTGTGGAGACCGTCGAGAAGCACTCGGAGCATTTCTACATCCGTGCCAACCGCTGTGCATCCCTCTATGACAGTCTGCTGGCTCTGCGTGGATGGCAGCGCCAGGAGATCAACGGCATCGAGTATGAGCCGAACTCCATCGTCACGGAGAAGTGGGAAGGCAAGGCGTACCGCCTCGTCATACAGCGGGAGCGACGAATGGACGGTGACGTGGACTTGTGGGATGGAGAATACACTTATCGCTGCATTCTGACCAACGACTATACGTCCACCACGAGGGAAATCGTGGAGTTCTACAACCTCAGAGGTGGCAAGGAACGCATCTTCGACGACATGAACAATGGATTCGGATGGGCCAGGCTGCCAAAATCGTTCATGGCAGGGAATACGGTGTTCATGCTGCTGACGGCACTCATTGGCGGGAATACTAAGAAAAGAGACTGTGTCGACGGTAACGGTGAACACAGCCTCTTGAGTATGTTAGGTTGCAATGTCGTGGAACGATGCGCAACCGGCGCAGCTTAATAAGCGAAGAGTGGATAGTTCTTCATTGTCTCGTTCACTTTGCCGCGGACACGTGCAATAACTTTTTCGTCCTCGGGTGCGTTCAACACTTCTTCTATCAGTTCCGCTATCATCACCATCAGATCCTCTTTTGCACCGCGGGTGGTGATGGCGGGCGTTCCGAGGCGGATGCCGCTGGTCTGGAAAGCGCTGCGGCTGTCGAATGGAACCATGTTTTTATTGACGGTGATGTCGGCCGCTACCAACGCATTTTCAGCCACCTTGCCTGTCAGTTCCGGATATTTCGAACGGAGATCGACGAGCATCGAATGGTTGTCCGTACCACCGCTTACAATTGTGAAACCGCGCTTGATGAGCTCTTGGGCCAGAACTTTGGCATTTGTCTGCACCTGTTTAGCCCATTCTTTGAATTCCGGTTGCAGTGCTTCGCCGAAGGCAACGGCTTTAGAAGCAATGACATGTTCTAACGGCCCGCCCTGCTGTCCCGGGAATACTGCCGAGTTGAGCAACTGGCTCATCATCTTTATTTCGCCTTTTGGAGTTTTCAAGCCCCATGGGTTCTCGAAGTCTTTCCCCATCAGGATGATACCCCCGCGAGGGCCGCGCAGGGTCTTGTGAGTGGTCGAGGTAACGATGTGGGCATATTTAACCGGGTTATCCAGCAGTCCGGCAGCAATCAGTCCGGCCGGGTGTGCCATGTCGATCATTAGCAGTGCGCCAACCTTGTCGGCAATCTCGCGCATGCGCTTGTAGTCCCATTCGCGGCTGTATGCAGAGCCACCGCCGATAATCAGTTTAGGCTTGTTCTCAATGGCCAGTTGTTCCATCTCGTCATAGTCGACGCGACCGGTAGACTGGTTGAGGTTATAGCCTACGGGCTTGTACAAGATACCCGATGTATTGACGAACGAACCGTGCGAAAGGTGGCCGCCATGAGCCAGGTTCAACCCCAGGAAGGTGTCGCCGGGCTGCAGCACTGCCAACAGTACGGCAGCATTGGCCTGTGCACCGGAGTGGGGTTGCACGTTGGCATATTCGGCGCCGAACAGCTTGCATACGCGGTCAATGGCCAATTGTTCAACTTGGTCGACCACCTGACAGCCCCCGTAGTATCGCTTACCGGGATAGCCTTCGGCATATTTGTTCGTCAGGTATGAACCCATGGCTTCCATTACCTCGTCGCTGACGAAATTCTCCGATGCAATCAGCTCGATACCTTTTAACTGGCGTTGATGCTCTTTCTCGATAAGGTCGAAAATCTCTTGGTCTCTTTTCATTTTTACTTTATGTTTTGTGTAATTTTACATGTTTCCCGTTAAGTCGTTGCAAAAGTACGGATAAAATTCCGTCCGTGCAACCCTGTATCTTTATTTTTTATCTTCTTTGCCGCGTGCTACACGAGTTCTACCTTGTTAATATCCTGTTCTTTCTCGCAGTAGTGACATTTCAGTATGCCATGCTCTTTTTCTTCCACGTGGAATAAGGTAAGCATGGGTTCGTTGTTCGTGATACATTTCGGGTTGTTGCATTTTACGATGCCTCGTATTTCGTCAGGTGTTGTCACCGTTTTTTTCTCTATCACCTCATAGTCGCTGATGATGTTGAGTACGATATTGGGGGCGACAACGCTTAGGCGCGATATTTCTTCGTCCTTGAAAAATTTGTCTTCAATCTTGATAATCCCCTTTTTCCCCAGTTTCTTTGAACGGAAGTTATAACCGATGGTGACGGGCGTTGTCAACTTGTCAAGTTCCAGCAAGTTGGCCACTTGATAGGTTTTCTCCGAAGGGATGTGGTCTATTACCGTGCCGTTTTGTATTGCGGCGACAAGCATTTCTTTCTTTTCCATTCTTATTCGATTATTGTTGTGTCGTTCTTTACGTCATCCAGTGATATCCCCAATACGTCGCAGAAAATGGCCTCCCTCGCAAAAAGGCCGTTGCCGGCCTGCTGGATGTAATAAGCGTGTGGGTTTTCGTCTACGTCGTAAGCGATTTCGTTTACGCGTGGCAGCGGGTGCAGTATCTTCATGTTGGGCTTTGCGTTTTCGAGCATCTCGTTTTTGAGGATGTACACGTTCTTTACGCGTTCGTACTCCATCAGGTCGCTGAACCGTTCTTTCTGTACCCGTGTCATGTAGAGGATGTCGGCGTCGGCAATGATTTTATCGTTGAAGGCCGTGTGCTCTGTATACTTGATACCGTTTTCTCTGCAGTACAGCTTGTATTCCTGTGGCATAGCCAGTTCTTTAGGTGCCACGAAGTGGAAAGTCGGGTTGAAGTGGCGCATGGCCATGATGAGCGAGTGGACGGTGCGCCCGTATTTCAAGTCGCCCACTAAGTAAATGTTCAGATTCTCAAGCGTGCCTTGTGTCTTGTAGATGGAGTAAAGGTCGAGCATGCATTGCGAGGGGTGCTGATGGGCTCCGTCACCGGCATTTACGATAGGCACGGAGGCCACTTCTGCAGCATATTGGGCTGCCCCTTCTATGTGGTGGCGCATTACGATGATGTCGGCATAATTAGACACCATCATGATGGTGTCTTTCAGGGTTTCGCCTTTTGTGCCACTTGTGATCTTTGGGTCGGCGAATCCGATGACGCTTGCACCGAGGCGCTGAGCTGCTGTTTCAAAGCTAAGGCGTGTACGGGTTGAGGGTTCGAAGAAAAGCGTTGCTATTACTTTTCCTTTTAGAATGTCCCTATTCGGGTGTTTCTCAAATTCGCGAGCCATTTCGATCATGTAGAGAATCTTCTCTTTCGTGATGCCTGCAATCGTTACAAAATCATGCTTTTCCATCCAAGTTCGTTTTTTGTTTGGGCAAAATTACATATAATTTCCGATTTCCGTGCGATTATTTAGAAGAAAATCGTAATTTTGCACGAAGAAAATAAAAACAAGTTGACTTGCATTTGATATGAGAAAAGCTTTAGTCCGTTTTTTGTGGATGTTGCTCTTTGTTTCCGTCCTTACGTCTGCGGTGGCGTTTTATGCTATCGCGGAGGGGTGGATTGGCTATATGCCGCCCGTAGCGGATTTGCAGAACCCAATCAACCGCTTTGCTACTCAAGTATATTCGGCCGACGGCAAGCTGATGGGGACATGGAATTATAATAAGGAAAACCGCATACTCGTTGATTACAGCCAATTGTCACCTTCGCTCATTCAAGCACTCATCGCTACCGAAGATGTCAGGTTCTACGACCATTCAGGCATCGACTTCTATGCTCTCGGGCGGGCTATAATAAAAAGAGGCATACTGGGGCAGAAGAGCGCGGGCGGCGGGTCTACCATTACTCAGCAGCTGGCCAAACAGCTTTATTCGGAAACGGCGCGCAGTATCACGGAGCGGCTCTTGCAGAAACCGATAGAGTGGGTTATCGCCGTAAAGCTTGAGCGGCATTATACGAAAGACGAGATTATCGCAATGTATCTCAACTACTTCGATTTCCTACACAATGCCGTCGGCATAAAGACGGCGGCTAATACCTATTTTGGAAAGGAACCCATGCAGCTTTCAATCGCTGAGAGCGCCACGCTGATCGGGCTTTGCAAGAATCCGTCTTATTATAACCCGGTGCGGAATCCCGAAAGGTGTCTCGAGCGCCGCAATATCGTACTTATGCAGATGCAGAGAGCTGGTTACATCTCGGAGGCCCAGTATGCGCAAATTTCGGCGGAACCGCTGAACCTTAATTTCCACGTGGCCGACCATAAGGATGGAATCGCACAGTATTTCCGCGAATTCCTGAGGCGCTATATCATGGCAAAGAAACCTGACCGCGCCGACTATCCTTCGTGGGGGTATGCAAAATACTATCAGGATTCAATCTACTGGGAAACCGACCCGCTATACGGATGGTGCAATAAGAACCATAAGAAAAACGGAGAGCCGTATAATGTGTACACGGATGGGCTGAAAGTGTATACCACGATTGACTCGCGCATGCAGATGTATGCCGAGATGGCTATGCGCGAACATGTCGTGAAGTTCTTGCAGCCGGCTTTTAACCGGGAGAACAGGCATAAGCCCACTGCGCCTTTCTCGGGAAGCCTTTCGGATAAGCAGGTGCACGAGATACTGATGCGCTCCGTGCGCCAAAGCGACCGCTACCGTGCCATGAAGGCTGGCAATGCTTCGGATGAGGAAATAAAAAAAGCTTTCCGTACGCCGGTAAAGATGTCTGTCTTTACATACCACGGAGAGATTGATACGACAATGACACCACTTGATTCTATCCGCTACTATAAGTCGTTTCTGCGCAGCGGTTTCATGAGCATGTCGCCGGTCAACGGTGCAGTCAAGGCCTATGTCGGAGGGCTCGATTTTATGCATTTCACTTATGATATGTGCATGGATGGGCGTAGACAAGTGGGATCTACTATCAAGCCGTTCCTTTATTCCCTGGCGATGGAGAACGGGTTCTCTCCTTGCGACATGGCGCCTAACGTGCAGCAGACTTATATCGTGGCCGGGCAAAGATGGACACCACGCAACAGCAACCATTCGCGGTATGGGCAGATGGTAACGCTTAAATGGGGATTGGCACAGTCGAACAACTGGATTTCCGCCTATCTTATGAGCAAGCTGAACCCTGCTGCTTTCGTCGGTTTGCTGCGGGAATACGGAGTGAAGAATCCGGATATCCATCCGTCAATGTCGCTTTGCCTCGGCCCTTGCGAAATATCTGTCGGCGAGATGGTCAGTGCCTATACTGCTTTCGTTAACCGCGGTATCCGGTGCTCTCCGCTTTTCGTTACGAAAATAGAGGATAATGAAGGTAATGTTATAACACAGTTCCAGCCGCGCATGAACGAGGTCATCAGCGAGGAAAGCGCCAATAAGATGCTGTACATGCTGAAGGGGGTTGTCGACGGAGGTACCGGAGGCCGGCTGAGGTATAAATATAATATGAAATGTGAAATGGGTGGAAAAACCGGAACGACAAACAATAATAGCGATGCATGGTTTGTGGGCTTTACGCCAACGCTTGTTACCGGGGTCTGGGTCGGCGGAGATGATCGCGATATCCATTTCGATTCCATGAACATGGGGCAGGGGGCGACAATGGCACTGCCTATTTGGGCTTATTACATGCGCCGCGTGTTTTCCGATTCACGGTTAGGCTATAGCGAAGGTGCAACATTCGACGTGCCGGACAATTTCGACCCATGTATCAATGACGATATGGAAGAGGCCGGGGATAATCAGATTGATGAGGTATACGAATGATAATATATTAAGGTGTAGCATAGCGGCTGAATAGCTCCTTCTCAATTTTTTCCACCTGTACGGTTAGGCTTATGCTCCCTTATCAGCCGTCAAGTTCCGCGGTAAAGGCGTAAGGTACAGCCGCCCTAAAGGCAAGCCGTGGGCAGCAGGCGGATAA
>DBRC01000067.1:0-16119 GCA_002305505.1 Prevotella sp. UBA1378 | reverse complement strand
ATTATCTCAGAAAAATGGCCAAAAATCAAAACGGGGGTATATCCTCTGCCTTGCAACGGCCGTGCCGCCGCAGCGTAAGGGGGGCACCGCCGTCCGGATTAGCGCGGGTTTCTTATCCCTAACTCGGGTATTTATACACCAGTTGTATAAAAAGGCGACCACATCATTTTCCTACGTCAGGACAACGTACCTAAGTCACTTTTTTATCTTTAAGCGGAGATAAAAAACAAGGGAGGGTGCCTTATAGGCAAGCCCTCCCCTGTTTTCATTCACTTGTCCGGAAGATTACTTCCCGTTCAGTGCAAGACTGATTTCCACAGCGATAGACACGGTAGCACCCACCATCGGGTTGTTACCGATACCGAGGAAGCCCATCATTTCAACGTGTGCAGGCACTGATGACGAACCGGCAAACTGGGCATCGCTGTGCATGCGGCCGAGCGTGTCGGTCATGCCGTAAGATGCAGGGCCGGCAGCCATATTGTCGGGGTGCAGCGTGCGGCCCGTACCGCCACCGCTGGCAACGGAGAAGTAGGGCTTGCCAGCCAGTACGCGCTCTTTCTTATACGTACCGGCTACCGGATGCTGGAAGCGCGTGGGGTTAGTAGAGTTGCCGGTGATGGAAACGTCTACATTTTCTTTCCACAGGATAGCCACGCCTTCGCGTACATCGTCGGCACCGTAGCATTTCACTTTGGCACGGGGGCCGTCAGAGTAGGGAACCTCTTTTACTATGTTCACCTCGCCCGTATAATAGTCGAACTGGGTTTGCACGTATGTGAAACCGTTGATACGGCTGATAATCATGGCTGCGTCCTTGCCAAGCCCGTTCAGGATAACGCGCAGCGGCTTCTGGCGCACCTTGTTGGCCTTCTCGGCAATCTTGATTGCTCCTTCGGCAGCAGCAAAGCTCTCATGCCCGGCAAGGAAGGCAAAGCATTCCGTCTCTTCGCGGAGCAGGCGGGCAGCAAGGTTACCATGGCCGATACCAACCTTACGGTCGTCGGCAACGGAACCGGGGATACAGAAACTCTGCAGGCCGATACCGATTGCCTCGGCAGCCTCTGCGGCGTTCTTTACACCTTTCTTGATAGCGATGGCAGCACCGCAAACGTATGCCCACTTGGCATTCTCGAAACAGATGCGCTGGGTGTCCTCACACATCTGATACGGGTCTATGCCTGCAGATTCACAAATCTGATTAGCCTCTTCGATATCCTTGATACCATTGGCATTGAGAGCGGCTATCACTTGATTGATGCGGCGCTCTTGGCTTTCGAAACTTACTTTTCTAATCATATCCGTTCCTCCTTATTCATTACGTGGGTCAATAGTCTTTACGATACCTTGCTCTGCAGTAGTGCGGCCATAGCTGCCCGTGAACTTCTTCACTGCCTCGTTGGCATCCATGCCAGCTTTGATGGCTTCCATCATCTTGCCCAGATGGACATATTCATAACCACATACCTGGCTGTCTTTATCGAGGAACATTTTGGTAATGTAGCCCTCGGTAAGTTCGAGATAGCGGGTGCCCTTGGCAACCGTACCGTACAGCGTGCCCGTCTGGCTGCGCAGCCCTTTCCCCAAGTCTTCCAGACCGGCGCCGATAACGAGGCCGTCTTCGGAGAATGCACTCTGCGAGCGACCGTAAACAATTTGCAGGAAGAGTTCGCGCATGGCGGTGTTGATGGCATCGCAAACGAGGTCGGTGTTCAATGCCTCCAAAATAGTCTTGCCCGGCAATATCTCGGAAGCCATTGCCGCAGAATGGGTCATACCGGTACAGCCGATGGTCTCCACCAAACACTCTTGGATGATACCCTCCTTGATGTTGAGCGACAGCTTACAAGCACCTTGTTGAGGTGCACACCAACCCACGCCGTGGGTATAACCGGAGATGTCTTTAATCTCTTTTGCCTGAATCCATTTTCCCTCTTCAGGAATAGGGGCCGGCCCGTGATTGGGGCCTTTTGCAACAACGCACATGTCGTTGACTTCGTTAGAATACTGCATATTCGCTTAATATTAATGAATATAGAATGATAATCACTTTAAGTGAGTGCAAAATTACAAAAATATCGCGAAATTACCTACTTTTAGGTATGCTTTTTCGCTCTTTAACAAGTTTTTTGCCATTATTGGATGCATTGCGGTGCCATGGCAACAAAATAAATGTAATCAGTTGTCGGTACGGGATTGGGCGGCGGGCGGCGCCCAAAGTAGAAAATATTCGTGTTTTTTGTCATTGCAAGCTGTTATATCATTTTTTTTTCATACATTTGCATGAGATATGAAACAGGTAATCATTCAAGACGAGAAATTGCGGCGTGCGGCATCAGAAGGCATGGATGCTTTCCTGCAGGTGTTTATCGATGCGACCAACGAGTCAATCGGCGGGAAGCTGACGGAAGAAACGATGGCAGAGCTGTCGGCCGACCAAATCACCCTGTTGGCATGGGGTATCTTGCACGAGGAGGTGACGGACGGCGGATTCGTGCAGCTGATACACAACGGCTACGGGCCGTTTATCTTTAAGAACCCGTTTGCCAAGGCCGTGAAGCAGCTGTGGGGAATGCGCCAATTGTCGAAACTGATATACAGTGCACATACGCTCTACGAAAAATATCATACGGAGATAGAACGCGACTGCACCGACGAGGAGTTCATGGCGCTCTTTGAGCGTTATCCCGAATTCGAGGACATAGACGATGAGTTTATCGAGAACGAGGAAGCATGGACGGGGGAGATTGCGCGGTATGTCGACGAACACATCGAATGTTTTGCCGAAATTGCCCGTACGGGAGAATAGAGTAAAAAAACAAATGAACAAGGAAGAAGAGCTTATCAGGAAAAAAAGCCCTGTAAACATAAGGAACAAGAAGGCTTCGTTTGAGTTTTTTTTCATCGAGACCTATACTGCCGGCATTGTGCTCACCGGAACGGAAATCAAGTCGATACGCAACGGGAAAGCAAGCCTGGTGGACACGTATTGCTATATCACCGGAGGCGAGATGTGGGTGAAGGGCATGAATATCAGCCCCTACTTTTACGGGTCGTACAACAACCATGAAATGAAGCGCGACCGCAAACTGCTGTTGACCAAAAAGGAAATAGCCAGGCTGGAAAGTGCAACGAAGCAGACAGGGTATACCATTGTACCCCTGCTGGTGTTCATCGACCAACACGGACGGGCTAAAATGGATATTGCCTTATGCAAAGGAAAGAAAGAATTCGATAAGCGCCAGACACTAAAGGAAAAAGAAGACCGACGCGAAATGGACCGGGCGATGAAGCATTATTAAGCAAGCCGGTGGAGGAACGGAACATGGATAAGGCTTAACGTAACGACTTTATGAACATTGAAGAGATTGTAAAACAGCGGATACTGATACTCGACGGTGCCATGGGTACCATGATTCAGCAGTACCAACTTTCGGAAGACGATTTCAGGGGGGAGAGGTTCCGGCAGCTCTGTTCCCAATACAACATGATGATGAAGGGCAATAATGATGTGCTTAACATCACGAGGCCCGATATCATTGCCGATATTCACCGGAAATACCTCGAAGCAGGGGCCGACATCATCACGACCAATACTTTTTCGAGCCAGTGCATTTCGCAGGCCGACTACCGCTTGGAACATGCAAGCAGGGAAATGGCACTCAGAGGCGCACAGATAGCCCGGAAGGCGGCGGATGAATATACTACGGAAACAATGCCGCGTTTCGTGGCCGGGAGCATCGGGCCCACAAATAAAACCTGCTCAATGTCGCCGGATGTAAGCGATCCCGCAGCCCGGGAACTGACCTACGGTGAGCTCTTCGATGCCTACATTGAACAGGTGGACGCACTTGTCGAGGGCGGAGCGGATATCCTGCTCATCGAAACCATTTTCGATACACTGAATGCCAAGGCTGCCATTGATGCCTCGGTGCAAGGGATGAGACAGCGGGGACGGACACTGCCTATCATGCTGAGCATGACGGTAAGCGACTTGGCCGGGCGCACGCTGAGCGGACAGACCATCGAGGCTTTTCTGGCCTCGGTAAGCACCTATCCCATCTTTTCCGTAGGACTGAACTGTTCGTTCGGTGCCCGGCAGATGCTGCCCTACTTGCGCGAATTGGCACATAAGTCACCTTATTATATAAGTGCTTACCCGAATGCCGGATTACCCAACAGTATGGGGCTGTATGATGAGACACCGGAATCGATGGCGCCGCAGATTGGTGAGTTCATCGACGAACAGCTGGTGAATATCGTCGGTGGATGTTGTGGAACGACGGAAAAGTTTATCGAACGCTACGTGCCGTTGGTGGAGGGGAAACCCCCGCATGTACCTGCCGGGGAGCAGCAGACGATGGTACTCAGCGGACTGGAAGCTTTGGAGGTGCGCAGCACGGTTCCCGGCGGGCCGGGAGCGATAGCCACTTTCATCAATATCGGCGAACGGTGCAATGTAGCAGGATCGCGTAAGTTTCTTCGGCTGATAAAAGAGAAAGCCTATGACGAAGCCATTGCTATAGCACGTAAGCAGGTGAGTGACGGCGCCCTCGTTCTTGACATCAATATGGATGATGGTCTGCTGGACGCCCGTCATGAGATGGTCACTTTCCTCAACATGATTGCCGCCGAACCGGATATAGCCCGTGTACCAGTAATGATCGACTCGTCGAAGTGGGATGTTATCTTGGCCGGGTTGCAGTGCGTACAGGGTAAATGTATCGTCAATTCAATCTCGCTTAAGGAGGGAGAAGCGACTTTCATTGAGCATGCCCTCGACGTGAAACGCTACGGTGCGGCTGTCGTCGTGATGTGTTTCGACGAACAAGGGCAGGCCACCAGCTATGAACGGCGCATAGAAATCGCCGGGCGTGCCTACCGGATATTGACTGAGCAGGTTGGCATGAATCCGCTCGACATCATCTTCGACCCCAATGTACTGGCCATAGCAACGGGTATGGAGGAGCACGATGCCTACGCCATCGACTTTATCCGCGCGACAGAATGGATACGCAACCATCTGCCGGGGGCACATGTCAGCGGAGGCGTAAGCAACCTTTCGTTTTCTTTCCGCGGAAACAATTATATCCGTGAAGCAATGCATGCCGTCTTTCTTTATCATGCTATCCGGAACGGTATGGACTTCGGTATCGTAAACCCTTCTACTAAAATAATATACAGCGATATACCTCAAGAACAACTTGGGATATTTGAAGATGTTATACTGAACCGCCGTAAGAATGCTTCGGAAGGCCTGATACAGCTTAGCATGGAGATGCAAACAGCTGTGTCCGGACAGACAGAGGCGGTGGTTCAAAGCGATGCTGTCCGGCAAAAAGAAGCCCGCGGGTCCCTGCCGCTTTCCGAACGGTTGGCTCATGCACTGATTAAGGGGGTGGGTGACTATTTGGAGGACGACTTGCATGAAGCGCTTGCCCAATATGAGCATCCTGTTGAAATCATAGAAGGGCCGCTGATGGCTGGTATGAATAAAGTGGGGGAACTGTTTGGGGCAGGCAAGATGTTTTTACCGCAAGTCGTGAAGACGGCGCGTACAATGAAGCAGGCAGTGGCTATCTTGCAGCCTTATATTGAGGCCGACAATGCAAGGGGGGCGGCGAAGGCCGGAAAGATATTGCTTGCTACAGTGAAAGGCGATGTGCATGATATCGGTAAGAATATCGTAGGCGTTGTAATGGCTTGCAACAACTATGAAGTAATCGACATGGGCGTAATGGTGCCGGCAGAACAAATTGTAAGGAAAGCAATAGAGGAGAATGTAGACATGATAGGCTTGAGCGGTTTGATTACCCCGAGTCTTGAAGAGATGGTCAATGTTGCTGTAGAAATGCGGCGTGCAGGCCTTGACATTCCGATAATGATAGGTGGTGCCACCACAAGCGAGATACATGTAGCCCTGAAAGTTGCCCCGGTTTACGGTGGCCCGGTGGTATGGATGAAGGATGCAAGCCAAAATGCCCTTGTGGCTGCAAAACTGATGAACCGTGATGAAGAACAGAAACTGGAAAAGGAGCTCGGAACAAAATATGAACATCTGCGCGAACAGTATAATCAAGAGCAGGAACAATTACAATCGATAGAAGAAGCACGTAAAAACAAATTGAACTTATGGAAGTCGGAATAATATCAGCAACAAAGAAAATCCTATTGACTGCCTTATTAGCGGCAGTAGTCATGGCGGCAGAGGCACAGCCTAAACGGGAGTTCCGCGGAGCATGGATACAATGCGTGAACGGTCAGTGGCTTGGCATGACAACAGAAAAAATGCAGCAGACGCTTCGTTTTCAGCTTGACGAATTGAAGAAAACCGGTGTCAATGCCATAATCTTTCAGGTACGCCCGGAATGCGACGCCCTGTACGAAAGCAAGTTGGAACCGTGGAGCCGTTTCCTGACCGGAGAACAGGGGAGGGCGCCTTATCCTTATTGGGATCCGCTGAAATGGATGGTGGATGAATGCCACAAACGCAATATGGAACTCCATGCTTGGATTAATCCTTATCGTGCAAAAACGAAGGTGACGTCGCAGCTCGCATCCAACCATGTTGCAGTCAGGCATCCTGAGCGCGTTTTTGCTTACGACGGGCAGTTCATCATGAATCCGGGTATGCCTGAAAACCGTGAGTATATCTGTAATGTAGCGGGGGATATCTTACGGCGTTATGATATTGATGGATTGCATATTGACGATTACTTTTATCCGTATCCTGCAGCAGGGGAAAATATTCCTGACGACACACAGTTTGCCCGGTATGGTAACGGAATCAATAACAAGGGTGACTGGAGAAGATACAACGTTAATTTATTTATACAGCAATTGCACGATACGATTATTGCTGTCAAGCCTTGGGTGAAATTCGGCGTTTCCCCGTTCGGTATTTACCGTAATAAGCGCAATGCCGCCAACGGTAGTGATACTAATGGCCTTCAAAATTATGACGACCTTTATGCAGACGTGTTATTGTGGGTAAATAACGGGTGGGTAGATTATTGCGTACCTCAACTTTATTGGCAGATTGGCAATAAGGCTGCTGATTATAAAACATTGATAGGATGGTGGAATCAGCATGCGGCAAAGCGTCCGCTTTTTATTGGTGAGGACATTGAACGTACGGTAAAATATCCAGATGTAGATAACCCGAACATCAATCAGATGCCTGCAAAAATGAAATTGCACGACGAGATGCCCAATGTAAATGGCACAGTTCTCTGGTATGCCAAAGCTGCTGTCGATAACATTGGTAATTATAGTTCGATGCTCCGTTCGCATTTCTGGCGTTATCCGGCACTTCAACCAAGTATGCCATTTATAGACGGGAAAGCCCCTAAAGTGGTAAAACGCCTGAAAACAATGTGGATAGACAACGACTTTGTGCTGTTCTGGACTGCTCCGAAAGGTGAAAAATGGCAAGACAAAGCTGTCAAATATGTGGTTTACAGATTTGATAAAGGCGAAAGAATCAATACGAACAATGCCTCTAAAATCGTGGATATAACAAGTGATACTTTCTATAAGTTGCCGTATGCTGACGGTAAAAAGAAGCATGTTTATCTTGTTACCGCTCTCGACCGTTTGCAAAACGAGAGCAAGCCAGCTAAAAAGAAAGTCAAATTATAACCAAGTAACCCGAATTCGGGATAAGCAATCAACATGATGTTCTTATCCCGAACTCGGGTGTTTACTGAGCCGCCCCAATCTGCTTAGTACCTCCTTGCTAACTTCCCCCCGTTTTGCACTCACAAATACCTTTATTTATGTAGTTATCTGCACTAATCATTTAAAAATGCTTTCGTATGTCAGCATTATTCTGTAATTTTGGATAGAAAAAGCAATCTTTCTTTGTATAAAAATATGTTCTACATTGCTCTCATTTAAGAAAAATGTATTATCTTCGCAGTCGAGAACTAACAAATTTTGCAACTATTTGTATGTTTACGAACATAAATATTATAGCATAAATGACAGTAAAAGAGCGTATTACGAATGTAATTAACAGAAGTCCTGACGGAAGTCTGTTTTTCAACAACAGCTTTCCGAATTATGATGATGTCTATGTAAGACAGATTCTGTCTGAGTTATGCGGACAGGAACTGATTTCGCGAATCTCCTACGGAATCTATGTCAAACCCATGCGGAGCAAGTTTGGCATAGTCTTCCCTCCTGTGGGCGACATCATAAAGGCTATCGGCAAACGCGACAAAGCCAAGATTCTGCCAACTGGCAATACTGCAATGAATCTGTTAGGGCTGTCAACACAAGTACCTATGAATTCGGAGTACATAACCAATGGCTCTGCAAGGGAAATTAAATTGGGGAATCGTACTATCCGGCTCAGGCGTAGTGTTCCCAAGAACTTTGCCTATAAAGGTGATCTGATGCCCGTTCTTGTACAAGCACTGAAGGCTATTGGCAAAGAAGACCTGACAGATGAACATATCGGCATTATACGCAAATTGTTGACAGAGCACCCAGAAGAAAAGACGTGGCAGAAGGATTTGCAACTTGCACCTGCCTGGATTCGAAAGATAGTAACAACATTGAAAAAAGAGATTTACCATGAGTAGATGGATAAATAATAATCTGGCAGACCGTCTTTATATGGTCAACCGTATATCGGACTTGAAGAACATCAACCAAGAATCGGTAGAAAAAGACTGGTGGGTGACAACCGTACTAAAGGCATTGTTTGAACTGAGCACATCAAAGTACACTTATTTCAAGGGAGGCACCAGTTTGAGCAAGGGCTGGAACATCATCAACCGATTCAGTGAAGACATTGACATTGCTCTATATCGTGACTTCTTCCTAACAGAAAAGGGTGTTGCGTGTGCCAGATGCGAGAACAATAACCAGATAAAGATGCTACGAAAGGCCTCTCGCGACTTTGTGCATGGTGAACTGAAAAGTGAACTTGAAAGCAAACTTAAAGAAATAGGGCTTGACGTGAAAGTGGAAGCAGTCACAACTCACATGACTGCAGAAGGTGAAAAGCCTATAGACCATGACGCAGACCCGACAGTGCTATTGGTACACTATCCCAGCATTTTCAATTCTGGTCATTCATACGTGAAGCCTGTCGTGAAGATTGAAATCAGTTGTCTGTCGATGAAAGAACCATTTGAGGTGAAGCATATTTCTTCGTTAATTTCTGATGAGTTCAAGGATGATGACGGTGAGACAATGACCGATATTGCTACCATATCCCCATCGCGCACCTTCCTTGAGAAAGCCTTTCTCCTGAATGAAGAATACCAGCGCAGGCATCCAAGGATACTTCGCATGAGCCGACACCTCTATGATTTGGAGAAACTGATGGATACTGAATACGCGAGATCTGCATTGCAGGATGTGCTTCTATATACCGAGATTGTGGAACATCGCAAAAAGTTCTATCATGTCGGTGGTGTTGACTATTCACTGGATATGCCAGACAAGATTTCTTTTTGTCCTGTTGGGGAGATACAAAACAGGTTCCGTAGTGACTACGAGAATATGAAGTCGAGTTTTATCTATGGCAACCCTTTGGACTTTGATGCACTGTTAAAGCGGCTTGAAGAGTTACAGAATCGATTCCGCCAAATGACGTTATAATATCTATGCCGTTAGGGAATTATCGGGAGTGGATGAAAGAACGGCAGCAACTTCTTGAACGAATCAGGAAGCTGGAAGTCGAAAATACTGAGTTGAGAAAACGGCTTGGTGAAGATGTTGTGCCTGTTGTTCAGGAGCCGACAGCCATGCGGAAATTGTCGCTACAGGAAAAGATTGAACTGTTTCGGAATCTGTTCAAAGGACGTGAGGATGTTTTCGCCAGACGCTGGTATAGCAAAGCAAGCGGTAAGTCTGGTTATCAGCCTGTTTGTCAGAATGAGTGGAACCATCAACTTTGCGACAAGAAGGCTCATAAATGTGCAGAATGCCCAAATCGTCAGTTTTTGCCGTTGACATACGATGATTTTTACCATCATTTGGAAGGAAAGAATGTCAATTGTGAAGATGTTATTGGCCTTTATGTCCTCAAAGAGGATAATACATGCAACCTGTTATGCACTGACTTTGATGACAAGAACTGTGAACATGGCTATCAGGAAGATGTATTGGCATTTGTCGGTGTGTGTAAGAGTTGGGGCGTCCCTTGTTCAGTCGAGCGTTCTCGTTCTGGCAATGGTGCTCATGTGTGGATATTCTTTGGGACTCCTGTGCTGGCGGTGAAAGCCAGAAGATTGGGCAATGCCATCCTTACAGAAGCAATGAATAGAAACGGGAAGATTGATTTCAAGTCATATGACAGATTCTTTCCTAATCAGGACACATTGCCAGAAGGAGGTCTTGGTAATCTTGTAGCTCTTCCCTTACAAGGCAATGCTCGTAAAAATGGCAATAGTGTGTTCGTGAATGAGTATTTCGAGCCATACGATGATCAATGGGAGTATTTGATGAATGTGAAGAAACTTTCAGAGGATGCGTTAGAAGAGATATTGAGACAGACTTCTAACATCCTGCCACTTGGTGAATTGTCAAAGACCAGCGAGAACAAGCCTTGGGAAGTCCCCGTTGCAACCAAGATTGAAAAATCAGACTTCTCGTCAGAGATTGTTGTCACTCGTTCGAATATGCTCTATATACCATTAAGCCAATTGTCATCAAAGGTTCTTAACCACCTCAGACGTATCGCCTCCTTCCGCAATCCTGAATTCTATAGCAAACAGGCAATGCGACTCTCCACCTATTCAACACCACGTATCATTTCATGTGCCGACTTAACGGATGAATATCTTGCCCTACCTCGTGGATGTGAGGATGCTGTCACTACATTGCTTAAAGAGAAAGGAGTTGCTTATCGCTACGATGACAAGACGAATCACGGTAGACCTATTTCTGTTCATTTCAACGGCACACTCCGGGATAATCAGCAAGAGGCGGTTAATGCTTTGGCTACAAATAGTACTGGTGTGCTTTTTGCAACGACTGCTTTCGGAAAAACAACGACAGGTATTGCTCTTATTGCCAAGCATGGCGTAAACACTCTGATATTGGTTCATACCAAAGCCTTACTTGACCAATGGGTTCAGAGATTGGAGCAATTTCTTGTCATAGACGATGTTCCCGAAGTTGAAGAAGGCAAACGTAAACGGAAAAAGCATCTCTCGCCTATTGGTACTCTTTCGTCATCAGGAAACAGACTTCACGGCATCATTGACATAGCCCTTATGCAATCGTGCATGACAGATAACGAAGTAAAATCCTTTGTGAAAGACTACGGTATGGTCATAGCTGATGAGTGTCATCATATATCGGCTGTCAACTACGAACAGGTTTTGAAGGCTGTAAACGCCCGATATGTATATGGTCTGACTGCGACTCCATTTCGCAAAGACGGGCATCACTCCATTCTCTTCATGCAATGTGGCCCAATCAGATATACTACTGATGCCAAAGCCCAGATGCAGAACCAGACCTTCCTGCGTTTGCTTGTGCCTCGATTTACTCCATTCAGACCTGTAAGTGGTGAAGACCTTTCGTTTACGAAGGTTGCTCAGCAACTGTCAGAAGACGAATATCGTAACTTGTTTATCGTCAAGGATGTTATTGAGGTCTTAAAAGAAGGTCGCTCACCAATAATATTAACTGAGAGGACTTTGCATGTTACAATATTGGCAGAATTTCTGAAACCTCACTGCCCTAACGTGATTACTCTTGTTGGTTCTGAAAGCATCAAGGAGAAACGCCAGAAGATGGAATTACTACAATCTATACCTTTTACTGAGCCACTTGTTATTATTGCCACAGGCAAGTATGTCGGCGAGGGCTTTGACTATGCCCGTCTCGATACGCTGTTTCTGGTATCGCCCATAGCTTGGAAAGGCAGATTGCAACAATACGCTGGCCGACTGCATCGTGAGCTTGAGGGAAAAAAGGATGTGCAAGTCTATGATTATATTGACATATGAGTCCCTGTTTGCGAATCCATGTATCGTAAACGTCTGAAAGGATATGCCTCAATCGGTTATAGAATTAGAAATAATGAGATGTTTGAAAGTCTATTCCCAACAGCTGACTTAATCTATGATGGTCAGAACTTCGTGCAACCATTTATTTCAGACTTGACTCAGTGTAAACGTTCTATTGTTATTTCATGTCCCAGAGTAAAGATTGGTAGGAACACACAAATAGCAGAGCGACTTATTGATTTAGCTGCAAATGGAATAGAAGTTGTACTCTATACAAAAGAAGAGAACGATGATACTCTTCGTTTGCTACATCAAGGGATTATTGTTGTCACAATCGACCGTCTTTCCCTACATACTGCTATTATCGACAAGAGCATTATATGGTATGGCAGCGTCAACATCCTTGGTTACCACTCTATTGAGGACAATCTCATTAGATTCAAGAATGCTGAGATAGCCACGAATTTATTTGCCTCTATTATTGAGAAATAGAATTGTTGCCAGTTCCTCCATATAGAAGTAAACTGGCAACAATATCTTAATCCAAATCGTCACCTTTGTTGGAATTGTTTACGGCCTACATTCGTCAGTATCACCTCAAAGGTCACGGTTAATCTGCAAAGCCTCCTTGCTTCTTCCCTTGGCACAATTGCCCTTTACATCCCACATAGACATTGGGATATTCTTCTTACAACTGAACTGCGACTGCGTTCCGTTGATTGTTACTCATCCCATGATAGGGACAATTCCGTTTTTCTCCTTGCTCTTGTTGGCATAGAAGAGAATGTTGAATGTGCTTCTTGACATACTTCAATCCTTTTTTAATTCGGGCTGCAAAGATAATACCAATTTCCGAATTGCTTTTTCGGCAAAACAGTGCAGTTCGTATCATTGAAAACCAATCGGAGTGAAGTTCGTCATTCTGCGATTTTACACCCTTCGGATTTAGAAAAGTTTAACTGTCAACGAGGTCGTAAACGGGTTACGATTTGGCAACCTAACTCCTTCATCAATCCTCCCAAATTTGCATCCTGTCATTTTTCAATATTTCCCATATTTCTTTGTATTGCCCTTATTTTAAGGCCGATTTGCGTTAATCTTCTAAAATTACTTTGCCACTTTAGCATTATTTCGTAACTTTGCGGCAAACTAATCAAAAACATATTAATAATAATGAAAGCAAGATTACTATTAACGATGGCAATGGTGTTGGTGTGTGCAACATCGTTCGGGAAGAAGAAACAGCAGCAGGAAATGTTCCCCGACGGGACACCGATTCCTGAATGGTTCAGTGATACGGCGAAGGTAGACGTAGGCAAGTTGGGAAAGAAATACGTCATTACCGATTATGGAGTGGCTAATTTTTCCGATGAAGTGCAGACCCAGCGTATACAAGCTGTCATCGACCGTGCTGCCAGCGAGGGCGGCGGTGTCATCGTGATACCGAGGGGAACGTTTACCAGCGGGTCGCTTTTTTTCAAGCAGGGCACGCATCTTTACCTCGAAACGGGAGCGGAACTGAAAGGGAGCGACCGCATCCGGCATTTTGAAATATTGAAAACACGCATGGAGGGACAGACACTGCAATATTTTGCCGCCCTGATCAATGCCGATGGGGTCGACGGGTTTACCATAGCGGGCAAGGGCACCATCAACGGCAACGGATTCAACTATTGGGAGGAGTTCTGGATTCGTCGCCAGTACAACAGGAACTGCACCAATTTGGAAGCTCTCCGCCCCCGGTTGGTATACATTTCCAACTCGAAGAATATCACCGTGCAGGATGTGCATTTAATTAACAGTCCGTTTTGGACAAACCATCTTTATAAATGCAGCCGTGTACGATATTTAGATGCTTATATTTATGCCCCTACGAAAGGCGTGCTGGCCCCCGACTTTAAGAAAGGGGCACCCAGTTCGGATGCTATCGACCTCGACGTATGTAACGACGTGCTTATCAACGGTTGTTACATGAGTGTGAATGATGATGCCGTAGTGCTGAAAGGCGGAAAAGGCACATGGGCCGACAAGGATGCCGACAACGGTCCATGCTCGAACATTATCATTCAAAACTGCACCTACGGCAGGGTGCATGGCTGCTTGACGCTGGGCAGCGAAAGCCTGCACGACCGCAACGTGATTCTTCGCCGTTGTAAAATTACCGATGCCAACCGTGTATTGTGGCTGAAGATGCGTCCCGATACTCCGCAGCATTATGAATACGTTACTTGTGAGGATTTGGAGGGCGACTGCGCTTCGTTCTTGGTTGTGCGCCCTTGGACGCAGTTCTTTAAACCGGAAAAACGCGACGATATGCCGCTTTCGCAGTGTAATAACATCACCTTGCGCAATATACGGATGGATTGCAAGAACTTCTTTGATGTGGGCACGTCGGATAAATACCGCCTATTAGACTTTACTTTCGAGAACATCAACGTAACAGATCAAAAAAATGCGTTCGACAAAGGGACCATTGAGAATACGGTAGTGAAGAACGTTAAAATCAACGGCGTGGCTATCTAACTTTTCGATCGCGTAACAGAGAATGACTGGCGGTGGAAGATGAAGATAGGGATGACGCAACCCACAACCATGCCAGCCATAACAAGGAGCGTGAGCGTAGAGTTATGGAAGAAACGCACCACATATTCGGATGTGTAGGAGTCGGGCAGCCGCACGATATTGATGATGTCGCGGACGGCCTTGTAGGCGAACATTCCCGGCACCATCGGCAACAAGCTCGGGAAAGCGAAGCATTCGGCAGGGCAATGGATGCGCTTGGCAAAGATAATGGACAGGAGCCCGATGCTGAGCCCTGCGAGGGTTGAAGCAAAGGCCTGGTCCATCATGATGGAAGAATGATGCATGAGGAAATAACGTATGCCATGGCCCACGCATGCCAAAAACATGCAGATGGCCAATGCCTTGCGCGGCGGATTGGAGATGATGGCGAAGCCGAGCCCTGCAATGGCTGCAAAGAGGCCGTCTTGGATGGCGGCTTCGAAGATGTCGGGGCGCATCACTTTTGTGTATATGAGCGGGCTGACGTCTGTAATGAGCAGTGTAACGGATAAGCCTAATGCTATGCAGACGATGAGCATGCAGGCGTTGGCCAGTCGGGCGATACCGTTAAGCACGTGGTGGTCGATGATATCCATCACACCGTTAATCAGCGGTACACCCGGCACGAGATAAAGCATCGACGTACCGAGCGATATGTCTTCCGTGCCTCCGTGGATAAACATATAATCAGTGGCGCCAATCATCGTTGATACAAATGCGCATATCGTGAATATACCAAGGGCACTCATACCCCGTTTGGTGAGTTGTTGCCGGAGAAGGAAACCTACAAAAGTGGCTACCCATACGATGGCCATCGAGGTAAGGTTGCCATCGAAGAGCCGGCAGAAGCAGGCATTGGCGCACGAGACGAGAAACAGCACAGTCCATGGACTTTCACGGGGCAGGCTGACAATTTGCTTGAACCGCTCCCGTAGTTCGTCGAGCGGCAGCTGCTCGTCGTAGGCCTGCCATGACAGTTCCGATAGCTTCATGTTGGTTTTGAAGTTCAAGGGCAATGCCGGCGTATGCTTCACATAGGTGTATGAGTGGTCGCGTGTTTGATTATGTAGAGTGATGCTCAGCGTTTTCGGGAAGATGAGCAGATTGGCATGGTATCCGAAAGCATTGGCGATACGTTCGGTGTTGATTTGTATGCGCGATGTCTGTACGCCGACGGCCATTTGTGTGGCGGCATACTCTGCAAGGAAGATAGTGGTTTTTTTAATCTTTTGATGTATATCGTCCATTATCGGTGTCTGCATGTTCTTTTACCTTATTTAATTATATTGTATATTGGTCAGAGGCCTTGTTCCAATGTGCAAAGTTACGGAAAATCCCGTGAACATTCGCAATTTACCTGGAGGAAATTCACTTTCATTAAAAATATATACTTGAGTTCGGGATAAGGATATCACGTTAATCCGGACGGCGGTCCCCCCCTTGCGCTGCGGCGGCATGGCCGTTGCAAGGCGGAGGGTATACCCCGGTTTTGATTTTTGGCCATTTTTCTGAGATTTTTGGCCAATTATCTCAGAAAAATGGTCAAAAATCAAAACCGATAGTTGCCCGTTGCCCGCCAACG
>DBRC01000066.1 GCA_002305505.1 Prevotella sp. UBA1378 | reverse complement strand
ATAAGTATGAGCGCAACTACGATGTGCTCACTGCTTTCAGTACCCTGAAGACAATGTACGGAAAGGGCGACGAGGTGGGCAACATCGAGTTTACCATCCACGGGCTGCCCACCCTGCAGGACAACGAACGCTTCGAGGATAAATACATACGCCGCCTCAATGCCAACCACGACATCGCCCCCGACGACCGGGGGGGCATCTGGGTGTGGAACCGCTATTCCGACAACCTGCAGATGAACACCGCCTTGGGCATCCTGCGCATGGCGCTGTGGGTAGTGGGGCTGTTCACGCTGCTCAGCGGCATCGTGGGCGTGTCGAACATCATGCTCATCACCGTGAAAGAGCGTACACGCGAGTTCGGTGTGCGCAAGGCCATCGGTGCCAAGCCATGGTCGATACTGAAGCTGATAATCATCGAGAGCATCATCACTACAACCATCTTCGGGTATGCCGGCATGCTCTTGGGCATCTGTGCCAACGAATACATGGATGCCACCTTGGGGCATGAGACGGTAGACCTCGGCGTGTTCAAGCAGACATTCTTCGTCGACCCCACCGTAGGGCTCGATGTATGTATCGAAGCCACGGCCGTCATGATTATCGCCGGCACCATCGCCGGCCTGATACCGGCCATAAAGGCTGCGCGAATAAGGCCGATAGAGGCGCTGCGGGCCGAGTAGACTGCCGGAGAAGGACAGAATATATATAATAAGGAACTCCAAACAATACAAGGATATGAGATTCGACTTAGATACATACCGCGAAATCCTCGATACAATCACCCGCAACAAGAGCCGCTCGCTGCTCACGGGCTTCGGCGTATTCTGGGGGGTATTCATGCTCGTGGCGCTGATGGGCGGCGGACAAGGGCTGAAGGAGATGCTCCAAAACAATTTCGTGGGATTCGCCACCAATTCGGCCATGGTGTGGGCACAGCCCACGACAAAAGCCTATAAGGGCTTCAGCAAGGGAAGGCAATGGAGCATGGAATACCAGGACGTGGGCCGCTTGCGGCGCTATATGCCCGAACTCGACGTCGTTACGCCGGTGCTCTTCCACGGCAGTGCGTCGGCCGTTGTCGGCGACCGGAGAAGCAGTGCCACAGTTAGGGGGACGGCAGCCGACTACCGGAAAATAGAGGCGCCGAAGCTGCGTTACGGCCGCTACCTGAACGATATGGACATAGCCAAGCGGCGTAAGGTGTGCGTCATCGGGAAGAAGGTGTATACCGACTTGTTCCCCGGCGGGGGCGACCCTTGCGGCCAAAAACTGCGCATCGACTCTGTTTATTACACGGTGGTCGGCGTCGACTACAGTACATCGGGTATCAACTTCGGCGGCGAAGGTGGACAGAAAGTCATACTGCCCATCACGCTGATGCAGCAGGCGTACAACCTCGGCAACAATGTGCACATGATAGCCTTAACGGGGAAACCCGGCGTGCAAATAAGCGACATTACACCGCGGATACGTTCAATAATAGCCCGCGCACACCTGATCGACCCCGGCGACGAGCAGGGCGTGATGATGTTTAACACGGAGGCCATGTTCAAGGTGATGGACAACCTGTTCATCGGTGTCAACTTCATGATATGGCTCGTCGGGCTGGGTACGCTCTTTGCCGGTGCCATCGGAGTGAGCAACATCATGATGGTGACGGTGCGCGAGCGGACAACGGAGATAGGCATCCGCCGGGCTATCGGTGCTACGCCGCGCATGATTCTCTCGCAAATCGTCAGTGAGAGCATGATACTGACGGCCGTGGCCGGCATGAGCGGCATCTTGGTGGCGGTGGGTATCCTCTCGATGGTAGAGCTCGGCATGACAACCGACGGCATCTTATCGGCACATTTCCAGGTAAACTTCTGGATAGCGGTATTCGCGGTGTTCATCATCAGCATACTGGGAGTACTGGCCGGATTGCCTCCGGCGTGGCGGGCCATGAGCATAAAGCCGGTTGATGCTATGCGCGACGAATAGGCTCTTATAGGGCTATAAGCCTTGTAAGCCCTATAAGCTCAATGAATTATGATAATAAGAAACCAAAAAAAACAATATGAAAAAGTACAAAAAACTGATTATCGCGGCAATTATCGCCTTGATTTTCATCGGGACATTTGTGTTCCTCTACCAGAAATCCCAACCCAAGCCTGTTGTTTACAACGAGTTTACGCCCAAGGTGGCCGACATCGTTAAAACCACTATCATTACAGGGCGGATAGAGCCCCGGAACGAGGTGAATGTGAAACCGCAAATCAGCGGTATCATCACCGAACTGTGCAAGGAGGCTGGCGATTACATCCAGGCCGGCGAGGTGATTGCCAAGGTGAAGGTGATACCCGATATGGGACAGCTGAGCTCGGCACAGAGCCGCGTGCGCCTCGCCGAAATAAACATGAAACAGGCACAGGTAGACTTGGAGCGCGAAGAGAATTTGTACAAGCAGAAACTGGTGAGCGCTGAAGAATACGACAAGATTAAGCAGGCACTGAAGCAGGCGCGCGAGGAAAAGGCGGCCGCCGATGATGCCCTGCAGGTGGTGCGCGAGGGATTCTCGAAGAGCAACGCCAATGCCAGTTCAACGCTTATCCGCTCCACCATCTCAGGCGTGATACTCGATATTCCCGTGAAGGTGGGCAACTCGGTCATCCTCAGCAATACCTTTAATGACGGTACGACCATTGCCAGCGTGGCCAATATGAACGACCTTATCTTCCGTGGCAATATCGACGAGACGGAGGTGGGGAAGCTGGTTATCGGCATCCCGCTGAAGATTACCATCGGCGCGCTGCAGGATACGAAATACAATGCCGTGCTTGAGTACATCTCGCCGAAGGCGGTGGAGAACAACGGTGCTAACCAGTTTGAAGTGAAGGCTGCCGTACACCTGGTTCAGGGCGGGAAGATTCGCAGCGGATACAGTGCCAATGCCGAGATTGAGCTGGCCAGTGCAAAGCAGGTGCTCACGGTGCCGGAAAGTACCATCGAGTTCAGCGGCGACTCTACCTTCGTTTACGTGAAGAAAGGGAAGGGCGAGCAGAAGACATACGAGCGCAGGCAGGTGACCACCGGTCTGAGCGATGGCGTGAACATAGAGATAAAAGGAGGCATCACAAAGAAGGACGTGGTGCGGGGCCCGCAGATGATTGTAGAGAATAAGGAGGGAAACTAAAATGAAACAGTCGATAATCATAACTTTAGCACTGCTCTCGGCTCCGCTTGCAACCATCGGTGCGCACGAGTGGACACTGAAAGAGTGTGCCGACTATGCCGTAGCACATAACATATCGGTGCGCCAGTATGAGAATGCACGGCGGCAGCAGGAGCTGAGGCTGTCTACCGCGCGCAACAGCAGGCTGCCCAGCGTGGATGCCGGCGTGGGGCAGAACTTCGCGTTCGGCCGGGGGCTGACGTCGGACAATACGTACACCAACCGCAATACGGCATCAACGTCTGTGAGCCTTAGCACCAGCGTGCCGCTGTTCACGGGATTCCAAATCCCTAATTCGATTCAGCTGAACAAGTTGAATCTGGAAGCGGCCGTTGCCGACTTGGCCAAGGCAAAGGAGGACATCCGCATGCAGGTGGCCAAGGCCTACGTGGAGATACTTTACGGAATGGAAATAAGGGACGTGGCCCACAGGCAGGTTGCCATCGACTCGATGCAGGTGGAGCGGCTCAGGGAAATGGCGGGTAACGGGAAGGCGAGCGAGGCGGAACTATCGCAACAAAAGGCGGCAATGGCTCAAAGCAAACTTACGGCTACGCAGGCCGATAACAGTTACCAATTGGCCTTGCTGGCGTTGTCGCAACTGCTCGAACTCCCGTCGCCAGAGGGGTTCGCTATTGTGCGCCCCGACGTGTCGCAGCTGCCGTTGCCGGGCGTTCAGCCCGTTTCGCCGGATGTGGTCTATGCAGAGGCATTGGGTGTAAAGCCCGATATACAGGCGCAGCAGCTCCGCTTGCAGGGGATGGAGAAACAGGTTAAGATAGCCCAAAGCGAGTTGCTGCCGCAGCTTTCATTGTCGGCTGGCTTGGGTACCAGTTATTACAAGGTGTACGGCTTCGGGAGCGAGGCGATGGGACGGCAGTTCAAGCACAATTTCAACCAGTATATAGGGTTGAACCTGAGTGTCCCCATCTTCCACCGCTTTGCCACGCGCAATAGTATCCGTTCGGCCCGCATCGACCGCGAGACGCAACAGTTGCAGCTCGACAATGCGAAGAAAACGCTTTACAAGGAGATACAGCAGGTGTATTACAATGCGGTGGCTGCCCGCAGCAAATACGAAAGCAGCGGGCAGGCGGCGCTGAGCAGCGGGGATGCCTTTGAGCTGATGAAGGCGAAGTATGAGAACGGGAAAGCGAACATCACGGAGTTTAATGAGGCGAAGAACAGGTTCCTCAAGGCGCAGAGCGACTTGGTACAGGCCAGGTACGAGTACCTTTATCAAACGAGCTTGCTTGAGTTCTACCGCGGCAACGAACTGAAATTCTGACATCCCGGCGGCAGCGGAGGGATAAAAACAACGGGAAGCGGGCTTTTCCACAAGAGGCCCGCTTCCCGTTTATGGTAGTGTTGGTGTCCCTTCCACTTATTTCAGCACCACTTTCTTTGTCGTGCCGTCGCTGTACCTGATGATGTTCAGGCCACGCTGCATCTTGTTGATGCGGATGCCGTTCATGTTGTAAACGGCGGTTTCCCTGCGCTCGGCGGTGTTGCCTGTTTCGTTGATGCCAGTGGCGAAAGCTTCGTTCATTTCGGCTTCGAGGGCCTTCGACTTCTCCCCTTCGGTCATGATGTAGATGTCATAGAATCCGGCTTTCGAGTTGCCGTCGGCAATGCGTGTACGCACGTAAACCTCGTCGGTGCCCTCGTAGCTGCGGGTAAACTTCTTGTACAAGCGCTGTCCGGCGAGCGTACATGTGTCGCCTACCTGCATCCAGGTAGTAGAGTCGGCCGAAACCTCGAATACGATGAGCGGCGAGCCAGAGCTGTTGCCGTTGGAGATGAACGATACGATGTCGAACGGCCCTTGGTGCTTGACGGATGTCGCGATGACACCGTTGCGCGGGTAGGCTGTGTTCCACTCGCCGATGTTGATGTAGTAGCCGGTTACGAGCGTATCGTAATCTTCCACGGTAGCGGGGTTGTAGGCGCTTGATATGCCGTAGCTCTGTCCCGGTTTGATGTTTTCCCAAATCATCACATGTCCGCGGGAAACAACTTTCCAGCCGTTGCCGAAGTCGATGACCTCTTCCGGGTTTAGCTTTTCATAACCCACAATCGTTTCATTGCCGTCCGGGCCGGTCTCTATGATAGGCGTGGATGTCTCGTCGTAATAGGGATAGGCACCCTTGTCCTTGCCCCATGAGAAGTAGTAGGCGGTAGATGTCGAACCGTTGTTGTACTCTGCAGGGTTGGCATCCATGTGGGCGATGGCGTCGATGCGCACCTTCGCATTCTTGATGAGGATGGTTTCCGTAGCCGGTTCCGACATGACAAAGTCGTCGCTAACGGCGAATGCCGTTAATGTTTTCGAAACTTTCAGGGCGATGGGGTCTGCGAACTTTGACGATTTGGCAACATCGGTGCTCCCCGTATAGTTGTACCAGATGTCGACGCCGGGGCTCTCGCAGGAGATGCTGACAGTAGACTGGCCGTCCTCTACCGTATACTTGATGACGGGCGTGGCGGCTTGGTGTTTCATTTCCACCAGTTGTTCCGTTGCGTTGCTCAGCAGGTATCCGTTGGCGATGGCCACGGCCTTCACGGTGGTTTCTGCCGTCAGGTTGAATACGCCCGTGTAGAGGGTGCTTTCCTCCGTCGGTTCGCTGCCGTCGGTGGTATAGTAAATCTTCGCCCTCGGGTTAGTGCTCTTCAGCGTTACGTTCGTGTTGAGGTTTTTGTATTCAAGCTCAATGGTAGGTGCCCCCAGTTTGGTAATCTTCGATTTCGAGGAGGCCAGCATTGTTACGGCATTCTGGATGATAGGCAGCGTAGAGGCGTAAGCGGCGTTCAGCACATCCTGCGAGTAAGGGATGTAAAGGTAGCCGTTGTGTGCGATGTTGTGTGCATGTATGGCCACTACGTCGGAGGCGTCTTGCGCTATGGCCAGTGTGTCGTCGCCTTCGAAATATTCGCCCGGTTTAACGCCGGTGATAGACTGCTCTTCCGAGAACACCAGGCCTTTGAAGCTGGGGTCGGTGTCGTCGATGATGATTTCCACGTCTTTGAAGAGCGGGCTGCCCGTAGCTTTTACGTTGGCTACCGGCGATGTAGTGCCGACGGCCTCGCCGTAGCCCCATGCGTTGTACAGGCTGGCATTCATGTTGAGCACGGGAACCCAAGGCAGTGCGTTCTTCAGCACGGCCACGATGCCGTTGTCGGCAGGGATGGTGGAGCTGAGCACAACCACGTCGTTTTCCTGAAGGCTTTCCGCGGTGATGGTGGAAATGTTTCCTGCTACGTCGACCGGTGTTACCTCAACGGCCTCCATTGCAGCAATGCGGCTGTAGGCTATGTCGGCCTCGAGCGTATAGCCTGCTGCCGACGAGTTGTAGAGGTAAGCCACTTTCCGGTTCACCTCGGCGTCGCCTTCGCCCACGATGATATAGTAAAGGTGGCAACCGTTGGTCGTGGTGATGGTAATCTGCGCGTAATCTTCCACGTCGGGCGTGTCGTCGGGGATATTATATACCACTTCGTTGAAGTATTTCGGTGTCTGCTCGCCTGATACGGGCGTCAGTTTTTCCCCGTCGGCCGACACGTTGATACCGCGGGCTTCAGTGTTCTTGTGCGATTCGACGCCGATTTTCAGCGTTTCGCCTTTCAATGCTTTCGGGACAGTGATTGAGAGGCTCTTGCCGTTGAGCCATAAGAAACTCTTGCCATAGGTATAGAGGCCGTTGGGGCTGTCTGCGTTTTCCGTCTGCGCCCAGTTGTGTGCGATGACGAATCCCTTGGCTTTCACGCCCTTTACGTTCAGCCCTTCCAGCTCGGGGATGACAGTTTCCGTGCCGTCGACGGTGGTGATGGCATAGCCGTCGCTATTCACGGATACGGTGTTGGCCGACCAGAATGCTTGGTCGCCCGGCGTGCCTCCTTCTTTCTCGTAGCTGCGCCAGTGTGCCGTGGTTCCTTCGGCGCCGTTCTGGTTCATGTCGGCCTGCAGGTTGGCAACGGTGGTTGAGCTGAAGCCTTTCCGGAAGTCCCATGATTTCCGGAATGTTTGTGCGTTTGCAGCTGTTGACAACAATAATGCAAGCGCGGTTAAAGTAGATAATCTCCTCATAATTTATTTGTTTTTAGTTAGCGGACATATTTGGCCATGGATTTTAATTTCCGGGTAACGATAAAGCGGAATGCCGGTCTGGTTAGTTATGTTCCGGTGCAAATATACTGAAAAAATGTGAAGTAAGAGGATATGAATTACTTTGATTTTTGACTTTTTACATGGTTTTTTGATAACCCCGGCATATAGCTACCGTCCTAATACATAAATTATGCGGATGGTATGGCTGCTGCCGATTTCCGACTGCCGGATGGCATCTTTCATGCTGCCTCCGCTCTTGAACTTCTCCTCGGCTTCTTGTTTGCGTTGCTTCACCTGCTCTTTAAGCAAGCGTTTCCGGAAAAAAGCCGGAACCATATAAACTATAATCTCAAATATAGAATCCTTGATCCGGCAATAAAACTGTAAAGTTCTATTGTCTGTTCTTGGCTCATCCGATAAACCGCGGGGAAGCAAAAGGGGATGCTTCCGGGATAAGCCTATTTCCGCCGCCGGTTGGCGCGCTGTTCGCGGTATTTGGCTTTTTGCTTGGCCGAGCCGCTGCCGTGCGAGCCCGTGATATACTTCTTTTTCTTGGCTTTGGTCTTCACCTTGCCCGTATCCTCTCGGCGCTGCCCGCCTCTGCCGAATATCACGCCGCCTTGGATGATTGCATCAATATCGTCGCCTTTGCTCATGTCCTTGTCTTTATGTATTGGTGAAAAAAGGTGTGCCAAAACAGGCCTAATGCTCCGCTTGTCTTGGCACACCGCCCGTATGTGTAGGTTGCGGGGAAACTTAGTGGTGGAACAGTCTGACGCCTGTAAATGCCATGGCTATGCCATACTTATCGCACGTGTCGATAACATGGTCATCGCGCACGGAGCCGCCCGCCTGTGCAATGTATTCCACGCCGCTCTTGTGGGCGCGCTCGATGTTATCGCCGAAGGGGAAGAAAGCGTCGCTGCCCAGCGCCACCTTCGTGTTGTGGGCTATCCATTCCTTCTTCTCTTCCGCCGTCAGCACCTCGGGCTTCTCCTTGAAGAACTGTTGCCATGTGCCGTCGCGCAGCACGTCGTCGTGGTCGTCGCTGATGTACACGTCAATGGTATTGTCGCGGTCGGCCCGGCGGATATTGTCGACGAACGGCAGCGCCATCACCTTCGGATGCTGGCGCAGCCACCAGATGTCGGCTTTGTTCCCGGCCAGTCGGGTGCAGTGGATGCGGCTTTGCTGTCCGGCGCCGATGCCGATGGCCTGCCCGTCTTTCACGTAGCACACCGAGTTCGACTGCGTGTATTTCAGCGTGATGAGCGCAATGATGAGGTCGCGCTTGGCTTCGGGCGTGAATGTCTTGTTGTGTGTGGGTATATTCTCGAACAAGGCGGGATCGTCGAGCTGTATCTCGTTGCGGCCTTGTTCGAAGGTAATGCCGAACACCTCCTTGCGCTCGATGGGCCGGGGCTGGTAGTCGGGATCGATTTTTATTACGTTGTACGTGCCTTTGCGCTTCGCCTTCAGTATCTCGATGGCCTCGGGGGTATATCCGGGGGCGATGACGCCGTCGCTCACCTCGCGCTTTATGAGCGTGGCCGTGGCGGCATCGCAGGTGTCGCTCAGGGCTACGAAGTCGCCGTACGACGACATGCGGTCGGCGCCGCGTGCCCTTGCATAGGCGCAGGCGATGGGCGAAAGCTCGGTGGCAAGGTCGTCTACAAAGTATATCTTCTTCAGCGTGTCCGACAGCGGCAGCCCTACGGCGGCACCGGCGGGGCTTACGTGCTTGAACGAGGCTGCTGCGGGCAAGCCCGTGGCGGCCTTCAGTTCTTTTACGAGCTGCCACGAGTTGAGCGCATCTAAAAAGTTGATGTAGCCGGGGCGGCCGTTAATCACTTCGAGGGGGAGTTCGCCTTCGGCCATGTAGATGCGCGAAGGCTTTTGGTTTGGATTGCATCCGTACTTGAGTGCTAATTCTTTCATAAGTTTTTCGTGAGATTGAATTATGGCACAAAGTTACTCATTTTCCTTGAATAATCCGTTAATGGGAATGCCTTTTTTGCCTGTTTGGGGGAATTGCGTGCCGGAGGGGTGGCATATGATAAAAATATAGCGGTGCAGTGGCGGCGGATTCAGCTTTATTTTATAACTTTGCACCGTATAAATATAGGATTATGGAAAAGAAACATTGGGAGCTTAAAAAACTGCTGGAGGCCATAGAGCGGGAGGTTATCACCAAGCCCGTGCGGGCCGTGGCAAAGAATAAGGTAACGGCTTATCTGCAAGGGCTCGAGAAACCAAAAAAGGAGACGCTCGACAGGCTGGCGCTTTTTGTGGGGTTCCAAGACTGGAATTCGTTCAGGGATGCCCTGCATGGCGACGCCGATGCGGAAACTAATTATGAAGGGGAGAAAAAACAATAAAAAAAAGAGGCGGGGAAGCCTCTTTTTAAATTATTGCTTGTAAGGTACCTGCTGCTTAATCAGTAGTGCCGCGGCGCTTCTCGGGGATGCGTGCAGCCTTACCTGTGAGCTTGCGCAGATAGTAAAGCTTGGCACGGCGGACCTTACCCACCTTATTTACTTCGATGTTGTCGATGTTCGGCGACTCAAGCGGGAAGATACGCTCTACACCGACGGTACCCGACATCTTGCGAACCGTGAAACGCTTCTTTTCGCCGTGACCGGAAATCTTGATAACTACTCCACGATAGAGCTGGATACGCTCTTTGGCTCCCTCGATAATTTTGTAAGCGACAGTAATTGTATCACCTGCCTTAAACTCAGGGAACTTCTTGCCGGTTGCAAATGCTTCTTCAGCAACTTTAATTAAATTCATATTTGCTAATTAAATTTGTTCTTATCGTTCCAACGCAACATAACAGGCCACTCGATGCTTCCTGCCAGCGATTACGCCGAAAAGCGGATGCAAAGTTACAACAATTTATTGGATTCAGCAATTTTAATCCGTCTTTTTTTGCCCGTTACCTTATTTTTGGCTATATTTGCGGAAATAAATGAAGGAAAGATGAAGAAACGGATGATAACAGGCGGACTGCTGTCGGTGGTGCTGCTGGCTTCTTCGTGCTCGGAGCCTTACCGGCTGGTGGGGATGGAGCGGACACGCATCTTGGTGGACAGCCGTTATGATGCAGCCCCGGATGCCGGGGGCGACGAATTCATAAGGCCTTACAAAGCGAGGGTCGACAGCTTGATGAGTCCGGTAGTGGGCAGGGCGGCTGTCGACATGGGGGTAGGCAGGCCGGAAAGCCCGTTGTCGAACCTGCTGGCCGATATCTTGATGTGGGCCAGCGCGGAGCACGGCGAGCACCCGGCGTTTGCCGTATATAATATGGGCGGCATCAGGGCGGCTTTCAGCAAGGGCGATGTCACATGCGGCGACGTGCTCGAGGTGGCGCCCTTTGATAACAAAATATGCTTCCTTACGCTTACCGGTAAGAAGGTGCTCGAACTCTTCGGACAAATGGCTGCCGTGGGGGGCGAGGGCGTAAGCCGGGGCGTGGAGCTTGTGATTGCGGACGGGGGGCGCCTGAAGCAGGCACGCCTGAACGGGAAGCCCATCGACCCGGAGGGCGGCTACCGCGTGGTTACGCTCGACTATGTGGCGCAGGGCAACGACAAAATGCCGGCCTTCAGGAGCAAGGCTGACGTGAAGGTGCCGCTCTCGGAAGAAAACAACGTGCGCTTTATGATTATGGATTATTTCCGTGCTGCCGCTGCCCGTGGCGAAGCTGTTAGTGCGGCAGTGGAAGGGCGGATAAAGATGGAGGAATGATGATGAAATTGAAATTTCCGGTGCTGGCCGCTTGCTGCCTTATTGTATTGGCAGCTCCGGCTAAGAAGAAGCAGTTGCTTATATTGTATACGAATGATACGCATAGCACGGTGATGCCGTTGCACAAGAATCTGGCCGACACGCTGGTTGCAGGGCGCGGAGGGTTCTTGCGCCGTATGGCCGTGGTAGCCGGCGAGCGCAAGGCAGAGCCTTCGGTGCTGCTCTTTGACAGCGGCGACTTTTCGCAAGGGTCGCCCTACTACAGCTTGTATAAGGGCGACGTGGAAGTGGGGCTGATGAACAGAATGGGATATGATGCTGCAACCATAGGGAATCATGAGTTTGATTTCGGGCTGGAGAACATGGCGCGCATCTTCCGTCTTGCCAAGTTCCCGGTAGTATGTGCGAACTACGATTTCAAGGGCACGCCCGTAGCAGGGCTTGTGAAGTCGTATGTAGTGCTGAAGCGGAAGGGGATACGGATTGGCGTTTTCGGAGTGGGGCCGAAGCTCAGGGGGCTTGTCGACGAGACAAAGTGTGTAGGAGTGGGCTACAGCGACCCCGTCAGGGCGGCACGGGAGGTGGTCGGCACGTTGAGGGACAAGGAGAAGTGTGATGTCGTGATATGCCTGTCGCATTTAGGATGGGACAACATCGGGCTGAACGATCAGCAGTTCCTGCAGCAGATGGAGGGAATCGACCTCGTGTTAGGTGGGCATTCGCATACTTACATGGAGCGGATGGAGCATGTAACCGATGCTGCCGGGCGCACGGTACCTGTAGACCAGAATGGGAAACACGGTATCTTCGTAGGGCGGATAGTGATGGAATTCGAGAAATAACCGCGCGGCGGTTGTTTCCCGGGCAGCGGTCGGGAGCCGCTGTGGGGAATAATCGCATAGCAGTTGCTGCCGCATGGGTGCCGGGGATTATTCGAAATAAAACGTCAGTACAACCATCTTGGTGGCCGTGCTGCTTATGGCATTGGCGTAGGCGTGCATGTTTACATCCTGCAGTTCGTTGTAATGGTACTTGTCCATTGTGTTGGTGAGGCTATAGCAGAATTTCAGTTCAGGGATGAGCTTAAAGAAGGGGAGGTAGAAATCGCAGCCAAGGCCCACCTCCATCATCACGTCATAGCGTTTGAGCTTGATATAGTCTTGGTCTTTTCCCGTTAAGTTGATCATCGGGTTGATGCCGGCCATGAGGTACGGGCGGTGGTTGTTGAACCGTTCGGCAGCGAACTTGATGTCCAGCGGCATCGAGATATAGGTGCTCTTCAGGTCTTGGGTCGTCTCGGCTGGCCGGCCTCTTTCGTCGAGTTGGTTCATGTTCTTAAACTTCAGGTGCTTTGCCCCGAAGTGCATCGTCGGTGTAAGGCGGGCTGAAAAGTGCGCGCTCAGGCGGAGTTCGGCCAGCACGCCCACGCTGAATCCAGGGTTCCATGCGTCGGCCTCGCACAGTACATACTGTTCTGATACCGTCCCGTCATCGTTATGCACCGTCCGGGGGCCGGTGTTCTTTAATTCGATGTCCTGCATGTTGATGCCGACAAGGATGCCGAAATGCAGCGGACGCAAATCGATATACGGCTTGTTCTGCGCAACGCGTTCTTGTGCAAAGGCGGGCAGGAGCGCCGTAAAAGCGGTGAGGATGGTCAGAAATCTTTTCATTATAATTAATAACGTGATTTTAATTTAGTTATTATATACTGTTTTATTTCGACGGTGTATAAATAATGAAAATATCTAATCAAAAGTAGGTATATCTCAAAAAATCTTGCTACTTTTGCATACTTATTTATTGGTATTAATTTAAATATTTATTATTATGGCTTACGTAATTAGTGACGACTGCATTGCATGCGGAACATGTATCGATGAGTGCCCGGTAGGAGCTATCTCTGAAGGCGATAAGTATTCAATCAATCCTGATACTTGCACAGAATGTGGGAGCTGTGCCGATGTTTGCCCGTCAGAGGCAATCAGCCTTCCCGCATAAGATAAGATACTTGGAAGGAAGATCTATGAGAGACCCGCACAGGGTCTCTTTTTTTGTCGTGCTGAAACAAGTTACGCGGATTATACGGTTCTTATTTCCTGGCTATGAGGAAAAATAAAGCCGTATAATCCGCGTAAGCATGCGGGAACGCCACATGGGGAGTTCCTGCGTCGGGATTGGGGCATGCCCTTACTTAATCTCCATCACCTGTTTTGCAATGGTATTGTCCGGGTCGATTTCAAGCAGCTTGCCTGCCGCATTCTTCGCTGCAGGGATGTCGTTCGAAACGCGCGCATAATAAGAGATAAGGTACAGGTAGCACTCTTTCAGCCGGTTCTTGTCGGAATCGTTCAGTTCCGTTCTGCTGCTGTATAGTTCAATCAGCTTTTCGTAATAGGGTTTTGCCAAGCCGTTTTTCTGGTCATCGTCAATAGCGTTGTTCACGCGGGCGCGCCAAAATGTGGCATATTCGGCTGCGTCAGGATATTTCTCCATCAGTTCGGCATACAGCTGGTCTGCTTTTTTCAGGGCGTCGGTTTTAGCTTGTCCCTCAACCTTTGCCGACTTGTAGTAGTAGAGCTGCGGCAGGCCTGCATGGTCGGTAGCGGTGGGGGTGGAATATTCTTTCAAATACTGGTCGTAAAATTCGATGGCTTCGTCGTACTTCTCCTGCGTGCTGTAGGCATCCGAGAGAGCCTTGATTACACCGGCACGCTTGTCCTTACTGTCAAACTCCTGCTCGAGTGCCTTTTTGAACATGGTGATGGCCTCGTCGTGTTTCTTAGCTCCGTTGAGGGCGTTGCCGTAGTAGGTGTAGTCGAAATAAGAGAACTTTGCACTGTCCGATTTGTTGAAAAGTGCGTCGGCGTATGCTAATGCCGTGTCATAGTCTTTCAAGTCGGTACAGTTGAAGAAAGCCAAGCGGTTGTATGCAGCCGATCTTGGAGATTTCTGCAGCCCGAACTTTGCGATATCCAGGCTCTTTGCATATTCACCCTTGAAATAGTAGGCCATCGCGAAGTTGGTTATATCGCGCTCCTCCATCTTGTTCTTGTCCGCCTTGCTGAAGGCTGCAATGGCTTTGTCAAATTCGTTCGACGTGTAGTAGATGCGTCCTGCCAAGGCATCGACGGCAATGTCCGGGCGTTGTATGCGCAGGTCTTCCAACTTAGCGACTGCCTGTGTGGGGCTGATTTTGCGGTATACGCTTGCATACTTGTAATAAGGCTCCGGATTCTTGGGGTCGAAGTAGATGGCCTGATCGTAGAATGCCGCCGCGCCTCCGCCGTCATCACCGTAGGCTTTGATGTCGCCCATGAGCATATAAGCCGGGCTGTATTTCTGCTTCATGGCGTATTCGGCGTATGTACGGGCTTTGGCCGTGTCCTTTACGTCATAGTAGGCCTGGCCGATGGCGACGAGGACTTCAGGGTTCTTCTTGTACTTCTTGTATACCGCCTTTACCTGTGCATCAAGGTCGGCTGGCTTGCTCTTTATCGCATTCGTGATTTGGTCTATTACGGCCTTTTCGTCTTGTGCCGTTGCTGGGGCAGCGAATCCTGACATCATTGCCCCGATGAATAAATATTTAATAGCTTTCATAATCTTCATTTTTATTTGATGATACATGTTTGTTACTGTTTGACGGATTAGGGTGCAAACAGTTTATTTTATTCATTTACGCGAACCTCTCTGACGGTCATGTTTCCCTGCACGGGCAGAAGACCGGCTTTAAAGACAATCAGCTGTCCTTTCGGGGAAGCGAGGAATTGTGCAAATCCCCACGGCAAGGCATTGTAGGGGTCGTTCAACAACGCGTACAATGTCCGCACCAACGGGTAATTGCCATTATATAGGTAGTATTGGTAGGGCTTCCAGCTGCTCTCCGGCGTGGCCGGGTGGATTTTGCTGACCCCCATTACTTGGATATTTCTCTTGAATGTTACGTTTGTCGTATCGCGCTTGTCGTTAAGCCAGTTTGAGCCGATGATGCCGATGGAGTTGGGGTGCTTCTCGACAAAGTCGATCACCTCCGCGCTCTTCTTGACTGCGTAAATGTTGGGGCTGTTGATGGGCCTCCCGTCCAGCAGGGAATCGACGCAGTAGTGGACGGTGCTTGATTTCTCGCTGTCGAATACCACCTCAATGTCTCCAAGCTTGGAGCTCGGGTAAATCTTGTTCCATTTCGAGATTTTTCCGCTAAGGATATTCTTGATATCCTGTACGGAGATGCAAGTGTCGGGATTGCTTGTGTGGATAATCAGCGCCAAGCCGTCATAGGCAAAGGGAATGCCCCTCGGGATGAACTTGCGGTCTTTTAGGTTTTGCAGCTCCTTGGGAGTGTAGTTCCTCGATGTGATGGCCAAGCAGGTCTTCTCTGTCATTAGCATGTTGACGGCATCGAGTTCGTTCGTGTATATAGGTGTTACCTTAGCTTGTGTGTAGATACTGTGGAACACCTCTATTTCTTCTTCTATGATGGGACTGAAACTTTCATCAGAGACGAAACTAATCGCCCCTGATGAATAAGTGTCAGTTCTTCCATTTTTTTTAGGCTTGTTGCTGCATGACAACATCAAGCCTAAAATGAGAGTTAATCCAACAAATGCGTTGAATGATTCTTTCCGCATATTATTGAAGTTTAAAGGTTACGGGCACTGTGTACTTTACACGTACGGCAGAACCGTTCTGCTTACCGGGAATCCAGCGGGGCATGCTGCGTACAACGCGCTGTGCCTCCTTATCCAGAGACGGGTCGACCGACTTCACTACTTTGACATCGGTAATTGAACCGTCGCGTTCGACAACGAACGTAACGATAACGCGTCCCTGCACACCGTTCTCTTCAGCCACAACAGGATATTTGATGTGCTTCGAGAGATATTCGAACAGAGCCTGGTCGCCACCGGGGAACTGGGGCATCTGCTCTACAACGTCGAATACTTTGGTCTCCTCTTCTTTAGGTTTCTCGTCCGCAATAACTTCCTTGGCCTTCAGCACTTCGCCTTCGGCTTCGTCGTTACCTTTCACGTCGAATGCACCGATTGCTGTGTTGGTCTTTGCGAGTTCGTCCTGCGACTTCAATTCATCCTCGGGCTTTACTTCCGAGTCTTTCTTAATTTCCGGGGCAGTGAACTTTACGGAGCTTTTCACCTTTTCAACCACTTTCTGCTCTTCCTGCATCTTAATCGGTTCCTTGCGCTCCACTTTGGCCTCTTTCTTCTGCGCCAACTTGGAGAGCTCCACGTCGGTTTCAATGGCGACGTTTTTGGCCAAGGCGTTCTCGATTGAAACTTTAGCGAGGATGATACCGATAATGATTGCAATACCGATAAGCATCGTGACGATGGCTTTCAGGTTTCGTGAGCCGGTTTCCTTGCGGAGCTCGTAAGCTCCATAAGCTTGGTTCTTTCCATCAAAGACGAGTTCGACCCAGTTATTGTCCAATAGATCTATTTTTGACATAGTTCTTTCGTTTTAAAATGTTTGACATTGGTTTACTTAATGCCCTTCAACTGAAGAAGCTTCATGTCGTCGGGATTAATTTTATCAATGACATACTTACCAATACTGCAAATCTGCATCTCGTCCAGAGCCTCAACCATGTTCTTGTAGTTGGCTGTGTCCATCGGCTTGATGATGATGGTCAGGGTGGGGATTTTCTCCCCGTTGATATTACCTGCCTTCAGCTCGTTCAAAGCCTTCTGGTATGCTTCCTTGTGCTTCGCGTCATCCTTTTTCGGGTCGGCGAGGTTCTTAGCATCCAAGTCTTGTTTTGCCTTCATAATCCGTGCAACAGGGTTGATGCCTTCTTCTGTCGTGTGCTTGATAAGAATATTCCTAAGGCCGTCCTTGCCCCATGTCGTTTCGACCAGGCAAGTGGGGTCATCATACTTGGGGAGCCCCTTGATGTAGTAAATCTTATCGTTAGGCGCCAGATAGAGGGTGATTGTGTGAGAAGCCTTCGTTACAGATTTATCTTCCTTCTGCAACTTGTCATCGTTACTTGGCATGGTCAACTGCATCGCCTGAGGCTTGCTCAGAGACGTACAGAGCATGAAGAATGTGATCAGAAGCATCATCATATCCACCATCGGCGTGAAGTCGACGCGGACATCCATCTTTTTTTGCTTGCTGTCGTTCTGGTTGCTTGTATTTACCTGTTCCATTCTTATTCCTCCGTCTTTTTATACGATGTGATTAACTGGTAACGGTTCTCGTTCATATCCTGAAGTTCAGACATCACAGCCTTCACCACCTTATAGGGGGTCTTCTCGTCGGCTTTGATGCAGAGCTTAATGTCGCTGTTGGCAGCCTTTACGGCTGTTACCCACTCTTGGAACTCGCTCTTACCCTTTGTACCGTCTGCTTGTTCTAAGCTGTCGGTGGGGATGCCCAAAGTCTTGATGCCTTCTGCCATTTTTTCTCTTGGAAGATCCAAGTAGGCGGACATAGCTGACATTGGGGCACCGAACATCGGGTCCTCTCTGAACTTCTTTCTTTGCTCTGCGCTCAGCTGGATACCGAACTTGTCGGTCATTTCAGCAAGAGCAGCTTCAAGGTCGGTGACCTTGTCCATGCTCATGAATACCTTCCCCGACGGATCGATGGTGATATTCAAGATGTTGGCCTCTGGAACCTTGGCCTCGGTGACCGAACCCGGTGTAACGACCTTCACTGGTTCACTCTTCACGAACGTAGACGTAAGCATGAAGAATGTCAGCAGAAGCACCATTACGTCGGACATCGGGGTCATGTCTATCCAGACGTCGTTCTTCTTCATTTTTACTTTACCCATAGCGATAATGTGTTTAAAGGGTTAGTAAAAATTAAGCTTCGTCGGCGTGAGTAGCTGCGTAGGTCTGAGCAATTGAATAACCTATCTCATCGAGTGCGAACGAAATCTTGTCGATACGGTTGGTGAAGAAGTTATAAGCGATAACTGCCACCCAAGATGTCAAGATACCGAATGCTGTGTTGATAAGGGCCTCAGAAATACCGGTTGACAGGGCGAGAGAGTCGCCGCCGCCGCCAGCAGCCAGAGCTTGGAACGATTTGATCATACCGGTTACAGTACCGAGAAGACCAGTCAGCGTACCCAGTGTAACGATGGTTGCGATAAGTGGCAAGTTCATTGTCAGGGTAGGCATTTCGATGGCGATAGCCTCTTCGTGTGCCTGCTGAATCTTGGCGATCTTAACCTCTTTCTTCAGTTTCGGGTCTTCAGCTACTGCCTTGTAAGCGCTAACGCTTGCACGTACAACGTTTGCGATAGAACCTTTCTGTGCGTCGCAGTCTTTCAATGCCTGATCGAAGTTGAGTTCTTTCAAGTCTTTCTTAATCTTTGCGAGGAACTTGGCCAGTTTCTCCTTGCCGATACACTTGCTCAAGGCAAAGATGCGCTCTATCGACATGGCGATAACGGTGAGCAACAAAGTGTGGATTACCGGCACGACCATACCGCCTTTGTAGATGGTACCCATCAGGTTGATCGGGTGCCCTTCCGGGTCGTTGTTTGCGAAGTTTGCCTCATTACCCAATCCGTAGTTGAAGAATAAGACTGCGATGATCAAACATGCAAACACAATCCAAATTGCGTCTTTGATACCAATGCTGCCCTGCTTCTTTGCGGGGGCTGCTGCTTTCTGTGTAGTTGCCATAATTAAATGATTTTAATTTTTTTTAGTTATTTATGAATTTAAATTTGTATATGATTCGAGTTTTAGGCGTCGATTACCGCAGCTGGTTGGATATTCAGCCTTGCAGGGGCGTCTATCTTTCGGCAAAGATAGCAATTTATAGCGTACTACAAGATGAATTAATAACTTTTAACTCGGTATTTTTCAAAAAACCGCCGGCACTTTACCGCCGGGTTATTTCAGTTCCGACAGGGCTTCCTTGATGCGCCTCATGGCTTCGGCGATGTTTTCGTCGCTCGTCGCATAGCTTATGCGGAAGCATTCCTGGTCGCCGAAGGCATCGCCCCCTACAGTTGCCACATGTGCTTTCTCGAGCAGATAGATGGCAAAGTCTGGTGCATTGTTGACCGTGGTCTTCCCGTCGGTTTTCCCGTAGAAGCTGCTGCACTTGGGGAAGATGTAGAAAGCGCCTTCCGGTACGTTCACTTCGAGGCCGGGTATGTCTTTAGCCAAGCTCACGATCAAGTCGCGGCGGCGTTCGAATGCCTTCTGCATTTCCTTTACGCAGTCCTGGCTGGCCGTGTAGGCAAGCTCTGCAGCTTTTTGGCTTACCGAGCAAGGGCCGCTCGTGTATTGACCTTGCAACTTGTTGCACCCTTTTACAATCCACTCCGGTGCGGCAATGTAGCCGATGCGCCAGCCGGTCATGGCATATGCTTTCGATACCCCGTTGACGATGATAGAGCGCTCTTTCATGCCGGGGAACTGGGCGATGCTCTCGTGCTTGCCGATGTAATTGATGTGTTCGTAGATCTCATCGGACAGCACGAACAAGTCGTCGTGGCGCTTGATCACCTCTGCCAGTCCTTCGAGCTCAGCTTTCGAGTACACGCTTCCCGTAGGGTTGCTCGGCGAACACAGGATGAGCATCCGCGTCTTGGGCGTGATGGCAGCCTCGAGCTGTTCCGGTGTCATTTTAAAGTTCTGCTCGAAGCCGGCTTCCACGATGACGGGTTCTCCGCCGGCCAGTTTAACCATTTGGGGATACGATACCCAGTAGGGAGCCGGGATAATCACTTCCTCCCCCGGGTTTACCAATGCCATTACGGCGTTGCATACGCTTTGTTTCGCGCCGTTTGATACCAGAATCTCGTTGATAGAGTAGTCGAGGTTGTTCTCCGTTTTCATCTTGGCAACAATCGCCTTTCGCAAGTCAGCATATCCGGGGACGGGTGAATACCTTGAGTAGTTGTCGTCGACGGCCTTCTTTGCTGCGTCTTTAATGTGGTCAGGAGTGTTGAAATCGGGTTCGCCGACACTCATGTTGATTACGTCGATGCCTTGGGCTTTCATTTCTGAACTTTTCTGCGACATTGCCAGCGTGGCCGATGGGGCAAGGCGCTGCAAGCGATTGGATAATTGTGCCATAATTTATTGCTTTGTGTATTTATTTAACTGCAAAAGTAATCATTTTATTCTTTTTCAAGAAAGAAAAGTGTCGTTTTTTAATATTCTGTCACAAAATAGTAACAGTCGTGCTATCGGATGTGGCGGCGTTGCCGGGTGTTATTTCAAATGTAGGGCATGCCCCATGCGTTTCCTCTTCGTTTCCAAGTAATGGATGTTGTATGGATTGGGGGGTACCTCAATACCGATATTCTCGACGATTTCCAGTCCGTAAGCCTCTAATCCTACACGCTTTACGGGGTTGTTCGTCAGTAGGCGCATCTTGCGCACGCCCAGGTGGCGCAGCATCTGTGCGCCGCAGCCGTAGTCGCGTTCGTCGGGTCGGAATCCCAAGTGCACGTTAGCGTCTACAGTGTCATATCCTTCTTCCTGCAATTTGTATGCTGCGATTTTGTTCATCAGTCCGATGCCGCGCCCTTCCTGTTGCATGTAGATGACCACCCCTTTTCCTTTTTCCGATATCATCTGCATCGCCTTATGCAACTGTTCGCCGCAGTCGCAACGCCTGCTGCCCAGGATGTCCCCCGTGGCACAGGACGAGTGGACGCGTACGAGTACAGGCTCGTCCTCTTCCCATTCGCCCTTGATGAGCGCCATGTGTTCCATGCCATTGCTTTTCTGGCGGAACGGTATCAGCTTGAAGTGTCCGTATTCCGTGGGCATGTCCACCTTTTCCCCCACTTCTATCAACGATTCCTTTTTCAGGCGGTAGGCGATGAGGTCTTTGATTGTGATGATTTTGAGGTCGAATTTCCTCGCAAATTCCTGCAGTTGCGGCATGCGGGCCATGGTGCCGTCGTCGTTCATGATTTCCATCAATGCTCCTGCAGGGTAAAGCCCGGCCAGCGTGCACAGGTCGATGGCCGCTTCCGTATGGCCGCTTCGGCGCAGCACGCCGTGGTCCTGCGCGTACAGCGGATTGATGTGCCCGGGGCGGCCGAATGTAGCCGGTGTGGATGCCGGGTCGGCCAGTGCCTTGATTGTTTCCGCGCGGTCGTGTGCCGATACGCCGGTGGCGCATCCTTCGAGCTTATCGATGGTTACTGTGAACGGGGTGCCGAGCACGGATGTGTTGTCCTGCACTTGGCGCGGCAGATCGAGTTCTTGGCTCCGGCTGATTGTTATTGGCGCGCAGAGCACCCCCCGGGCATACTTCAGCATGAAGTTGACCATCTCGGGCGTGATTTTTTCGGCTGCGCAAATCAGGTCGCCTTCGTTCTCGCGGTCTTCATCGTCGACGACGATGACAAACTTGCCTGCTTTAAAGTCGGCCAGTGCTTCGTCAATAGTGTTTAATCTGAAATCTCCCATATCAGCTGTCTTTGTATAATACCTATTTATAATAATATCTTTGATGTGTTCGCTTTATGACAATATATCTTTGCGTTCCTCTATGCGTGCGGTAATGGCCTCGCTGGCGTTCCTGATGGTGCGCAGGTCGCGCAGCAGGCGCAGCCTGAACCTCCACATGCGCAGGTAGAAGAAGATGCCTGCGGGCAGCAGAAGGCCAGTGGTGACGTTCAGCCATTTTTGGCGGAATGGGCGAGTATGGGCATGTGTGGCAAGAATAGGGAAGTTGTTCAGCTCGTGCAGGATGACCTTGTCCTTCGTGTTCGACAGGTCGTCGATAACCGCTTCCAGCTCTTCGTTTATGTTGCGGATGGCCTGGTCGTCCCCCGGGCGGAAGAACACCTTTACCGGGTTGGGAGCCTTGAGCAGGCTGTGATGCTGCGAATAGGCTGTGATGGCTGCGCTGATGCGCACCAGTGCGGCTGCGTCTCCCGCATAGTCGGGGTCGGTGATAATCACCTCCTTGCGGTAGACATGCCGTTTCCTGCGTATGCCGAGCATCCTGAAAAGGATGTTTTTGTACAGGTCGATATTGAACACTACCGAGTCGTTGTTCGCCTTGTAAGTGAAGAATACGGCGAGGGGGGTCAGCACGGCCGTCCCCAGCAGTTTCCCGAACCACACTGTCCAGTTATCGTCGCGCGCCATCTTCATGCCCGAGTTCTCGAAGATATAGAATACGATGAACACGATCACCGAGATGATGACCGGCACGCCGAGCCCCCCCTTGCGGATGATGGCTCCCAGCGGTGCCCCGATGAAGAAGAATATCAGGCACGAGAGCGAGAGCGTTATCTTGTTGATGGCCTCGATTTGGTGCAGGCGCACGATTCTGTTCAAGTCGAATGAGTAGTCGCGTTTCATGTCAAGGTCAGAGGCGCACATCTGCAGATCGTTGACGGCCATCCTCACCGTCTCCTGTTTGTCCTCCGGCGACAGTCTGGCATAGGCCGAATCGAGGTTGAACTTGCCGGCCGCAGCCTCTTTCACGGCTTTCGCCGAGTCTTGCTTGCTCAGCGCCGGGCGGTAGAATGTGCTTTGCTGGGCATATTGGTAGAAAGAGCGCCCTACACTGTCGTTGAACTCCATGATAGAGTCCATGTCGTGTATAATCTTTTCCATGCTCTTCGAGCGTGCGTCGGCCGATATGCCTCCCACTTCGGCGAGGTTGAACCCACCGTCGAAATCGAGCACTATGCGTTTTGTCCAGAATGTTTCGCGGCGGTAGGGGATGCTGGCGCTTCCCGCGATGTCCTGCGACCGCATGTTCTCGAACCATTCGCCGCTGTAGAGGTGCAGCAGCAGGTGTTTCTTTTCAGCCGTAGACTGTAGCATGCCCGAGTCGGCCAGGATGATGGCCGCATCCTCGTAGCTGCCGTTCATGCGGTAGATCATGATGCCGTAGAGCATGCCTGTCTCGATATCTTTCTTTTGCACGTAGAGATTAGTGTTGGGAATCCCGTCGTAAAAGATGCCTTCGGGAATCTCCAGTTCCGGACTTTTCTGTTTCATGGACAGGAGCAGTCGGCCGAATGATTTGTTGGCTTCCGGCCCGATGATGTCTTGGAAATAGAACGAGCAGCACGAAATCATGGCGACGATGACGATGAGCGACCTGCATGCCTGCAGCAGCGAGATGCCTGCGGCCTTGATGGCCGTCAGCTCCGAGCTCTCGCCCATGTTCCCGAATGCGATGAGCGATGAGAGCAGTATGGCCAGCGGGAAAGCCTGCGGCACCAATATTAGGCCCATATACCAGAAAAACTGTGCCAGGATATCTATCGACAAACCTTTACCGATGAGTTCGTCGACATAGCGCCACAGGAATTGCATCATCAGCACAAACTGGCAAATGAAGAACGTGGCAATGAACAGCAGTCCGAACTGTTTGGCAATGAATATATCTAATTTCTTGATACGGAACATGATTGTCTTTTACCGCACGTGCGTATTTCCGGCCTGCAAAATTAGCATAAAAATATCAGAGCAAAGATGTTATACTGCGATTTTTTGTTTTTTTATGTTTTCAGCCCCTTGCTTTTACAGTCCGCTTACTTGGTGCAGCCGCTCCAGGTCGTTGTTCCACAGTTCCCTGATGTCGTCGATGTCATCGGGTTTGCAATAGTCTGTGATGATCAGGTTCAAGTGATCCGTCATCTCGCTTTTCTCTATACGCATTTCCCAATAGGCCTCTTCGCTTTCGTAGTAATCCCATTTCATCCGTATGTAATGGAATTTCTCGATTTCGATGATGTGCGATGTCTTTGTGTCGCGTTCCGTCCACGGTTGTCCCCATGTGAAGATCATTTTGCCTTCCTCTTCGGTCACTTCGTCTGCGATCCATTTCTGCAGTCCTGCCGCATTGCTTATCATCCCCCATACGATATGGGGCGATTTGGTCTGCAACGGATATTCGATACTAATCTTTTGTTCTCCCATCTTGCTTTCAGGTTAGTATTTCGCGGCCTAAAAATACATTAGGCGCCACAAAAATACAAATATTATTCGTAAAACGAGCAATTTTCCCGGCAAAAGTTTTGCAGATTAAAAAGATTGTGTTACCTTTGCACCCGCAAACGGTGAGATGGCGGGATAGCTCAGCTGGTTAGAGCGTCGGATTCATAATCCGGAGGTCGAGGGATCGTGACCCCCTCCCGCTACATTTTAAAAAAGGGGTGTGTCAAAATAGGCGCACCCTCTTTTTTGCACAAAGCCCCGACTTTCTCAAGCCAGGGCTTTGTTATTTCCCAAAGTTTTTGTAACTTTAGGCATACAATTCCACTTATGACAAAGTTACACTTTCGCCCTTATATGTGCAACCAAACGGTGCTTTTTCCGCAAAGAATCGATGAAAATATTACCTGAGTTCGGGATAAGCATCTCCCGTTATTCGGGCTTTCTCCGCCCTCTTTGCATTGAGGGCAACCCTGCCTGTGCAGGGCCGGGGGATACACGCTGTTTTGATTTTTAGCCATTTTTCTGAGATTTTTGGCCATTTATCTCAGAAAAATGGCCAAAAATCAAAAGCGGTAGTTTCCCGTTGTAAGCCATCGGGCGTGTTCATGGCAGATGAACACCGCCGCGGCGGAAACAAATATTGCAATATTTCTCAGATATATTGCAATATTTCTTTCCCGCCCCCTTATCCGTCTGCTGCCTTTAGCTTGCCTTCGGGGATGCAATCCCTTCCGTTTATTACTACAAAAACGTAAATGGCTTATCCCGAACTCGGGTAAAATATTGCGGAAAGCGACCCTTGGGAAAAACGGCGCACGGGGTCAACGTGCACCGTTTTTTCCAAGTCTCATTGCTGTGTCTCTTTTGGGCGAATGCCCTTTCAGCTGCTTGAAGCTCCTGTAGAAAGACACCCTCGACGAGAAGCCCGATTTGAGGGCAATCTCCTCCAGAGGCATCTTGGGATAGGCCTCCATCAGTTCCAGGGCGTATTCCGTGCGCTGGGTATTGATGAACTCGGAGAACGATACGCCCATCTCTATGTTGATGGCCTGGTAAATGTAATTGCGGTTGGTGGTCAGATGGGAGGCGAGGTCGGAAATCTTCAGGTTGTGCTTCAGGAAAATCTTTTCTTCCTTGACAATGCGTATGATGTCGTCCTTGAGCTTGCAAATGTTGTCGTGCTGGGCATTGCCTTTTTGCCTGACGGGGTCTGTGGGGCTGGGAACCGGTGTGGGAGCCAGTTGTTTTATATCCTCCTGTAATTCTTTTTCCATGTCGGCAATGGAGAAGTTGTGCCCGAGCCCGATGTATCCGAGCGAGAAGAGCAAAGCGGAGAACGAGACGGAGGGGATGGCGAGCAGGAGGGCCGACCCGGTAAAATAGTGCCGCCCCACGAAGTTGCTGATGAGCGACGCTGCCGACGTGATGATGAACAGGTAGAGCAGCACGGTGATGGAGGTAAGCGTTTTCCCTTCCGTATCGGCGTAATAGGCTGCAATCTGGCGGTTGAACCGCTTTATTTTCCGGAATCCGATGATGACGACGGGCAGGATTTGCGCCGCAAATATGATTTTCATCAACTGGTGGGCCATGGCCTGCCAGTAGGGGAGACCCGTGAGCGGGGCGTAATCGTTATGGTATAGGTAGCTGATGATGAAGAGCATCTGCTCTTCCTTGCTCATCAGGGCGTATAGCGTGGCGACCAAGGCGGCGCATACGGTGGCCGGCAGTAGCGCCACTAAGTAGCGCAGGGTATTGCAGCCTTGGTCGGTGAGTGCGGATATATAGATGAAGTAGAGCGGATACACGGCAGGATTGCAAAACGAATAAATCGAGTCGGTAACAGGCAGAAAGCCGTACATGCGGTGGAAGAAAACAAAATGCCCCGCATAAAGCAGCATGGATACAATCATGAATATCAGGAGCCATAGCTTGTCTTTTCTCCTTTCTTCGACCCACGACAGCGCCACCAGCAACGCCATGAAAGCGCATACGAACATGGGCAAAGATATAATGATTGTCTTTAACATATTTGCAGAGATTATGTAAGTGTCCGGCATAGGGGTGTGTGCCTAAATGCCGGGTGTGGCTTATATTAATGCAAAGATAGTGCAATTTTTGAATAAAACAGTAAAAAACAATTATTTTTTTATGAAAATGAAACATTGATTGTGTGAAAATGAAACACAAGATATATGAAGTTTTCTTAATTTTGTACCTTGAAACCAATACTGTTATTATCATGAGCATAAAACAATTACTATTTACTATCGCATGTTCGGTGTTTTTGCCCTGCGCGGTCTATGCGCAAGGCGGTGATGTCGAGCCCAACGACATCTACGGGCAGGGGCAGTTGATTATTAGTGGCCAGACGGTGGCGGGGACTTTAGATGATACCGACCGTATCGACTGGTACAAGATTGTTGTGCCCGAGGAAGGCAGGGTTGTCTTCTCTACACATTCCGACGCGACCTTGCGTTTAGGTTCTCTTAGTGTGAATGCCCTTGTAGACGGCGAGCTGCGAGGCCGCGGCTCTAAGGATATGGACACTGACGGCAAGGACACCACCATCGTGCACACCGTGGAGAACATGGCCGCGGGCACCTATTATGTGTATGTGCCCCGCTATGACGGTTACGGCGGCTATAGGCTGACGTACGCGTTTGAAGCCTGCGCCACGGCTAACGACCCGGAGCCCAACGGTGAATATACCGAGGCGTCGCTGATAGAGAACGGCGCAACGCAGCCGGGGCGCCTGGGCTACGACTACTGGAACAGTACCGACCGTTTCGACTGGTACAAGATAACGCTGAAGAGCGATGGGGATGTCGTATTCTCTACGCACTCCGACGTGACCTTGCGTTTAGGTTCTCTTAGTGTGAATGCCCTTGTAGACGGCGGGCTGAAGTACCGCGGCTCTAAGGATATGGACGCTTACGGCAAGGACACCACCATCGTGCACACTGTCGGCGGATTGGCCGCGGGCACCTATTATGTGTATGTGCCCCGCTATGACGGTTACGGCGGCTATACACTGAAGTATCAGTTCAAACCGAATGCTTACAGCCGCGTGAAGGGCGATAACACAACATACGCAAAGCGGATGCAGCTGGCCTACGGGCAAGAACACTACAGCACGCTGGGCTACGACTACTGGAACAGCACGACGACCGAAGAATGGTATGGCATCGACGTGGCCGACCGGTCGGAAATCTCTGTGACAGTATCGCCCGATACCACCCGTTCGCTCAATCTGGGCATCGTTACGCTCTATCGCATTGAGGGTACGAACGATGACGGCACGCCACGCCTGAGAGAAGTGGCTTCGAAACGGCTGGAGCGCAGCTACGGCACCGTGAGCTACATGCGCCCCACGGGCGATACAGGCGACTATGTGTGCTGCGTGCGGCGGTCGAGCGGCTATGGTGGCTATGCCATCAGCAACGGCGATGCGCGCATACCGGCAGGCTCTACGGTGCATGTGTCGGTAGAGGGACGCAACACGGTGCGCAAGGGGGTGCCCTGCGAATACCGGGTGACGCTGAGCAACAGTTCGTCGCAGCGCACCAATCCGTTCCTGCTCGTGATACCGGCAACGCAGGATGTGCGCCTCATAGGCTTTAAGATGCCGCACAATGCGGGCACGGAGTATATCCCGATGGAGGAGGTGTGCAACGAAGACGACTCGACAGCCGTATTCGTAGTGCCGCGTCTCGACCCATGGCAGAACTACTCGTTTACGCTGATAGCCGAGGGTGTGGGCGACATCTCGTACGCCAAGGGGCTGGGCAAGCCTAAGCGCGTGGTTGTGTCAGGCAGCGCGCTGGTGGCCGTAGCTGTACTGGGCTTTATCGGCGACGCGATAGTAGACATGGGCAAGGACAAGGTGACCGAGTATATCACGACCAAAGTATCGAAGAAGATACTGCCCCCCGAACAGGCACGGGAGTATGGTCAGGCTGTAGGCCTTACAATGAAGCAGCTGGAACAGCAGTCGGAGCAGACGGGAGCAGTGGCCTATACGGCGAAGTCGGTAGTGAAAACCGCCGCGACAAAGTTTGTCGAGCGGTTCCCCGGCGGAAAGATTATCACCACCGCGGGCGACATAGCCGAGGCAGTGAGCAGTGTGGTGCCGTCGTTGAGGCGCAGGCTGTGGCACTGGATATACAAGGAGATAGGCTTGATAAAGGATGATAACGTCGATGTGATGGATGCCAAGGTGGCCGTGTCGGATGTGGTGGCCTCTTGGGACCCGAACGAGATGGTAGGTCCCATAGGCTATGGCAGCGAAAACTATATCGGCGAAACGCGCACGATAAACTACCGTATCCTGTTCGAGAACAAGGCCGAAGCCGGAGCGCCGGCCTATAGGGTGCGCATCTTCGACGAACTCGACGAAAACGTGTTCGACCTGGAGAGCATCGAGTTTGGCAACACCAGTCATGAGGGCTCAGGGTATAATTGGGAGATGAAGCGCGAAGGCAACAGGCTGTCGTGGGACATCTCGGGCATCGAACTGCCGCCAAACGTGAATGCGCCCGAGGGCGAGGGCTATGTCGACTTCTCGATAGACCTGAAGCCCGGACTGCCTGATGGTACCGTGCTGCAGAACAAGGCGACAATCATCTTTGACAAGAACACACCGATAGAAACCAATACCTACGTGAATACGCTCGACCTGACACCGCCGGTAACTATGATGAATACCGCTGGCTATGCACCGGGCGACACCGTAATCACGGTAAACTTCAGTTCGGACGATACGGGCTCGGGCGTAGACCGCTATCTGCTCTACGTATCGAAAGACGGTGGCGAATATACCTACTACATGCAGTGCAACGGAAGCGGCACGGCCTTCCCTGTAGACCCGGAGGCCGAAAGCAAATACAGCTTCTACGTGCTCGCCATCGATAACGTGGGCAACACCGAGCAGGCAGCACCGGCAGAAGTGTCGGTACAGACAACGACAGGCATCATCGACGTGATGAGGCCGGCCGGAATAGAGGCAGCGGATATTTATACCACCGACGGACAAAGGCAGCAAAAGCTGCGCCAAGGGGTAAATATCCTGCGGTCGAAAGATGGAAAAACAAGGAAAGTGATATCGAGATAATCGATGTAAGTTTAGCTAAATGCTATGTAGATGCAGGGCGGTCCAAAGGGGACCGCCCTTTTGCGGCATAAATAAAATAAGGTGTGATTACGTATTTTTTAGGATAAAGATGTGGGATAGTCTGCGATTTTTCGTATCTTTGCACACTCAATCAATAATGCATTATTTTTTTAGAACAATGGCTGAAGCAAAAAAGATTAAAACTGCGCTGGTTTCGGTTTTTCACAAGGACGGATTGGACGAACTGCTGAAGAAACTGAACGATGAGGGAGTGAAGTTCCTGTCTACAGGAGGTACACAGAGTTTTATTGAATCACTGGGTTACGAATGCCAGAAGGTGGAGGATGTAACAACTTATCCTTCGATTCTGGGCGGCCGCGTAAAGACGCTGCACCCGAAAGTGTTCGGCGGTATCCTCGGGCGGCGCGACAATGAAGGCGACCGCGAGCAGATGAAACAGTACGAGATACCGGAAATCGACTTGGTTATTGTAGACCTCTATCCGTTCGAACAGACAGTGGCCAGTGGAGCCGGCGAGGCCGATATCATCGAAAAAATAGATATAGGCGGCATCTCTCTGATACGTGCGGGAGCTAAAAACTTCAAGGATGTGGTTATCGTGCCGAGCAAGGCCGAATACGGCGTGCTGCTCGACATACTGAACAAAAAAGGAGCACAGACCGACGTGGAAGACCGCCGTATGTTCGCCGCCCGTGCTTTCGGCGTGAGCAGCCATTACGACACGGCGATACGAGAGTGGTTTGGTTCCGGATTAGGGATTACGGATTAAGGATTACGGATTACGGATTAAGGATTACGGATTAATGGCTTGATGGTGGTTCCGGGATTCGGATTTAATTTACAGAACGTTCAAAGTAATAAAAGGGTTATGGGATTTTTTTCTTTTGTCCAAGAAATAGCAATGGACTTGGGCACTGCAAATACGATTATTATCAGTGATGATAAAATCGTGGTAGACGAACCTTCCGTCGTGGCTCTCGACCGGCGTACCGACAAGATGATTGCCGTGGGTGCAAAGGCCAAGATGATGTACGAGAAGACGCATGATAACATTCGTACCATCCGTCCGCTGCGCGACGGCGTGATAGCCGACTTCTCTGCCTGCGAGCAGATGATGCGCGGCTTGATAAAGATGGTGCACACAGGCAGCCGCCTGTTCTCTCCGTCGCTGCGCATGGTGATCGGGGTGCCTTCGGGTTCTACCGAAGTGGAGCTGCGCGCCGTGCGCGACTCTGCCGAGCATGCCGGCGGCCGCGATGTTTACCTGCTCTTCGAGCCGATGGCTGCTGCTATCGGTATCGGTATCGA
>DBRC01000054.1 GCA_002305505.1 Prevotella sp. UBA1378 | reverse complement strand
TTCCGAAATCGCCTACGAGGTAGGCTTCACAGCCCCGTCGTACTTCTCCAAGTGCTTTAAAGACGAATACGGCATACGCCCGAACGAAATCAGCAAATAAGCGCCGGTACGTCGGCAGCATCCTTATTCGAAACATCCTTCCGCAATCATCCCCTGTCGCGGAAGGATGTTTTTTCTGAGAAAAATCGTTCATCCGACAACAAAAATGTTACATTGTATCAATTTTGTTATACCGTGAAATGCTTTTTATAGTCCGTGATGCAGTAATTGAATATCTTTGCCACTGAAACGATTTATTAACGAACATCTTTTGTATATGGAGAAATTAAGGAAAACCTTTCTATGCCTTGTGCTCATTATAATATGCACAGTGGCAAACGCACAGAAAGTGGAAGTGAGCGGAACGGTAGTCGACGAGGCTGGCGAAAGCGTCATAGGTGCTACGGTAAGAGAAAAGGGCACGGGCAATGGCACTGTGACCGACTTGGACGGACGTTTCACGCTGACCACCGCCAAGGGCGCCACTTTAGTTGTAAGCTATGTAGGGTTCCAGACAGTGGAGCTAATGGCTCGGCAAGGCATGAAAATAACCTTGAGCGAGAATATGAACAATCTTAATGAGGTAATTGTAACAGGGTATACCACTCAGCGCAAAGCCGACCTCACAGGCGCAGTGGCAGTGATGGACATGAAGAGTCCTATCAGCGAAGGAGACCCCAACATGCTGAACTCGATGCAAGGTAAGTTAGCCGGTGTGGATATTGTGACCGATGCCGCACCAGGTGGAGGCAACACAACCATCCGCGTGCGTGGCATGAGTACCATCAACGGTAATGCACCATTGTACATCATCGACGGCATTGCATCGACGGAGAACCTCAACTCCGTCAACCCTGCTGACATTGAATCGATACAGGTGCTCAAGGATGCCTCATCGGCATCTATCTATGGCAGCCGGGCGGCCAACGGGGTCATCATTATTACTACAAAGCAGGGAAAAAGCGGGCGACTGGCGGTAAACATCAACTATAGTGCCAGCGTGCAGACGGTGGCCAAGACTTACGACATGCTCAACGCGCAACAGTGGGGGCAGGCCTACTGGACAGCCAATAAGAATGCCGGGCTGGTACCAAGCCATCCTTTTTACGGCAGCGGCGACACGCCACAGCTGGTATCACATCTTGATGCCGCAGGCAAGGTAATAGCAGCCGATACCGACTGGCAGGATGCCGTGTACAGTGCAGCCTGGACACATAACCTGTCGGCCAGCGTAAGTAATAGCTCCGAGAGGGGGTCTATGCTTTTCTCGGCCAACTATATTAATCAACAGGGATTAATGGACCATACGTTCTACCGCCGCTATTCAGCCCGTGTAAACTCTACTTACAACCTCTCGGAATATGCAAAAGTAGGCGAAAACCTCATGGTGGCTAAATGGCTCAACCGCGGCTATTCGACCAACGATGACCGGGGGATACCCTATACGGCCATGCGGCAACATCCGGCCATACCTGTGACCGATACCAACGGCGCATTTACCGACCCGATGGCCTTGGCAGCCTCCGACATTTCCAACCCTGTACACGAGCTGTATAACGGACGGGATAACAGCAATGACAGCTGGCGCATCATGGGGAATGCATACGTGGAAGTATATCCGGTGAAAGGGCTCACGCTGAAAAGCAATTTCGGATACGAGCATCTCCAGTTTCTCAATAAAGTACTCGGACGCCGCATAAAGGCTACCGACATGAACAGTTTAAGCCGTGGATACGGACAGGGTGACACATGGACATGGACAAACACGGCCAATTATGGCATCAAGATTGCTGAAAAGCACAACATCAATGCGCTGGCCGGTGTCGAGGTCATCAAGTATAAGTATGAGAACATCAGCGCGCTGCGCGACAACTATGCTTTCGAGGATGTGGATTACATGCAACTCGACGCCGGGGAAGGTACGCAGACCAATGGCGGGGGCACAGCAGAATGGGCACTGTTCTCATACTTCGGAAAACTGGATTATAACTACGCCGACCGCTATCTGCTTTCGTTTACATTGCGCCGCGACAAAACATCGCGCCTCGATAAAAGCAATAATGCTGGTACATTTCCTGCTTTTTCGGCGGCATGGCGACTATCGGAGGAATCATTCTTCCCGGAAAACAACATTGTGAATGATGCAAAGATACGCATAGGATGGGGGCAAAACGGCAACTCAGCCATTGACAACAACTATGCTTCATATTCTACGTATGCCTATAGCCTGGGGAATGCATCGTACGACCTCAACGGCACCAACAATAACGTGGTAGGAGGCATCATCGTGGCGGCATCGGGCAACAAAGACCTGAAATGGGAAACAACCACACAGACCAATCTCGGCATTGACTTGAATCTGTTCGGAAATGCCTTATCGCTCAGCTTCGACTATTACTGGAAAATGACCAAGGACATGCTCACCATACCACCCACACTCTCCGTTGCTGGCGAAAATGCCGCCATGTGGATGAATACCGGTGATATGGAAAACAAAGGATGGGAACTGAACATGAGTTACCATTCTCCCAAGTATGGCGACTGGCAATGGAACGGTACGCTCAACCTGGGACAATACAAGAATAAGGTGAAGAAACTGAATGATTTCGTGAATACGGTGGGTGGCGATTTCAGGCTGGTTGAGGGACAGCCGATGGGTGTGTTCTATGGTTATGTATACGACGGATTGTTCCAAGACAAGGACCAAGTACACAACCATGCCTCACAGCAGGGGAAGGGCATCGGGCGCATGATATTCCGCGACCTCGACGGAAATGGGGAAATTACCGAAGCGGACCGCACCATCATCGGCGACCCTAACGTAGACTTGTCAATGGGTTTAACACTCGATGTCTCGTACAAAAACTTCACATTGAGCACCTTCTTTTCAGGCGAATATGGGTTCGACATATATAATACAACTAAGCGTCAACTCGACTTCATGAGCTACGGAGGCACCAGCACCAACCGTGGAGCCGGCATTCTCGATGCATGGAGCGAAACCAACCGCGGGGCATCGATACCGGCTATATCTGTAGTGGACAATAATAACGAAATGCGCATGTCTAATTATTACCTTGAAGACGGTTCGTACCTGAAGATGAAGTATCTCAAACTACAATACCTTGTTCCGGAAAAAATTGTTAAAAAACTGCATGCCGACAGATTGAACATTTACGCACAAATAGAAAATGTGTTTACCATTACAGGATACAGCGGCCTTGACCCTGAAGTGCCATTGGCCGCCTATGGGGCACGGCTGGACAATGGCCCATATCCACGGGCACGGACTTTCTCGTTGGGACTAAACCTTCAGTTTTAACTTCAAAAACTAATTAAAACATAAGTAATTATGAAAAAGATAGCAAACAAGATAGCAACGGGAGCTGCAATCATCTGCCTTGCATACATTACAGTATCGTGCAGCGATATGCTCGACCTCAAACCACAAGGACAGTTCACGGAGAATCAAATGCAAGATGAGTCGATAGAAGGCCTTGTATCGTCAGCCTATGCCGGACTGGAATCGCACTTCTTCGGTAACAACGAATCGTTCTCCGGGCCAATAACCAACTGGGTGTTCGATGTGCGGTCGGACGATGCGTACAAAGGCGGGGGCGGCGTGTCGATGGAAGCCAATATCCATCAGTTGGAGATTTCCAACCTAACAGCCGACAATGCCACTTGTCTCAATAAATGGCGCAATAACTATTATGCCATATCGCGGGTGCACAAGGCGATGAACGCCATCACCGGCTCGTCCGTGAAAGACAAAGAGGCTGTGCTTGGCGAACTGAAAGTGTTACGTGCCTATTTCTACTTCGACCTCATCCGCATCTTTGAGCGCATCCCCTACTTCACGGAAAGTGAGAATCCGAACTACAAGGGCAGTATGGAGTTCAGCCGCGGGGAAATCTTCGACAAAATTAAGCAGGATTTGCGCGAAGCCTATCAGGTGTTACCCGAAACGCAAAGCCAGGCCGGGCGTTTCAACAGATATGTGGCAGCAGCACTGATGGCCAAGGTGGCTGCGTTCACAAGTTCATGGGCCGACGTAATAACCTACAGCGACTATGTAATTAACAGTAAGCAGTATGAACTTTATGATAACTTCGGCGATTTGTCGAAAATAGAATTCAACAATAAGAAAGAGGCCATCATGGCAATCCAGTTCTCTACGGCCAACAACAATGCACACATTAACTGGAACAACTTACTGAATACTACTTATTCGGAAAATAACCTCTTCGGCTCAGGCGATGACTTTTTCCTGGCCAGCCAGAACTTGGTGAATGCTTTCAGGACCGATGATAACGGGTTGCCATATCTGGACGGGACGTTCAACAACGTGAACGTGACAAGCACCTATGATGGGAATGTAGACCCCCGGCTCGATTTCACAGTAGGGCGTATCGGATTCCCTTTCCGCGGCCACATTTACAACAGCAAATGGTGCAGAGCCTACGAAGTGTATGGTGAATATTCTGGGAAAAAGGGGCTGATTGACCCGTCATCCCCCGAAATGGTGAAAGGTTTTCCATGGGGTGCCAGTGCATTGAACTTTAATCTGATACGCTACGCTGACATATTGCTGCTGAAAGCAGAGGCACTGATAGAGCAAAACACTCAACTCGACGAGGCGCGCGTATTGATCAACCAAGTGCGCTCCAAGGCTGCACGTTCGGTAGACCCTGCTTATACACCGATAGATGTCGACCCGATGAAGGCCTCATACAATGTGGGACTCTATCCTGCGAGCGGTTGGACACAAGACTATGCACGGCGTGCTGTGCACATGGAGCGCCGGCTTGAACTGGCTATGGAGGGCAACCGGTGGTTCGACCTCGTACGCTGGAATACTGCTGTAAGCACTATTAACGCCTATATGAAGAGCGAGAGCAAGTTGCGCCCCTACTATGAAAATGCTGCCATCACCGAAAATGAAATATTTTTGCCTATCCCGGTGTCTGAGGCAGAGAATGCAAATGGGTTATATAACAAATAAGAAAGTAACATCATGAGAAAGATTATATTAAGTATTGTTGCCGTATTAGCAATGGCACTGGTGCCCGTTTCCTGTTCGGACGTGGAAATACCTGAGGCCGTAACAGCAGAGAAAGTAAGCAACCTGACCTATACGGTCAACGGCCGCAAGGTAACGCTCAACTGGCAGAATCCTATAGCCGCGGGGCTTTCGGGCATCCGGATAATCAAGAATAACACGGAAATAACAGAACTGGACAAGGTGGTTGATTCCTATGTCATCAAGCGGGCAGACATAAATACGGACGTGGCCTATACCGTGAAAGCGCGCTATGAAGACGGACGTGTGTCGGAAGGACAGACCGTAAGTTTCAACATTCCTTATCAGTCGCAGGCCAAGGTTGGTTTCCTAATAGCCTACAACAGCGTAGACGAGATTGAAGATGATGACGAGAAAGCAGCTGCTGAATGGTTCCAAACTACTTATCCCGACGGAGTGATTCTGACACCCTCCGGCCTTGATGAACTCTACGTGGACGAAGTGAGCACAATCTGGATACAAACGGACCGCGTGGGATTGTCACCGGGATGGAAGAACCTGCCCGCATCGCTTGTCAGCGACGGGGCAGTTGCTGCCCTACAACAATTCGTTAAAGATGGCGGCAACCTGCTGCTCACCAAGCATGCCACACAATTGGCTGTGCCCATTGGCCGTATCCCGGAGCGCTTCGCACCAGGTATCTTCGGTGCGGGCGAAGGCGGCTCGGGGGCGGACAACTGGACGATGAACGCTGTCATCGGCTCGGGACAGGCCAAAGCTTACGATCATCGCTCCCATCCGGCATTCGCCGGATTGGAAACCAACCCCGACTATGGTCATGAAACCTACGGATTGGAGGGGCCGGGATGGCGCGAAGACCACAACTGCATGTGGGATCTCAATGCCTACGGACTACGGGAGACATCGCCGGCTGCTGACAACGTAGTGGAAGCCTTCGAAGGAGAAACGGCAGCTACTGTACTGGCCACTTGGGGGCATGTAGCCGATTATTGTTGTGCAGGCATCGTGGAGTTTAACGCCACAGCCGATTACCCTGGCAAGATTATCGCTATCGGGCTGTCTTCTTACGAATGGAATCAGAACTCTGGCGTGAACCGATATCAAGCCAATACGGAACGGCTGACAAAGAATTGCATTGATTATTTATTTAAATGACACGATTAATTACCTGGATGTTGACGGAAGCGTGAGTTCCGTCAGCATCCATTAAACCCGTATAATAAGATGAAATCATATATAATCTCCTTCTGCATAGCGTCAACCATGCCTGCTACGGCACAGCAAACCGTGAAATTCGCGATGGATAACGATGAGGGATACCATGGGGTTAAGACGGCGGAGCTTGTTCAAGGTGCTGTGGGAAAAGCGCTTAGGTTCGACGGATATTCAACTTATATAAAGACAAATGCCGACTTCAGTGGCATTGACAACAGGTTGGCCAGTTTCTCGCTCTGGTGTGCTGCCGAAACTTACCCTATGGTGCATGCCGATGAAGCAGTAAATGAATGGACGGCCATAGCAGGAAACATGGACGAAACGGCACGTACGGGTTTTGCCTTCACGCTGAGTTCACAAGGCGACTACGCTTTCGAATGCTATGCAGCAGGATGGAGGGTAGCATGCAAGGCGGCATCCAAGTTGCCGAAATATTCATGGAACTACCTTGTTGCTACGGTAGACGTTGACGCCAAAACCCTCAAACTATACAACAACGGAACGCTGGTGGGCACGGCAAGATGCCCTTATGCCTTGTCGGTAGGTACTGCCGACTGCTATATCGGGAAGTCGGCACGGGAGATAAAGCTGGGGCCTTTCCATCTCGATACATTCAACGGACTGATAGATGACTTTACCGTGAGCAGTGGCATCATGACCGAAAGCCAGATAAAAGCATTGCCGGAACAGTCGGCCGATTTGTCTGTACCTACCTCACGCTTTGCTGGCGACATGCTGCGCCCACGGATGCATGGTATGCCCGCCGCCGCATGGACAAACGAAACCCATGGCCTCACATGGTATGAAGGCAAATACCACCTCTTTTTCCAGAAGAATGCCAACGGCCCATATATGTCGCGACTGCATTGGGGGCACCTCACCAGTGAGAATCTCTACGACTGGACAGAGGAGCACATAGCCTTGTCACCGGCAGAAACCTATGACATCAAAGGTTGCTGGTCGGGCTGCCTGATGCCTGTTAACGGCGAACCCACTATTATATATACGGCAGTAGACAATGCCAAGGCCTCTATAGCACAGGCCATGCCTGTTGACAAGGGATTGGTGGAATGGGAAAAGTCGGCACTCAATCCCATCATCAACGGCCGCCCGGCAGGGTTGAGCGATGATTTCCGTGATCCTTATTTCTTCGAATGCAACGGACAGAAATACTTGGTTGTCGGCACGTCTAAAAATGGTATCGGGGCGGCTACACTACACCGGTATGACGGAAATACATGGAGCAACGACGGCAAGATATTCTTCGCAGGCAAGTCGCAGGCACAGGACGGAACTTTCTGGGAGATGCCTACAGTGACGCAGATAGGGCAAAAATGGCTGTTCACCGTCACCCCGCTGAATACCAGCCAAGGGGTGGAGACGCTCTACTGGACAGGCAACATAACGGCCGATGGGACTTTTGAACCTGATTATAGTACACCTAAAAAACTGGAACTGGAAGGCATGGGCAAACAAGGATATGGTCTTCTGTCGCCATCTATCATGCAGAAAGATGGCAAGACCATCTTACTGGGTATAGTGCCGGACAAACTAACGTCGGAGGAGAACTATAAACTGGGGTGGGCCCACACCTATAGTTTACCGCGCGAAATAACCATCGCCCCCGACGGCAGCTTGCTGCAGAAACCTTTCGAGGGTCTGAAGGGTATGCGGCAGCCGGACGGTTACGAGAAAAATGAGTTCATGCTAAGCAGCGAAGAGGAATTGAGCGGGTTAAAGGGGCGCTGTTTTGAAATCGACGGCACGTTTATCGTGGGCTCGGGAGCATTCGGATTCGAATTACTCAACGGGGCTACCATATCTTACAACCCTGCAACTAATAGATTGTCAGCCGATTTCTCGTCCATCGAGCGGATAGTAAACGACAAAGGGCTCTTTGACGGAGTGTATCAGAGCGAGCTGCCGCAAGCGCTTCGTGCCGGTGAAGAATGCCGGATACACCTGTTCTTCGACCATTCCATCATCGATGTATTCATCAATGAGTGCCTGGCTTTCTCGGTGCGTGTCTTCCCGACTGCACAGCTTGCTGATGTCCCCGTCAAGGCTTTCGCTAACGGGCTTACTGAGGTGAAGGTGCTGCGTGGATGGCTGCTCGGGACTGGCAACGGAACCAACAACATTACAAGCATACATACACTGCAGCGGAATGGCATGGAAATATACAACTTAAACGGACAGCCCCGCAGCACGACAAACTGGAAAGGCGTACATATCGTGCGTGAAAACGGGAAGGTTAGAAAAATAATTTAAATATAATGAGTAATGGAAACCAACAAGAGAATCATAATGGCCATGCTGCTGACCATGGCACTGAATGTTACGGCCATGGCACAGAGTACATCTTTTCTAAGTGAGCACCACGCAATGTACAAGACGGTGCCCGCCGAACGTTTCTTGCTGTTGCCGGTGGAGGAGGAAGAAGAAAATGCGCATATACGCATACTGCAGGACAATGAAGTGGTGAAAACCTTAAACTGCCGGCTGGCAGTAGACAAGACAGACTATTATGTACCTGTAGATCTCGGGGATATGACGCGTAATCCCATCGTGGTTGATATTATATTCCCGGCTAACCGGCGCGCCACAGGGGCTATCAAGAACTTCGCCTGCTGGAAGGAGATAAAACTCTCCGGCACGTTCGACACGGCCAACCGCGAGCGCTTCCGCCCGCTGTACCACCACACGCCGCCCTACGGATGGATGAACGACCCGAACGGGATGTTCTACAAGGACGGCGTGTACCACCTGTACTACCAGTGGAACCCGTACGGCTCGCAGTGGGAGAACATGCACTGGGGGCACTCCACCAGCCGCGACCTGCTCAACTGGAACGACGAGGGGACCGCCATTGCCCCCGATGCGCTGGGCACGATATTCAGCGGTTCGTGCGTGGTGGACAGGAACAATACGGCGGGGTTCGGCGAAGGCGCCGTCGTGGCCTTCTACACTTCGGCCGGCGAAAACCAGACGCAGAGCATGGCCTACAGCACGGACGACGGAAAGACATTCACGAAGTATGCCGGCAACCCGGTGCTGGTGTCGGACGTTCCCGACTTCCGCGACCCGAAGGTGTTCTGGAATCCGGAAACCGGAAAATGGAACCTGATACTGGCTGCCGGACAGGAGATGCGCATCTATTCGTCGGCCAACCTGAAGGAATGGGCGTATGAGAGCAGTTTCGGGCAGGGATACGGCAATCACGACGGCGTGTGGGAATGCCCCGACCTGATGAAGCTGCAGGTGCGCGGGACGGACAAGCAGAAGTGGCTGCTCATCTGCAACATCAATCCCGGAGGCCCGTCGGGAGGCAGTGCCACACAGTATTTCGTTGGGAAGTTCGACGGGCGCAGGTTCATCTGCGAGTCGAAGCCGGAAACGACGAAATGGATGGACTACGGTAAGGACCACTATGCGGCGGTGACGTTCGACAATGCTCCCGGCGGGCGGCACGTAGCGCTGGCGTGGATGAGCAATTGGCAATATGCGAACCAGGTGCCCACGAAGCAATACAGAAGCGCCAACTCCGTTCCGCGCGACCTCGACCTGTTCGAGCACGAGGGCGAAACATACGTAGGGGTTACGCCGTCGGTGGAGCTCCTTGCGCTGAGGGGGGAAGAGGTTAAACGCCCCACGGATGCCTGCGAAATCACCGTAGACGTGAAAGGCAGCCTGCAGCTGACGCTCTCCAACGACAAGGGCGAACGGCTGTCGATGACCTACGATGCCGCCAAGCGCACCTTCGCGATGGACCGGGCCGGGAGCGGCGATGCGGCCTTCAGCGAGGCTTTCCCCGCTGCCACGGTCGCGCCCGTGCACGGCGGCATGAAGCAACTGCGCATCTTCGTCGACCGCTGCAGCATCGAGGCGTTCGATGCCGACGGCAAGATGGCCATGAGCAACCTGGTGTTCCCCTCCGAGCCTTACAACAAACTTACCGTGAAAGGCAAGGGCAAAGCAACGGTTTACGCCATCAGGTAGTGCCCGGCGCCTGGTACAAAGCGTTCATTGGATAAGAAAATCGTTACATGGTAACATTTTTATTATACGATGAACGTTTTCTTTAATCCCCTTTGCGGAATTGTCCATACTTTTGCGAATGAAATTTAAAACCTATTTAAACAATTTATTTATGAGTGAGACAAAGAAACTGGCCTTAATCCCGGTCATGCTCTGCTTTTTCGCAATGGGATTCGTCGACTTGGTAGGCATCGCCTCCAACTATGTGAAGGCAGACCTGAACCTGAACGATTCCACGGCGAACATCTTCCCGTCATTGGTATTCTTCTGGTTCCTGATATTCTCCGTGCCCACGGGGATGCTGATGAATGAAATAGGAAGGCGGAAAACGGTGTTGCTGTCATTGGGCGTGACGGCCGTTTCGCTGCTGTTGCCTGTCTTCGGCGACAGTTTCGGCATCATGCTCGTGTCGTTCTCCTTCCTGGGCATAGGGAACGCACTGATGCAGACCTCGCTGAACCCGCTCGTGTCGACCGTCATCAAGGGCGACAACCTCGCCTCCACGCTGACGTTCGGCCAGTTCGTGAAGGCCATCGCTTCTTTCATGGCCCCCTATATCGCCATGTGGGGCGCCATGGCCGCCATACCGTCGTTCGGGCTGGGCTGGCGCGTGCTGTTCCCCATCTATATGGTGATAGGCGTGCTGGCCTCGGCGCTGCTTGCGGTCACGCCGATCGACGAGGGCGACACCAAGGACAAGTCGTCGACCTTTGCCGAGTGTTTCAGGCTGCTGGGCAAGCCCATCGTGCTGCTGTCGTTCCTCGGCATCATGTGCCATGTGGGCATCGACGTGGGCACGAACACCACGGCCCCGAAGATACTGATGGAGCGCCTGGGCCTGACGCTGAACGATGCCGCCTTCGCCACCTCGCTCTACTTCATCTTCCGTACCATCGGATGCCTTACGGGCGCCTACTTCCTGCGTGTGCTCAACCATAGGGTGTTCTTCATCGTGAGCGTCGTGATGATGGCGCTTGCCATGCTCGGCTTGTTCGCCGGCACGTCGGCCCCCGTGCTCTACACGGCCATTGCCCTCGTAGGTTACGGCAATTCGAACATCTTCTCCCTCGTCTTCTCGCAGGCCTTGCTGTCGGTTCCCGAAAAGCAGCAGAACGAAGTGAGCGGGCTGATGATCATGGGGCTTTTCGGCGGCACCGTATTCCCGCTGCTCATGGGCTTTGCCGGCGACGCCCTCGGACAGGCCGGGGCCGTGCTGGTGATGGCGGCCGGAGTTGTTTATTTGTTTACGTATATACCTAAAATAAGACATTAAGCTGTATGAAACAAGTTATCGTAGGCCTCGGAGAGGCATTGTGGGATTGCTTCCCCGGGGGGAAGAAATTGGGCGGGGCCCCGGCAAACTTCGCCTTCCACGTATCACAGTTCGGACACGAAGCCATGACCGTGAGCGCAGTGGGCAACGACGCGCTGGGCGACGAGACGCTGGCGGCATTCGACGGCAAGGGGCTGCGCTACGTGATGCCCCGCGTAGACTGCCCCACGGGCACCGTACAGGTGGAGCTGGACGAGCGGGGCGTGCCTACTTATATCATCAAGGAGGGCGTGGCATGGGACAATATCCCGTTCACCCCCGGAATCGAAGAGCTGGCCAGGTCGTGCCGCGCCGTATGTTTCGGCTCGCTGGCACAGCGCAACGAGGTGTCGCGGGCGACAATCCACCGCTTCCTCGACGCCACGCCGGCTGGCTGCCTGAAGATTTTCGACATCAACCTCCGGCAGAACTTCTACAGCCAGGAAGTGATAAGGAAGTCGCTCAGGCGGTGCAACGTCCTTAAGATAAACGATGAGGAGCTGGTGATTATCGGCCGCATGTTCGGCTATCCCGGTTTGGATTTCGAGAACAAGTGCTGGCTCATCCTGGGCAAGTACAACCTGGACATACTCGTGCTCACCTGCGGCGTGAACGGGAGCTACGTCTTCTCAAAGGGGGCGATGTCGTACTACGAAACGCCGAAGGTCGACGTTGCCGACACCGTAGGGGCGGGCGACTCGTTCACCGGTGCTTTCACGGCTGCCATACTGGCGGGGATGCCCATCCCGCAGGCTCACCGCTTGGCTGTAGACGTGAGCGCGTTTGTCTGCACGCAAAACGGCGCCATGCCCCGGCTGCCGGCATCGCTGCTCGGCAGGATCGGCGGATTGTGCGAATCCCTTTGACCTAAATCAAAGAAAAAGTAAATATAGGATAAATATTCTTTAAATATTTTGTGCACGGGCACAAATGTTGTATCTTTGCACCCGTAATCGTGATGATTACATTGTTATTCATTAGGTTAGTAGTTAATAGATTTAAGGTAAAGATTATGTTATTAGATTTTCAAACAACGGCCGTGTTGGTGTCGGTAGCATTTGCAACCGTTCTGAGTGTTTACACTCTGATGCACACCAACATCCGTTAAAAGGAATGCGGAGTGAGTGATCATACCGCATTCTTTTTTTGTTATCATCCCGCTCTTGCCCGCCTTTGGCAGGCATCATCCCTTAAACCGCAGGATACATTGGCCGGATTTTTACGGGGCCACCGTTCTTCCTGTTTCCCACACCAATTGTTTTATATTTCCGGATTATTGTCCTAAAAACACATATCTGTTGTTTTTTATACACTATTTATTTCCCGGTTTTAAAATAAAAACGTATCTTTGACACCGTAACTAACTATAAGGGGAGCCGCATTGCCCCCAGGCATCAAAGATTACTAACTAATTTTTTATAATGACCAATAACACAATCATCAAACCAATCAGAAAATCAAAGCCAACCGAACGCGCGCTGGGCTTACCCCTAAGACGGGAAGCGTATAAGTCGG
>DBRC01000072.1 GCA_002305505.1 Prevotella sp. UBA1378 | reverse complement strand
CACGGACTTTCACGCCTGCGCCTGTTTATTTTCATTTTTTCTTCACTTTTTCCCCCTCAGACGGTTATTTTTTCAAGGGTGTACTCAAATTATTGAAGAAAAAATGTTTTAGCAGACGGTTTTTATGTATAAAACAAGCTCATTCCCGCCGAAATATAATCGTAACCATCTTGTAAATATTCTTTCTGCCGTTCGCAATCACATTGTAATACAGTTGCCGTACTTTTGCACTCGAAATCAAATGAGAATGAAACAGAAGAAATGAAACGAATGAAAAAGGTGAACGAAGTATTTTCAGGCACAAAAGAACGGGGAATGGCCGTCTTGTTGCTTTCAATGTTGACAACCGCCAGCGCAATGGCTCAAACAATAAAGGGGCGCGTAATCGACGGGGAAAACCGGGAGCCGCTGATCGGGGCAGTAGTGGAAGTAGGAGGGACGGCAGAGAAGACTGTTACCGATGCCGACGGGTGTTTCGTACTGAATGGATTGCAGTGGAAACCGTATACCTTATATATAAAGTATATAGGATACAAGGGGCAGACGGTCGGCGGAGTGCAACCGAAAGCTGCAACGGCGGAAGACAGGATGACAATAGAGATGAGTAGCACCGAACATCAGCTGCAAGGTGTCGTGGTGACGCGGCTGCTGAGGGGCAATACGGAAGCTGCCGCCATACAGCAGGTGAAGAACAGCGAGGTTATCGTGAACAATGTGTCGGCACAGGAGATAAGCAAGACACAGGATTCCAATGCCGGTGAGGTGATACGCCGTGTACCGGGGGTGGGCCTCATCGAGGATAAGTTCGTGATGGTGCGGGGGCTGTCACAGCGCTACAACAACGTATGGGTGAACGGAGGAGCTGTACCGAGCAGTGAGGCCGACGCACGTGCATTCTCGTTCGATGTCATCCCGAGTTCGCAGATTGACCGCCTTACGGTAGTTAAGGCACCGGCCGCGGAATACCCGGCCGACTATAGCGGAGGCTTTATTATCGTTGATACGAAAGAAATACCATCCGAAAATGCATTCGAAGTGTCGGCCGGAAGCAGCTGGAACGATGTGTCGGCTTTCAAGAGATTCGCATATTCGAGTGGCTCATCGACCGATTTCCTTGGCTTCGATGGCGGCCTGCGTTCGTTGAGGGGCGGAATCCATAGCACACTGAACCCCATCGCAGGAAACGGCACCGACTTGTCTACAAATGATTTTAATAACGACTGGTCCATAAAAACAAGGCGGCCAATCGGCGACTTGAAATTATCGGCTACAATGACACGCCGCTGGATGCTGGGCTCCTACCGCGCGGGCATGATTGCAGCACTGAACTATGCCAACGAATACCGTACGTGCGAAGGCATGCAGAACAACCTTTTCGGGGTGTATGATGCACAGAACGACCGCTCGAATTACCTGCGCTACTCTGTAGACGACCAGTATAATCATAATGTAAGGGTGGGGGCAATGCTCAATTTCACTTTCCTTTCCGGAAACGGCAACAACAAGTACCAGCTGAAAAACATTTTCAATCAGCTGGGCAACAGCCGTTATACCTGGAGGGAAGGCATATCGGCACAGGCCAATCTGGAAAGGTCGGCCGAATATTATTACCGAAGCCGCACAACCTATAACACCCAGCTTACCGGTAAACATACCATGGGCAACGGAGAGCTCGACTGGAGCACCGGGTATGCGTATGCCAACCGTTACCTGCCCGACCGACGCCGGTATCTCATTGACGATGCTATCGAAACAGGAGTATATGCCTTGAGCACGGGCAACGACGTATCGCGTGAGTGGACACAGCTCGACGAACACATCTTCTCGGCAAACGTGAACGGGAAGTATGGATTGAAGTTTGGGGCATGGAAGCCGTCCCTGAAGATGGGAGCCTATGCCGAATACCGCACACGTGAGTATATGACGCGCGAATTCATATATAACTGGGATGTCTCGGGCAATAACATGCCGGCCGGTTTCCGTCATGCAGATCTTCCTGAGTTGCTCAGCGATGAGGCCAATTTCGGCGCAGACAAACTTTATTTGCTGGAACAGGTGCAGTGGAGAAACAACTACAGGGGGCACAACACGGCCGGAGCGGGATACGCGGCAGCATCTCTTCCTCTTGGGAAACTGAATGTCTATGCCGGTGTCCGCATTGAACATAACGACATGGAATTGGTGTCCAATACCCGCGATTACGAAAAAAGCGAGGTCAGCCGCCATTACCGTAGCACCGACTTGTTCCCTTCGCTGAATGCGGCATATAAACTCACCGAACAGCACCAGTTGCGGTTCTCGTACGGGAAAAGCGTGAACCGGCCGGAATTCCGTGAGGTGTCCTCCTCCGTCTATTACGATTTCGACTTGGCATCAAGCGTACAAGGTAACACTGAACTGAAAAACTGTTACATACAGAATGTTGACCTGCGCTATGAGTATTATCCATCTAAAGGTGAACAAATATCCTTGGCCGCGTTCTACAAGCATTTCGATTCGCCTATTGAATGGACTTATACCGTGGCCGGCGGCACCGACCTCATCTATTCGTACAAGAATGCCGAGAGTGCCGGCAGCTATGGGCTGGAACTGGATATCCGCAAGTCGCTCGATTTCATCGGCCTTCCTGCTCTCAGTTGGTCGTTCAACGGTGCACTCATCAGGAGCAGGGTAGAGTTTGAGAAAGGTTCGAAAGAGGAGAACCGGCCGATGCAAGGGCAATCGCCGTATCTCATTAATACCGGTTTGTTCTATAAAGACGAGGCGAAAAAGCTGCAGGCATCCCTGCTTTATAACCGGATAGGTAAGCGTATCATCGGCGTGGGACGCAGTGAAGGGACTACCGGAAACGACGAGAATGCCCGCATTCCGGACAGTTACGAGATGCCTCGCAACGTCATCGACCTTACGGTGTCGAAAAAAATAGGCAGCAGTTGGGAACTGCGTCTCTCGGTGCGCGACTTGCTGGCGGAGAAAGTGTATTACAAGCAGTTTGCTGATGTTACAAAGGCCGACGGGACATCTAAAGAGGTGGAACAAATAACCCGCTGCTATCGGCCCGGGCGGAATATAGGATTTAACATGATATACAAATTCTGAATGTTTAATTTAATGTTAGAAATGATGAACAGTAAAAAAATGACAGGATGCTTCTGCATCTTGATGTTGGCAGCGGCAATGGCCGGTTGCAGCAGTAACGACGATGCGGACAATGGTGGTACGGCTGGTGGCGAAACTTATGTGTGGACAGTTGACGGGGGATTGAAGGCTTGCGACCATCTGCTTTTTGACAACGGGAAAGAAAATGCCGGAGGAAAGGAAATTGGAAACGGCGACCAAGAGTTTGTGTTCAAAGGCAAACAGACACTGAAGAAAGGCATCTATCTGCTGAAAGGATGGGTATATATCGGCGAAGGGGCTCAGTTGACCATCGAACCGGGGACGGTAATCAAGGGTGACAAGGAAACCAAGGCCGCACTTATCGTGGAACGCGGCGGCAAACTGATAGCTCAGGGGACAGCCTCACAGCCTATTGTGTTTACGAGCGAACTGGCCAAAGGCAACCGGAAACCGGGCGACTGGGGCGGCATAATTATCTGCGGTAAAGCGAACAACAACCAACAGGAAATGCAGATAGAAGGTGGACCGCGCACCAAGCACGGCGGCAATGACGACGCAGATAATTCGGGAGTGCTGAGTTACGTACGCATCGAGTTTGCCGGGTACCCTTTCCAGAAAGACAAGGAAATCAACGGACTGACACTCGGTTCGGTTGGCAGTGGTACACAAATCGACCACATACAGGTGAGTTACAGTAACGACGACTCGTACGAGTGGTTCGGCGGAAATGTAAATGCAAAGTACCTGGTGGCTTATCATGGATGGGACGATGACTTTGATACGGACAACGGATACTCGGGTAAGGTGCAGTTCGGGCTCGTAGTGCGCGACGGAAGGTTGGCCGACACTTCAATGAGCAACGGGTTTGAAAGCGACAACTGCGCCGATGGCTCCTCGGTCATCCCATATACCTCGCCTGCTTTTTCCAACATTACATTCGTAGGCCCCAAGACGGATGCTGCCTTCAGCAATACTTCCGACTACATCAACGGCGGAACGATGAATCCCAACAACGGATCTGCACTCGGGAAGTTCCAATCGGCCATGCAAGTCCGCCGCAACTCGCGCTTAAGCTGTTACAACTCGATAGCCATCGGTTATCCTATTGGGCTGATACTTGATAATCAGAAAGGCGATACGCAGGGAGCTGCCGCCGAAGGAAAACTGAATGTGCGGAATACATGGTTTGCCGGAATGGATGTGATAGGCTCGGATGCGAACAAATGCTTTGAAGATGTGCTTGTAACAGGGTACGACGCCAGTTTACAGCCGGTTTACGATAAATCTAAACCGAGTTTCTCTTCCACGTTCTTTCAGGCACAGAGCGGCAACAAAGTCTATACAGGGGGGGGCGACCTGCTGCTCACTAATGGCTACTTCCCCGGAGCAGCGAGCCCCGTGCTTAATGCCGCATCGTTCGTGGGGCTTGACGGATGGTTTAAGCAAGTAAGCTATATAGGTGCTTTTGCGGCAGGGGATGACTGGTTGAGCGGTTGGACCAACTTCGATCCGGAAAACACGGAATATTAAAAAACATTCCGGAAATGAACCGTCCCCGTTCTTGGCAGAATATGCATTCTCCAGGAACGGGGATGGCCTCTTTTCAGGTTTTATTGTATGAGAGGGCGGCACCAATGGCGGTGCAGAACTCGGAGTTTTTCGGGATATGGAAACGGATGTTGTAAAGTTTCTCGAGAGCAGGGAAAATCTCCTTGCATTGGGGGAGCAGCGTAAGGTTGCCTATCAGTACGAAGTCGCGTATGCCGCTGCCGAGCGCAGCCAGCACCGAAGCCGAACCGATGCTCTGCAGCACCAGACTGATGAGGCCGGCGGCAATGTCTTCCTGCGGCGCGTTGCTGTGGGCACGGGCAAAAATCGAGGCGGTAGCGTCCATCGGCAGCCCCGGTAGCGGACGTGCACTGATATCTCCGATAAGCAGGTTGATGTTCGATATATTGCCGTGCATCGCCAATCGGGCCACTTGCTTGATATCGCTTGTGTTAAGCAAGAGGCGCGAGAGCCCTTGCAAGGTGCCGCCGCCGATGCCGATGCCGCCGATGTGCTTCATGTCATCGCCGTCGCATTTTACGAACGAGGTGCCCGTGCCCATGCTCACCACGATAGTGCGGTCGAGGCGCGACTCGTAGCGTGCCCCCAGTCCGTCGGCAAGAAACTCTTCGGCTTTATCGGTCGGCAGACCGTAGATGGGTTGTTCGATATAGGCGCTGCCCACGCCGGTCAGCATTACGCGCTCCACATCCTGCAGGTGGATGCCGTTGTCGTACAGGTATTTACCAAAAGCGCCATAGAGCGATGTTATCGGGTCGGCTGCTGTTATCCGGATGGGTGACACGATTTTCCCATCCCTCAGTCCAACAATTTTTGTTGTACTGATGCCTACGTCGATGCCGATTATTGTCTTCATGTCTTTCTGTGTTATGCCTGCTTTCGGCAGGCGTCTATGCCTTGTTTTTCAGTTCGTAAGCCCGTCCGCGGTCGGCCTCAATGTGCAAATTGCTGTTTGCCTCAATGATGGGTTTCAGGCGGCGTATCAGTGTGTAGAGCGTGTCGCTGGCATCCTCTTTCTTTGGCCATAGTGCATCGCATATCTCTTGCTTGGTCAGCACGTATGCCGGCGAGCGGAAGAACATTTCCATCAGTTGCTGCTGCATCGGCGTCAGTTTCACGTGTTCGCGGTGCTTGTTATAAAACCGGCTGTCTGCCGCACAGAATATCAGTCCGCCGTAGCTTTGCACGTTATTTCCAGTCGTACTGCGACGGCGGAAGTAAAGTGTTGACATCATTCCCCATAGCATTGCAAGCGAAACCAGTGCCATCGGCAGCCGTTGGTCGCTGATGCCGAAGATGGTCGCCGCTGAACAATGGGCATAGCAGCGGAAGTCTTTTTGCCTGGCCGCTACCGAGATCACGGCTTTTCCGCGCAGTGCTGCCAGTTGCAGATGGTTGTTGAATATGCGGATTGTATCGGGCGTGATGACGTTATCGCGCTTTTCTGCCAATGTCAACGCGAGCGCCTGATTCAGGTCGTATGCGATTTGTTTCTCTGTGGCACAATAGCTGCCGATGCTTGCCACACTTGATGAAAGCACCAATAACAGGAACACGATGATGGATGCGTAGGGTTTCATATTTGCTCGTATTTTAATGCGTAGGGTTTCAAATGGCAAAGATAGCATATTTCCCGTTGATAACCAAACAGATTGCTTTTATTTTCGCTAAGAATTATCTTTTGGTTTTTAATCGGGGGAAGATACAAAGCGTGGGAAGGGGGGAGAGGAGAGGCTTAAAAAGAGAAAACCCTGCCACCTTACGGTGAACAGGGCTAATGAAAGGAGGAGTGGTGCCTCCAGGAATCGAACCGGGGACACACGGATTTTCAGTCCGATGCTCTACCAACTGAGCTAAGGCACCTTTCGTTTCTCTTTTGCGGGTGCAAAGGTAATGCTTTTAATTCGTAATCCACAATCTGTTGTCCACGAAAATGCCGGCATTAGTCTTTTTTAACAAAATAAGCATGGGCAGGTAACCATTCAGTGATAGCTACACGGCTTCACATTAAACTTCCACATTTATAACTATCTTTGGGTTATCATTTCAGCAAATCTAAAAGCAAGCGGTGGGCAGCAGGCG
>DBRC01000050.1 GCA_002305505.1 Prevotella sp. UBA1378 | reverse complement strand
CAAACACAGGGTTATGCAGGTGCGCCCAATTATCTCAGAAAAATGGCCAAAAATCAAAACCGGGGCAGAACCCTTGCACTGCACGGGCTATGCCGCCGCAGCGTAAAAAAAGGCATCGCCGGCACTCCTATTATCCGGATGATTATCAACCCGTTAGGCACCCGGTTTTTAAGGCGTTACCGTGCCCGGAATAGTTAAAAAAAATAAAAGTTCATACATATTATAATGTAGAAGCAAAACTTTTGCTTACTTTTGCACCCCAATAATTGTAATTGTTCGAATATGCAGAAGAATTTAGTTATCGTCGAGTCGCCTGCAAAGGCCAAAACGATTGAAAAGTTTTTAGGTGACGACTATAAGGTGATGTCGAGTTACGGGCACATCCGCGACTTGAAGAAGAAAGAACTGAGCATCGATATCGACACGCTCCAGCCCGACTATGAGATTCCTGAAGAAAAGGAAAAGCTGGTGAAGGAACTGAAATCAAATGCAAAGAAAGCCGAAAAAGTGTGGCTGGCGTCCGATGAGGACCGCGAGGGAGAGGCCATCTCATGGCACCTGTGCGAGGTGCTGGGACTGGACGAGAAGAAAACCAGCCGCATCGTATTCCACGAAATCACGAAACCCGCCATACTCGAGGCCATCAACCACCCGCGCCGCTTGGACATGAACCTCGTGAACGCACAGCAAGCCCGCCGCGTGCTCGACCGCCTGGTGGGCTTCAAGCTGTCGCCCGTGCTCTGGAGAAAGGTGAAGCCGGCCCTGTCGGCCGGGCGCGTGCAGAGCGTCGCCGTACGGCTGATTGTTGAGCGCGAGCGCGAAATACAGAGCTTCAGGAGCGAGGCCTACTACCGCGTGAACGCCATTTTCGCCATCACCAACCCCGACGGCTCGGCCACGGAGGTGAAGGCCGAACTGGGCACACGCTTCAAGACCCACGACGAGGCGCTGGCCTTCCTCAACCAATGCAAGGAGGCCACCTATACCGTGGACAGCATTACGAAAAAACCGCTGAAGCGCACGCCGGCACCGCCCTTCACCACGTCGACCCTGCAGCAGGAAGCTGCGCGCAAGCTGGGTTTCACCGTCAGTCAGACGATGATGGTGGCGCAGCACTTGTACGAGAACGGGCGCATCACCTATATGCGTACCGACTCGGTAAACCTGTCGAAGCTCTGCCTCGATGCCAGCAAGGAAGAAATCAGCCGCCTATGGGGGAAGGAGTACAGCCGCGAGCGCAGGTACCACACGCATGCCAAAGGCGCGCAGGAGGCCCATGAGGCCATACGCCCCACCGACATGGGAGCAGCCGAGATAGAGGGGACGGCACAGGAGAAACGCCTGTACGACCTGATATGGAAACGCACAATCGCCAGCCAGATGGCCGATGCGGAAATAGAGAAAACCACCGTGGCCATCAACGTAAACAGTATGGCCGGGGACAACCCTGCAGCCGGGCGCCAGGTGCTGGCCGAGCAGTTTGTAGCCCAGGGCGAGGTGGTGAAGTTCGACGGTTTCATCAAGGTATACCGCGAATCGTTCGACGAGGACGAACAGCAGGACGAGGAGGGCACGCGCATACTGCCGCCGCTGAAGGCCGGGCAGGAGCTTACCCGCCGCGAGATAACGGCCACCGAGCGGTTCAGCCAAGGCCCCCTGCGCTACACCGAGGCGTCGCTCGTGCACAAGCTGGAGGAGCTGGGCATCGGCCGCCCGTCGACCTATGCCCCCACCATCAGCACCATACAGCAGCGCGAATACGTGCAGAAAGGCGACCGCAAGGGCGAGGAGCGCACGTATGCCATCGACACGCTGAGGGGGAAACAGATAACGCAGAAGACACGCAAGGAGATGGCCGGCTCGGAAAAAGGCAAGCTGCTGCCTACCGACATCGGCATCGTGGTGAACGACTTCCTGATGGAGCACTTCCCGGGCATCATGGACTACCACTTCACGGCCAAGGTGGAGCAGGACTTCGACAAGATAGCTGAAGGCAACGAGAAGTGGACCGACATGATGCGGGTATTCTATAAAGACTTCGAGCCGACGGTGGAGAAGACCATGAACATCCGCTCGGAACACAAGGCCGGAGAACGCCTGCTGGGCAACGACCCGAAGACGCAGAAGCCGGTGTTCGTGAAAATCGGGCGCTTCGGGCCGGTGGTGCAAATCGGGACGGCCGACGATACGGAGAAGCCGCAGTTTGCACAGATGCCGAAAGACAAGAGCATGGAGACCATCACCCTCGACGAGGCGCTCGAGCTGTTCAAGCTGCCGCGCGAAATCGGCGAGTACGAGGGGTCGAAGGTGATTATCGGCGCGGGGCGCTTCGGGCCCTACGTCCTGCACAACAAGAAATATACCTCGCTGCCCAAGACGGAAGACCCGATGACGGTAACACTCGAAACGGCCATCGACCTCATCGGCAAGAAACGCCAGCAGGAAACGCAGCGCCACATCAAGAACTTCATCGAGGACCCCAAGCTGGAGGTGCTCAACGGCCGCTACGGCCCTTACCTTAACTACGACGGGAAGAACTACCGCCTGCCGAAGAACCTGCACGAGAGGGCGGCCGAACTGACGCTGGGGGAATGCATGAAGATCATCGAAAGCACACCCGCGAAGAAGAAGTAAGCATGAAGCGGATTATCCTCATCGGCTATATGGGTGCCGGGAAAACCACCATCGGCAAGGCGCTGTCGAAGGACCTGGGGCTTCCGTTCTACGACCTCGACTGGTATATCGAGAGCCGTATGCGGAAAACCGTACCCCAGCTGTTCGCGGAGCGGGGCGAGGACGGGTTCCGCCAAATAGAGCACAACATGCTGCACGAGCTGGGCGAGTTTGAGGATGTCATCATCAGCTGCGGCGGAGGAACGCCGTGCTTCTTCGACAACATCGACTACATGAACCGGCAGGGACAGGTGGTCTACCTGAAAGCCGAGCCGGAAGTGCTGCACAAGCACTTGCAGATGGGAAAGACCGAGCGCCCCCTGCTGAAGGGGAAGAGCGCCGAGGAGCTGACAGGCTTCATCAAGGATCAGCTGAAAGCAAGGGATATATTCTACAACAAAGCAAAATATACACTCGACGTAAGTCTGATGGACGACTACGGGAAGATAAAGACAAGCGTGGAAAAACTGAAAGACTTGCTCAAGATTTAAGCAACGAAGACAAAAAGAGTAGCCGCACCACACCGGGGTACCCGGCTTTCTAACCTTATAACCCCCAACAAACCCAAAACAACAACAAACGAAATGAAAAAGTGGACTATCGAAGACGCGAAGGAGCTCTATAACATCAACGGATGGGGCACTTCCTACTTTGGCATCAACAACAGCGGCGACGCCTATGTCACACCTTGCAAGGACGGGACGCAGATCGACATCCGCGAGGTAATGGACGAACTGTCGCTGCGCGACGTCGCACCGCCCGTGCTGCTCCGGTTCCCCGATATCCTCGACAACCGCATCGAAAAAACCAGCAGCTGCTTCAAGAAAGCGGCCGAAGAATACAACTACAAGGGCGAGAACTTCATCATCTACCCCATCAAGGTGAACCAGATGCAGCCGGTAGTGGAGGAAATCATCTCGCACGGGAGGAAGTTCAACCTCGGACTGGAAGCCGGGTCGAAACCCGAACTGCACGCCGTCATCGCCGTGCAATGCCAAAGCGACTCACTCATCATCTGCAACGGATACAAGGACCAGAACTACATCGAACTGGCACTGCTCGCACAAAAGATGGGCAAGCGCATCTTCATCGTGGTGGAGAAACTGAACGAGCTGGAAATCATAGCCCGCGAGGCAAAGAAACTGAACGTGAAGCCAAACCTCGGCATACGCATCAAACTGGCCTCGTCGGGCAGCGGCAAATGGGAAGAAAGCGGCGGCGACGCATCGAAATTCGGACTGACCAGCGCCGAACTGCTCGAAGCGCTCGAACTGCTCGACAAGAAAGGCATGCGCGACAGCCTGCGCCTGATACACTTCCACATCGGAAGCCAAATCACGAAGATACGCCGCATACAGGCTGCCCTGCGCGAGGCGTCGCAGTTTTACATACAACTGCACAAGATGGGGTACAACGTTGACTTCGTCGACTGCGGCGGCGGCTTGGGCGTAGACTACGACGGCACGCGCTCGCCATCAAGCGAAAGCTCGGTCAATTACTCCATCCAGGAATACGTGAACGACTGTATCTACACTTTCGTAGACGCTGCGGACAAGAACGGGCTGCCCCACCCCAACATCATCACGGAGAGCGGACGCTCACTGGCGGCACACCACTCGGTGCTCGTTATCGATGTGCTCGAAACGGCATCGCTACCCGAAATGCCGGAGGAATTTGAGCCCGAACCCGACAGCCACCAACTGGTGAAAGACCTCTATGATATATGGGACAACCTGTCGCCGCGCAACGTGCTGGAAGACTGGCACGACGCCGAACAGATACGCGAGGAGGTGCTCGACCTCTTCACACACGGCATCGTTGACTTGAAGACGCGCGCCGAAATAGAATCGATGTACTGGAGCGTATGCCACGAAATAAATATCCTGGCAAAGACGCTGAAACATATTCCCGAAGAGCTGATGAACATCGACAAGTTGCTCGCGGATAAATACTTCTGCAACTTCTCGCTCTTCCAAAGCCTGCCCGACTCATGGGCCATCGACCAGCTCTTCCCCATCCTGCCCATACAGCGGCTGGACGAACGCCCCACACGCAGCGCCACGCTGCAGGACATCACATGCGACTCGGACGGGAAAATAACCAATTTCGTCACTAACCGCAACAACTCGCACATACTGCCTGTGCATCCGCTGAAAAAGAACGAGCCTTACTACCTCGGCGTGTTCCTCATCGGGGCTTACCAGGAAATCCTGGGCGACATGCACAACCTCTTCGGCGACACGACGGCCGTACATGTATCGGTGAGGGACGGCGGTTACCACATCGACCAAGTCATCGACGGCGAGACAGTGGCCGAGGTGCTCGATTATGTACAGTACGACCCGAAGAAACTGGTACGACAGCTCGAAATATGGGTAGCCAAAAGCGTAAAACAAGGGAAAATCACGCTGGAAGAAGGAAAGGAGTTCCTTAGCAACTACCGCTCCGGACTTTACGGATACACGTACCTGGAATGACAGGCTGCCGTTGAGCTACCCCTTGGCTGGCAACAGTTTTATATAGTTACCAAAAAAACGGCATTCTCACGAATGCCGTTTTTGCAATAAGACTACTATTACCTTTGTAATGCTCAATAAAATTAAAATATAATTACTAACAAATTATTCATTGACCTTCCACTCGATGACACCGCCGCTCTGCCCCTCGCGCAACTGAGCCACAATCTTAAGACCCGTGGTGGTGACGGGCTTGAAGTCGAGGCTGTTGTAACAGTCACGGGCCACCCCATAGCGGTCGGAAGTCTCGACCTCGCGCCACGCTTCGCCGTCTTTGTAGTAGAGCTTCCAACTCTCCGGCACACGGAAATTACCGTCGTAATGGTCGAAGTCGAGCCAGTATACCTGCACGTTGCTTACCGTGCGCGGGCGGTCGAACTGATAGGCTATGCTCTCTTTTGAGCCGTACTTGAGCCACCAGTAATGGTAAGGCTTGCTGGTGTCCGACGAACGCAGCGGTTCCCACTGGTCGTTCACACCCCAAGTTGCACCCTCAACGGCGGCCGTCTCGGGGGCATCCTTCTGGATGGCACTGCGGAAGAACAGCGTACGGGAACTGCTGGCAATGGTGGGTTGCGGCTTCACATGGGCATAAACAGGCGATACGGGTATCCACACGGCCATCTGGTCGCCGCCGCGGTTATTCCACGTGCTATAGGGTATGGCCTTAAAGGTTGTGCTGCCTACCGTACCGTCGTGGTGCACCACGACGGCCTTTCCGCTCAACTCGACGATGCCGCCCAGTTTCCCGGGCAGATAGGCTGCCGAGACCGTGGCTGAGGGCAGGATGGCCTTGTTGAAGACGCAACTGTCGGGCTGGTCTTGCCCTTCGAGGCAGAACACGATGGGGCCCCGCTCAAGAGCCTGCTTGCCGCGGTCGTCGGCCACATTGTCGTTGGCCTGCACCCGGCGCACGTCCATGGGCAGCGACAGTTCCACGCGGTCGCCTTTCTTCCACACACGGTTGATTTCCACGTATCCGTTGGCAGGCGCAGCACTTACAGTCTGCCCGTTTACCTTCACAGTATAGGCCCCCGGCATATCGGGGTAGCTGTAGAGGGTAGTAGCCACGGGGCGTTGTTGAGCCCACGAGGGAATGCGCAGCTTCAGGCTGAAGGCTGTGCGTTTCCGGGGGTTGACGGTGATACCTACATCGCCGCTCCACGGATAAGACGTTTGCTGCTGCAGCTCAACGCCGTTCACCGTGGCGGTGCTCTGTATATAGAGGTTCACGTAGATATCCTTGCCGCGGGTGGCATACATGTAGTGGGGCACCGAGGCTACAAAGCGCGTGACATTGCCCGGACAGCAGGCACAGCCGAACCAAGGCTGCCGCCCATGCTGCCCCATCGACTCGAGGGGGTTATCGTAGAAGAAACGGTCGCCGCTGAGCGAAACGCCGCTGAGCACACCGTTGTAGAGCGCACGCTCGTATACATCGACATACTTGGCATCGCCGGTAGCCAGAAACATGCGGTAGTTCCAATAGACATTGGCTATGGAAGCACACGTCTCCGAGTAGGCGGTCATGTTGTTGAGTTCGTAATCGGGGCCGAATCCCTCGCCCTGTGCCCTGCTGCCTATGCCGCCGGTGATATAGAGCTTGCGGCCGGCCATGTTCTGCCAAATGCGCTCCAAGGCACGGAAGTAGGCTGTGTCGCCGGTGAGGGCAGCCACATCGGCCACGCCCGAGTAAAGGTATCCCGCACGCACGGCATGCCCCACTATTTCGTCCTGCTGCAAGATGGGCTTATGGTCCTGACTGTATTCGCTCAGCCGGTGGCCGTCGGTGCCACGCCCGGTCTCCTCGACAAAGTAGCGCGCCAAATCGAGATAGCGCCGGGTACCGGTTACCTTATACAGTTTGCAGAGGGCCATCTCGACGATGGGGTGGCCCGAAGGACGGTGAATCTGCCCCTGGCCGGGGCCGAACACCTTGCAGATAAGGTCGGCATTCTTGATTGCCACGTCAAGGAAGGTGCGCTTGCCGGTAGCACGGTAATGGGCTACGGCCGACTCAATCATGTGGCCTGAATTATACAGCTCGTGGGAGTTGATTTTCTCCCAGCGCCGGGTTCCCCACCAGCCCGACAGGCGCGTGCACTTATTGGTGACGCAGGTGGTAAGATAACCGTCGGGTTCCTGTGCCCGGGCAATGAGGCCGATAACGCTGTCGAGGTAGTGGTCGAGTTTCTTGTCGTAGTGTACGGCCAAGCTATAGCTGGCTCCCTCGATTACCTTGTAGGGGTCGGTGTCGTCGAAGGAGAAATCGCCCCGGTGCTCGCCTTTGATGATGCCGGCAGCAAGGGCAAAATTGTCGAAACGCCCGTTTTTCTCGCACTCACGGAAGGAGGAGGGGATGCTCACGGTGCGGTTTTTCTCAATACGGGGCAGCCAGAAGGCGTCGCTCAGGCGGACGGCCGTAAAAGGCACCTCGCTGATGACGGCGGGAGCGGCCGCCTGCCGGCCTTTGGCGGCTGCACTGCCACAGAGGGGCAGCAACAGGGGCAGCATAAGCCATAGTGTTCGTTGATTCATCATATTTTCTTGTTTATAAATTTACAACTACAGGGCAATTCATTGTGGCTTTACCTTAATATATATTATGGCCTATACATCGCTGACTGGCCGGGAAGCCGGAAAAATTCCATGCCCGTTGCAAAATAACAAAAAAACCGCGAGAAGGGATGTGATTATCGTCTATCAATCTACCAAAATAATCCAACGATGGGGCATTTTCGCCTGTCTGCGACTATAATTGGTAAGATTTGGACGATTTTGGCATCATTGTTAGACGTTCTTCTTACTCTTTACAAGGGTTTATTCGTATCTTTGCAGAAACATAATATGATTACCGGAACGAACAACATGAAAATCTCCACATCGCTGCTTGCATTGTTCATGGCAGTCAACATGCAGGGAAAGGACTACTGCGTGACTTCGCCCAACGGACGACTGACCGCCGAACTCGGCACCGGCGCCCAACTGACCATCGGCATAAAGCTCGACGGGAAAACGCTGCTGATGCCGTCGGACATCGGACTGACACTGTACGACGGTACGCAAATAGGCCAAGCGCCAAAAACGGGCAAGGCAAAGGCATCTGCCATCAACGAAACCGCCGAGGCCTTGTTTTACAGGCAGAAGACCGTCGCACATCATTGCCGCCAACTCGACCTGACGCTAAACAACGGCTTCGGAATCACCGTCAGGGCCTACGACGAGGGAGTGGCATACCGCTTCTATCACACGCGTAAAGGCGAAACCACCGTCAAGAACGAAACGGCACGTTTCCGCTTCGGCGCCGGCAACACAGCGTGGCTTCCCTATTCCACTAACAACGAAAAGCCCTTTGCAACGGCTTTCCAGAATATTTACCACCGCACGGCCATCGGGAAAGCCGAGAGGAAACCGGCCTTCCTGCCCGTCACCGTCGACTGCGGAACAGCAAAGGTGACGCTGACGGAAGCCGACCTCAGGGCTTACCCCGGCATGTACGTAAGGGCGGAGGGCGATGCGCTGAACGCCGTGTTCGCCCCCTATCCGGCCAAGATGGGCTACCACAAGTGGAGGGGCATGTCGTATGTGGCCGCAGAGGAAAGCTACATCGCCAAGAGCAGCGGGGCAAGGACTTACCCGTGGCGCGTGCTGGCCGTGGCGGAAAGGGATACCGACATGCCGGTGAACAACATGGTGTATCTCCTTTCGGAACCGAACAAGATAGGTGACACCAGCTGGATAAAACCGGGAAAGGTGGCATGGGACTGGTGGAACGACTGGAACCTGAAGGGGGTCGACTTCCCGGCGGGCATCAACAACGCCACTTACCGGTACTTCATCGATTTTGCAGCCAAGAACAACATCGAATACATCGTGCTCGACGAGGGATGGTACGACTCGTCGAAAGGCGATATCATGAATCCTATTGCCGCCGTGAACCTGCCCGACCTCATAGCTTACGGTAAAGGGAAGGGCGTGGGCATCGTGCTATGGACGGTGTTCAACGTGCTGGACGAGCACTTGGAAGAGGCCTGTAGGAAATATGCCGCCATGGGAATAAAGGGATTCAAGGTCGACTTTCTCGACCGCGACGACCAGACGGCCGTGGAGATGGCTTACCGCATCGCGGAAACTACGGCCAGGCACCGGCTGATGCTCGACTACCACGGCTATTACAAACCAACGGGCATGAGCCGCACCTACCCGAACCTGCTCAACTACGAGGGCGTATTCGGCATGGAGGAAGCCCGCTGGACAAAAATAGAAAACGACATGCCGCTGTACGACGTGACCTTCCCTTATATCCGGATGATGGCGGGGGCGGTCGACTTCACCCCGGGTGCCCTGCGCAACGGCACCAGACACAACTGGGCAGCCATCTACACCCAACCTGTATCCATGGGCACGCGTTGCCACCAGCTGGCGTGCTATATCGTACACGACTCGCCCTTCACCATGCTCTGCGACGCACCTACCAATTATGAACGGGAACAGGAATGCACCGACTGCATCACTTCGCTGCCGGTGGTATTCGACCGGACCATCATACCGCAGGGCAAACTGGGCGAATATATCGTGACGGCACGCGAGAAAGGCGGTGAGTGGTATGTGGGAGGGCAGACCAACTGGACAGCGCGCGACATACGGCTGCCGCTCGACTTCCTGCCCGGAGGCAAGCTGTTTACGGCCGAACTGTTCTGCGACGGCATCAACGCACACCGCAACGCCGAAGACTACCGCAGGACGGTAACACAGGCAGATGCCTCTACCGTGCTGGATATCCGCATGGCCGAAGGCGGCGGATTTGTATTGAAGCTGAAGCCCGCCGGCAGCACCGCCCGCGCCACCCCTGCACACGAAGGAAACATTACCCATAACTTGCAATAACCTGAACAGCAATGAAGAAAATCCTTTTGACCGTATGTTGCAGCATGGCGCTGCACGCAACGCAGGCGCAAACGGCGCGCTTCAACTCTCCCGGCATCGCCAATCCGCTGCTGCCGGGCTATTTTGCCGACCCCACCGTGAAGAAATTCGGCGATACCTATTATATATATGCCACCACCGACGGCAGCGGGGCGGGATTCGGGCCGGCACAGGTGTGGGCCAGCAAGGACTTCACCAACTGGACGCTCATGCCCATGAACTGGCCCGACAGCCACTGGATATGGGCACCCGACGTGATGAAAAGCGAACGCGACGGGCGGTACTACATGGTGTACTGCCAGCCTTGCAACCTCTATATGGGAGCGGCCGACACGCCGCGCGGCCCTTGGAAAAACATCTTGGGCGAGAGCGAGGCGGTGCTCGTACACGACCGGTTTGTGACCAATGCCATTACACTGGACGGACAGACCTTCATCGACGACGACGGAGCAGTATACATGTACTGGGGCACGTGGGGCATCTACAAGGGGTTCGGATGCGGAGCCGGCAAGATGACCGCCGACCTGAAGGGGTTCAGCGAAACGCGACTGATTCCCAATACCGAGGTAACCGACTTCTTTGAGGCACCTTTCGTGCTGAAGCGTAACGGAACCTATTATTTCATGTACTCCTCGGGCTCGTGCCACGACCATACCTACCGCGTACAATACGCTACCTCCGACAAGCCCCTGGGACCCTATACCTACCGGGGATGCCTACTTGAGACCACTGCCGACGGCACCATACACGGCCCCGGCCACCATAGCGTGCTGCAGGAGGGCGATAATTACTATATTGTTTACCACCGCCACGACAATCCTCACTCCAACCGCGGGTTCCACCGCCAGCTCTGCATCGACAAGATGGAGTTCCTGCCCGACGGCAGCATCGCCCGGATCATACCTACCCACGAGGGGGTGGGCGCCCTGGCTCCTTCCGTCGTAAAAAGCAAGAACCTCGCTTACGGCGCCAAGGTGCGGGCTTCTTCTTACTATGACGACAACTTCAAGCCCGAATATGCCGTGGACGACAATAACGGGACACTCTGGCGGCCAACGGGAATGGGAACGGAATGGCTGGAGATTGACCTCGGAAAGGCACTGCCGATACAAACCGTCTGGACACAGTTCGAATACGGGACGCAGTTTTACCAGTACCTCATTGAGACTTCGCCCGACGGGAAGCAATGGAGTGTGTTTGCCGACAAACGCACCAACCACTTAGCCGGAAGCCCTATGGTAGACTTCGGCAAGGCGAAAGCACGCTATGTACGCCTTACCTATACCGGCGGGCAGAAATGCGGTTTCGGCGGTGCCGTATGGAACATCAAGGTGTTCGGCGGTATAGAGGATGCCCTGCCGCAACAATGGATAGGCTTGACAGCCGCCGACTGGGACGGCCGGGAATGGAGAAACAACGAGGGCATGCTGGGCAAGGGATTCCTGCTGAAGGCCGGAACCGTCGGCACCACCCGTGCCGACGGCCGCGACGCACTGGTGCTCAGCCCGGGGACGCACCTCGAAATGGCGCACCCGCAACTCGGCGCCATGAGGCAGGGAAGCCTGACGGCGATGGTTTACCGCAACGGGGAATGGCAACAGGATGCCGCGTGCCTGCACATCGGGAAAGGCAGCATCAGCATCGAAAGCGGCAATGAGCCGCTTACCATCACCAACATACGCTACTACAACTGGCAGCAAGAGGCGGCCGAGAAAGCCTACGACGCCGGAACGGACATCGTGAGATTGCCGGCAGCCGACAACCGGCGCCAAGGGCTGGTGGTGGGTATCTGCGCCGACGACTTCAACGAGGGCGATACCGTGAGGCATCTGCCCAACCACGGCATCAAAGGACATTTCGAAGCGCGCCATGCACGCATAACCGTAGAAACGGTGGAGGGGAAAAAGGCACTGAAGTTCGACGGAAGCCAAGTGTTCCAGTCCAGCTTCATGCTGCCTGCAACACTGCGCGACAATGCACCCTATACGCTCGAAGCATGGGTGCTCAACCCCAAAATGGAACTGAATGAGTGCGTAGCCGACTTTACCTCGAGCCACGGTGAATTGGAGAAAATCATGCTGGTGAATGGTACGGAGCCCCGCTGCGGCGCCCTGAACCACTACGGTTTCTATGAAGACGCAGGATGGAAAGAAATGGCTACGCTCGAAGGTAAGTGGCAACACATCTACGTGTGCTTCGACGGGCGCATGGAACGTGTCTACATCAACGGCCGGCTCATCAGCGAAAAAGACATCCAACTGCTCATCAAGCCGTCGCAGTCCGTGCTGCTGGGGCGCAACGCCGAGCACCAATGGCCCTTCACCGGATACCTGCACGGGCTGAAACTTTGGGACGAATATCTTCCTTATAATAAAGAATAAGGCCGGAATCCGCGCAGAACCACAAAACATCAGAACTACAAATAAATAATTAATCAGTATGAGAAAACTATTATTCACCGCATCATTGGCAGTGCTGACTATCGCCTCGCCGGCAGCTGCACCTAAGAAAAAGGCAAACAACTACCCCATATCGCCCGTGCCTTTCACATCGGTAAAGGTGACCCCAGGCACCTTCTGGGGGCAACGGCTGGAGGCAAGCAGGAAAGTGACCATCCCCCTGGCATTCTCGAAATGCGAGGAAACGGGCAGGTATACCAACTTTGAGAAAGCGGCTAACCCAAACGAGAAATACAAGGTGGGAGGGCTGTCGTTCGACGATACCGACCCTTACAAGACCATCGAGGGAGCCAGTTATCTGCTGCAGACCTATCCCGACAAGAAGATGGAGGCGTATATCGACAGCGTGCTCGACATCATTGCCAAGGCACAAGAGCCCGACGGATACCTCTATACCTCCAGGACAATGAACCCCAAGCACCCGCACGAATGGGCCGGGCCGCAACGCTGGAGCAAAGAGGAAGACCTGAGCCACGAACTCTACAACTTGGGCCACTTGGTAGAGGGGGCCATCGCCCACTATCAGGCTACGGGCTCGCGCAAGTTCCTTGACATCGCCATCCGCTATGCCGACTGCGTCTGCCGCGAGGTGGGCCCACATCCGGGGCAGGCCTGCGTGGTGCCCGGCCATCAGATAGCCGAGATGGCACTGGCCAAGCTCTACCTCGTAACGGGCAATAAGAAATACCTCGACGAGGCAAAGTTCCTGCTCGACTACCGCGGAAAAACCACCATCAAGCATGAATACAGTCAGGCGCACAAACCGGTAGTCGACCAAGACGAGGCAGTGGGCCACGCCGTGCGCGCTGCCTACATGTATGCCGGCATGGCTGATGTGGCTGCGCTCACCGGCGACTCGGCCTATATCCGCGCCATCGACCGCATCTGGGACAACATCGTGGGCAAGAAACTCTACATCACCGGCGGCATCGGTGCCACCAGCAGCGGCGAGGCTTTCGGAAAGAACTACGAGCTGCCCAACATGAGCGCTTACTGCGAAACATGCGCTGCCATCGGCAATGTGTACGTGAACCACCGTCTGTTCCTGCTGCACGGAGAGTCCAAATACTATGACGTGCTGGAACGTACGCTCTACAACGGGCTCATCAGCGGCGTATCGCTCGACGGCGGCGGCTTCTTCTATCCCAACCCCCTGGAGTCGATGGGCCAGCACCAGCGCCAGCCATGGTTCGGCTGCGCCTGCTGCCCCAGTAACATCTGCCGGTTCATCCCCTCACTGCCCGGCTATGTCTATGCCGTGAAAGACCGCTCGCTCTACGTAAACCTGTTCCTCTCGAGCAACAGCGACGTGAGCGTAGCCGGCAGGAAGGTGACACTGGAACAGCAGACCCGATACCCGTGGGACGGCGACATCGCCCTGACCGTGAAGCAGAACAAGGCCGGACAGTTTGCCATGAAAATCCGCATCCCCGGATGGGTGCGCGGCAGGGTGGTGCCCAGCAACCTCTATGAGTATACCGACGGCAAATTGCTCAACTACTCCGTCAGCGTCAACGGCAGCGAGGTGAAAGCGGGAATCACGCCCGACGGCTATTTCACCATCGACAGGAAATGGAAGAACGGCGACAAGGTGAACATCCACTTCGACATGGAGCCGCGCACGGTAAGGGCCAACGGGCGCGTACTGGCCGACCGCGGCAGGGTATCCATTGAACGCGGCCCGCTGGTTTACTGTGCCGAATTCCCCGACAACGACTTCGACATCATGAGCACCTTAGTAAACCAAACACCGCAATTCACAGATGGTAAACTCACCATCGCAAACACCGAGGTGAAGACGCTCAACACCAGCGCGCAGACCCTGAGCTTCGACAAACAGGGGAAACTAACGGCCAAGGACGTAGCCCTCACCCTCATCCCCTACTACGCATGGTGCCACCGGGGCAGCGGCAAGATGCGCGTATGGCTCTCACAGGACCTCAGCAGCACGTCGCCCGCACAGCCCGCCACACTGGCCTCGGTGAGCAAGCTCAGTGCCTCCACACGCACATCGGCGCTCCAGGCGGTCAACGACCGCCTGATACCGAAGGACGAGAACGACCGCTCCATCCCCTACTACCACTGGTGGCCGGCCAAAGCCAAGACGGAATGGCTCGCCTACGACTTCCCGGAGCCCTCGGCAGTACAGAGCTGTACGCTCTACTGGTTTGACGACGGCCCATGGGGCGGATGCCGCGTGCCCAAATCATGGCGCGTGCTCTACAAAGACGGCAAGGGGGAATGGCTGCCTGTGGCCGAGCCGGACAAGTATACCACGGAAAAAGGCAGTGCCAACACCGTGAACTTCAAGCCCGTGACTACCTCTGCCCTGAAACTCGAAGTAACCCTGCCCGACGACAATTCGGCGGGTATCTACGAATGGACGGTGAGATAATACGCAGCATCTATATGGACCGCAGCATCCATAATAGGAAAAATAGCTGCCCTAAAGGCAAGCCTGTGGCAACAGGCGGATAACGGGGCAAAAACAAATATTGCTATAAATCCGAGAAAAATAGCTATATTTCTCGGATTTATAGCAATATTTGTTTCCTTCGCTACTGTGGTTATCTACGATGCACATGGCCGTTGGCGGACAACGGGCAACTACCCGTTTTGATTTTTGGCCATTTTNNTGGCCAAAAATCAAAACGGGGGTACATCCTCCGCCCCGCACGGGCTATGCCGCCGCAGCGCAAGAGGGCATCGCCGGCGAGGGTGCACGTTTGTTCGAAGAAAACTGGCATTGTTTCCGCAAAACGAAAAATCAGCAACTCGAAATTCTTCCAAGTTGCTGATTTCCATCGTGGGCCATCCAGGGCTTGAACCTGGGACCTCCAGATTATGAGTCTGTTGCTCTAACCAACTGAGCTAAAAGCCCGGTGATTCCGGCACTGGCGCCGAATTCGTGTGCAAAGGTAAGGAGATTTGGTCAAATCTCCAAATATTTTTTGCAAAAAGAAACTAAATGTCGTGCAGATATTTTGCAATCACGGGAGATTGGCTTAACTTTGCACCCAATAGCTTGAACTGAAATGGATGAAGAAATACAGAATATCGTGTTCGACTTGGGCGGCGTAATCGTCAACCTGAACAGGCAGGAGTGTATCGACGGATTCCGCAAGGCCGGGGCCGGAGGCGTGATAGACCGCCTCGACCAAAGTATCCAAAGCGGATTCCTGCACGAATTCGAGGTGGGCAGGATCACGGAGCATGAGTTTTGCGAAGAGGTGCGCCGGCAGACGGGCATCGAGGCCGGCGATGCGGCGATTTGCCGGATGTGGGACTGCATGATAGGCGACGTGCCTGTGGAGCGGGCGCGGCGGATGGTGGCGCTGAAAGAGGAGGGCTACCGTATCTTCATGCTGAGCAACACGAACGAGACGCACTGGAAACAGTGCAGCCGGGCCATCCGCAAAGCTTTGGCTGAACTGCCGTCGGCACTGGCCACGGAACAGCTGTTCGAAAGGATATTCCTTTCGTTCGAAATGCATGCGGCAAAGCCTTCGCCCGGGATATTCGAGCGGATGCTGGCCGAGGCCGGGATAACAGCTGGAGAGACGCTGTTCATCGACGACGCAGCCGTGAACCGCGAAGCGGCCGCGGCATTGGGAATCGTCTCCGGACCGCAGACCGGCGGGCGCGGATTATGGATGAAGGAACGGGGACTGCGGTTTGATGGTTTCGGGGTATGACAGGCAAAAGGAATGACAACAGATGAAGATATATAAACTAACGGACACCTTGGTCCCTTTCTCCCTAAAGGGAACGGGGAATGCCACCGGAAAAGCTGCGGGGGCACCGTGCGTGGCCACCATCGGGATGTTCGACGGCGTGCACCGCGGCCACTGCTACCTGCTGAAGCGCATCATCGAAATAGCACGCGGGCAAGGGGTGGAATCGACCGTCATCACTTTCGACCGCCATCCCAGGCAGGTGCTGAACAGCGATTTCCAGCCGAGCCTGCTGAGCACCTTCGACGAGAAACTGCTGCTGCTGTCGAAAACGGGCGTGGACAACTGCATTATCCTGCCGTTCGACGAGCACATGGCCTCGCTGCCGGCGCATGATTTCATGCAGCAAGTGCTCCTCCGGCAGCTGAACGTGCACACGCTGCTGATGGGGTACGACAACCGTTTCGGGCACGACCGCACCGAAGTGTTCGACGATTACGTGCGTTATGGCCGCGAAATTGGCATCAACGTACAACGGGGGCAGGCCTTTGTGCTCAACGGCGTAAACGTCAGTTCGAGCGTCATCCGCTCGTTCCTGCTGGAAGGCGAAATCGAGCTGGCCGAGATGTGCTTAGGCTATCCTTACACGCTGGCGGGGCATGTAGTGAAGGGCGAGCATGTAGGTTCGGGCATGGGATTCCCCACGGCCAACCTGCAGGTGGACGACAGCCGGAAGCTGATTCCAGCACCGGGGGTATATGCGGTGAAAGTGAGGCTGGAGGGCAGCTTGGTGTTCAGGCATGCCATGATGAACATCGGCACGCGCCCGACATTCGACGGCAGGAAACAGACCATAGAAACGCACATCTTCCGCCTCGGCGAGGATCTTTACGGCCAGTGGATGGCTGTATCACTGCTGCACAGGCTGCGCGCCGAAAAGAAATTCGGCAGCAAGGAAGAACTGGTGCAGCAACTGCAAAAGGATGCCCGGATGGTAGAAAAGCAATTTGCCCTTGGATTGGGGACAGCAGAGTAACAGGCCGGAAGCATCCACACCATACAGCATCAGGCGGCATCCGCATGAAACAATATTTAAATATCAGAGTTATGTGCAGGCACTATCGTCTCTTTCTACCGCTGGCCCTATTGCTCGGGACTGTCCTTGCGGGCCACGGGCAAACAAGCCGGCTGGAGCGGTCGGCACCCGAAGCCCAAGGCATACCCTCGGGCAAGGTAATCGACTTCTTCGACTCAATAATGAACCTTAAGACAACCGAGATTCACAGTGCGCTGCTGATGCGCCACGGGAAGGTGATAGGCGAAATCTACCCACGCCCGTTCGCAGCAGAATACGGGCATGCGCTCTTCTCGTGCTCGAAGACCTTCACCGCCGCGGCAGTAGGGATGGCCGTGGCCGAGAACAGGCTGTCCACCGGCGACAGGCTGGCCGTGTTCTTCCCCGGACTGCTGCCCGACAGCATCCCTGGTGAACTGGCAGCGGTAACGGTGCGCCACCTGCTGACGATGACCTCGGGGTTCCATCCCACGGACAGGATCAGGAACACGGAGCGGGAGTGGGTGAAGCACTGCCTCGCCAACGGGATCGTAAGTGCGCCGGGCACACGCTTCGCATACGACTCCATGAACACGTACCTCCTGTCGGCCATCATCCAGCGCGTTACGGGGCAGACGCTGCTCGACTACCTGAAGCCGCGGCTCTTCGAACCGCTCTGTATCACGGAGGCGAAGTGGGAGTACAGTCCCGAGGGCATCACCTGCGGCGGCTGGGGACTGCACCTGCAGACGGAGTCGCTCGCCAAGTTCGGCCAGCTGCTGCTCAACAAGGGCGCGTGGCACGGGCGGCAGCTGATTCCGGAGACTTGGGTGGAAGAGATGATGCGCCCTCAGGTGTACCGTGAGGACGGCGCCGGCTACGGTTACCAGATGTGGACATGCAGCCACCCGGATGCTGCCCGCGCCGACGGTGCCTACAGCCAGTATATCATCGTGATGCCCGGCGAGGACATGGTGGCCGTGATAACGCAATGTGCCCAAGGCGACGCGGGCAGCAAGGAGCAACAGCTGCTGTACGGCCGGCTGCTTCCCTGCGCCGTCGGGCATCCCCTGCCTGCTAGCAGCGACTACGGGCGCCTGCAGAGGAAAGCACGCGCTTATTCTTTGCCCTTTGCCGAGGGCAGCAGGAGAAACGCCGGCACGAACGCCGCCTACGGCAGGGAGTATGCACTGGAAGGAAACGTGTTCGGATGGCGCGCTATCAGCGTGGCGCAGGGAAAGGATGGGCTGTCGGTACGGCTGAAAACGGGGGAAAGCGGCTCCGTATCCGTTGTGTGCGGTTATAAGGAGTGGCTTTCCTCCCCCGTAGAGTGCCGTTTCGTCCCTCATCCCCGCGGCGCCACGCTGGGCACGTTCAACGGTTTCGACCGCCCTTTCACGGTGAGCAGCTGCTATGCATGGAAAGGCAAGGACGAACTTGAGGCGAGGATGCACTTCGTCGACTGGATGAGCAGCCTGAAAATAAACATACGGTTCAGCCAGGGGCAGGCTCGCTTGACGGTTTTGACCAATTATGACAGCAAGCCCGTCACCGTCTGCGGCACTCAAGAAAACACCGCATCACAGGCTGTTGAGACAAAATGAAAACATCATGATACATAGGATATAGCGCAGACGCCGGAGAAAGGTTAACTTTGCAACAGGAATACGGGCTGCCCCCGGCGGGACAAACGGTGAGACACCGGCCCCCCCGGGCGGGCACAAAATAATCAGGGCAGGGCATACGGGATTGCAGGAAAAACAGTATCTTTGCATCAACTTACTAAAACGGAACACCCTGCTGAACGCTTATCTATCATTATGACAAAACGTTTACTGCTCTTCGCGCTGGCACTTCCCGCCTGTCTAGCTGCATTCTGCCAGACAGGGCGCTTTTACTCCAGCGACAAGCTCTCGTCGAGCATCATATCATGCATCGCACAAGACAGCCACGGATATATATGGATCGGCACCGACTACGGTCTGAACAAGTTCGACGGCTACCGGTTCACCCATTACCGGAACGTACCCGGCGACAGCTGTTCGCTGCGTTCCAATGTGGTGTCGTGCCTTTTCTGCGACCGGGAGGGCAACCTGTGGATAGGTACGGGCAAGGGGCTGGAGCGGTACAACTACGGGACGGACAATTTCGAGCATTACTCCATACCGGGAATGAACCTGCCACGGGTGACCGACGTGGAGCAGCTGCGCAACGGGCAGCTGATGGTGGGCACGGCCGGCTACGGGCTGTACACTTTTGACGGCGGAAAACGGATGCTGAAAAGGGTGGAAGGCTACTCGGCAGAGGAAGCCAACGACTATTACAGCCGCATCTACGAGGACGACAACGGCAATTTCTGGAAATGCGGCTCGGACAACGTCGTGACGTTCCGCAGCGGGGCTACCCACCGTGTACGCAAGCTGTTCTCACCGCTGGGCACCCCCTCCCAGTTCTTTGATAAAGACGGGCAGACGATGATACTCTGCCTGCACGGCATACTGGCCTATAACAACGGCCGGCTGGCCGAGGTAGGCATCGACATGGGCGTGATAGGGGCGCAGGAGGTACTGTTCAGGACAGCCGTCACCGACCGCCACGGCAACGTATACATAGGTACGCGCGGAGCAGGGCTCTTCCGCCTGCCGAAAGGCAGCAACAAGCTGGAACGCGTGGAGAGCCAGACCAGCAGCGTCGACCTGAAGACGGCGAAGATATGGGCACTGATGGAAGACCGCCAGCAAAACCTGTGGGTGGGATGCCAGCAGAAAGGACTGCTCATGATACCCAACCACAAGGAGCAATTCAGCTCATGGAGCTTCTCGGCACAGAACGTGCGGCTGGGCTCCTCCATCTCGTCGATATGCAAAGGCGACGGCGGCATCATCTGGTGCACCGTGCAGGGCAACGGCGTGTACGGCTTCGACGCCACGGGGCGCATCGTGGCCCATCCGGCCTCGCCTGCTTCTACGGAATGTCTTTACAGAGGGCGCAGCGGCGACTATTGGCTGGGCACCGACGACGGGCTCTACTGGTACAACCCGCTGACCGGCACGGCACGCCTGATGGCCAAATATAACAGCGATAAAATCAATGACATCACCGACGACGACCAGGGGCACATATACATATCCACATTCTCAAGGGGATTCTGCGTATACGACGTGGACACCCGCAAATTGCGCAACTACAATTTCTACCAGCGCGACAAAGGCGACGACCACTTGTGCAATGACTGGATCATGTGCATGATGCCCGACTCGAAGGGCTTGGTGTGGATTGGCACGGCCGACGGCATATCGTGCTTTTCCCCGAAGCACAATAGCTTCAAGACACTGGGCTGGCATAAACAGCTCGGAGGCCTCACCTGCTACTCGGTGGCAGAGACCCGCGAGGGAAACATCGTGATGGGCACCGACCAAGGGCTTTATATCTACTACCGCGCTAAGAACGAGGTGAAGCCATTCCCCAATGCCGGACAGCTGCGAGACAAGGTGATAGCCTATATCGTGGAAGACAGGAACGGCGACCTGTGGTGCAGCACGTCGATGGGTATATGGCAGTACAAGCGGCGGCAGAGGCGGTTCTTCGGACATGTGGCCGGCAACGGGCTGGCATCGAAAGAGTATGTATGCAACGTAGGCCTGCATACGCCCGACGACATGGTATACTTCGGCACCAACGACGGCATCACCGCCTTTAACCCGGCATCGGTGATGGTGAACAATAGCAAGGCCGGCGACGTGCAGCTGACGGGATTCCTCATCGGCGGGAAGCCGGTGAATGTTACTTCGCGCTCGAACGGCGATGCGGTGACGGAAGAGCCGGTAGGCGAATCGAACCGTTTCTCCGTCTCTTACCTGGACAATAACTTCACGATGGAGTTCTCCTTGCTCAATTACTCCAATCCCGAGAACGTGGTGTTCGAATACAGGGTGAACGGCGGGGATTGGAACCAACAGTCGGAAGGGCAGAACGCCATCTCGTTCAACCACATGTCGCCCGGCACCTACCGTCTCGAAGTGCGCGCCTCGGACAACGGCCCCTATTCGCCGGTGAAGATATACACCATCGTCGTGCGTGCCCCATGGTATAAGTCGGCCTATGCCTACATCTCCTACCTGCTGCTGCTCTTCGTGATTACCGCCTACGCCGTGATAACCTACGGCAGCAAGAAGCGCAAGCAGCTCGACGAGGAAAAGATGAAGTTCCTTATCAACGCCACGCACGACATCCGTTCGCCCCTGACGCTCATCATGGGCCCGCTGGCTAAGCTGAAGAAACGCCTGGAACAGGGCGACAACAAGGGAGAAAGCCGCAGCGACAGCCTGCGCGACGTAGACATCATAGAGCGCAACGCCAACCGCATACTGAACCTGGTGAACCAGATTCTCGACGTGCGGAAGATAGACAAGCAGCAGATGAGGCTGCATTGCCAGGAGACCGACCTCGTGGGATTCGTGCACGGCATCTGCAAGATGTTCGAGTACAACGCGACGGAACGCCATATCCGCTTTACGTTCAACGCCGTAGACAGCCGCCTGATGGCATGGTTCGACCGCGTGAACTTCGACAAGGTGGTGACCAACCTGCTGTCGAACGCCTTCAAGTACTCCTTCGACAACGGGGAAATCGAGGTGGCCGTATCGACAGGCCATACCGACAAGGGGGCCATGCGCCATTATGCCGAACTGCGCGTTGCCGACACAGGCATGGGGCTGGGCGACGACAACTCCAAGCGCATCTTCGACCGCTTCTACCAGGGAGGCAACTCGCGCCTGATGCACATTGAGGGCACCGGCATCGGCCTGAACCTCTGCAAGATGATTGTCGACATGCACCACGGCACCATCGACGCCGAAAACCGGCAAGACACAAAAGGCAGCGTATTCACCGTACGCATACCGCTGGGCAATAGCCATTTCACCGACGAGGAGCTGGAAGAGGCACCGGCGAAACAGGAGGGGAAAGCCACGCCAAGGAGGACGCCGCGCTCGAGCTACCGCGTGCTGATAGTGGACGACGATGCCGAAATCGGAAGGTATATCAGCAGCGAACTGGGCGTTTATTACCACTTCCGCACATGCGCCAACGGCAAGGAAGGACTGAAGGAGCTGCTGACAAACAGCTACGACGTGGTGGTGAGCGACGTGATGATGCCGGAGATGGACGGGTTCACCATGCTGCGCATGATAAAGACCAACATCAACATCAGCCATATACCGGTGATTATGCTGACGTCGAAGGCAGACGTGGGCAACCGCTTGGAAGGCCTCGAGCGCGGTGCCGACGCTTTCATCGCCAAGCCTTTCAACATGGAAGAACTGCACATGAGCATCGAGAACGTCATCGGCAACGTGCGCCGCCTGCGGGGCAAGTTCTCGGGCATGCAACAGCCTACGGAGATGGTGGAGGGAAAGCAAGTGAGGGGCAACGACGAGGTATTGATGGAGCGCGTCATGAAAGCAATCAACAAGAACATGGGCAACAGCGATTTCAATGTCGACATGCTCACCGCCGAGGTAGGCATCAGCCGTGCCCAGTTGCACCGCAAGATGAAAGACATCACCGGAATCCCCGCAAGCGAGTTTATCCGCAACATCCGTCTGGAGCAAGCCGCCCGCCTGCTGAAAGAACAGAAAATCAACATCACGCAAGTGGCCTATACCGTTGGGTTCAGCAACCTGGCCCATTTCTCGACCGTATTCCGTAAGCACTTCGGCATATCGCCCAAGGAATATGTGGAGCGCGAGAACGGTTAAAGGCAGACAGCCATCAGGGCTCATCATTCTTTTTAACCCGAATTGGAGATTAGAATCGCTCGCTTTTCCGGCCTGCGCTACGCCCTCTCTGCGCTGCAACAGCCCTGCCTGTGCAGGGCGAGGGATTTACCTCATTTTGATTTTGGCCATTTTTCTCTGTTTCTGAAAATGTTCGACAGATGCCATTTTGAGAAAACCTTGGTTAGTGAGAAAGTATTAATATTAATTAAGATAAACAAAAAACGCAAATTCACTAAGAATCAGTATCTTTGCATCAAAAATAAATCGAGTGCGAAAACTATCTGATAATTTTAAGGTTTATGATGCTTATATTTGAGGGAGTTTGGCTTGCTGCTTCGCTGAAGCCTTTAATGTAGAGAAGGAGCAGGGTGAGAGTAGGTTGAATATTAAATTACCATTTTAAACATTAATAATACAAAAAAAATGAAAAAACTATTTTTTTACGCTGTCGTTGCTTTTATTTTCACAGCATGTGCGAACACAGAAGAAGTAACAATTGAAAAAACAAGTGATTATTCAAAAATGAAAATGGCTGGAACGCTGCACAACCAAACTATGAGTGCGGTTTTCAATCAAATCAAATCTAATAACGAACTAATACCTACCGACGATTATGAAGTGATGCTTGATTCATTTGCAAGAATAGCAAAAACCAGTTTTGACATAGCATGTGGAAATAAAGCGTCTGACAACATTTATAAAAAATATAAATACTTTCTTGATCCAGAGGCATTTTACACCAAGATAGGAGCTCGCAGACCTATTACGCGCAGTGCTAAAAGTGTTGATGCCACTTTAGAAAAAGTTGAAAAAGCAATTAATTCAGAATGTATTAATTTGGATAGCCTCGCCAGTATTGACGAAATGATATTTGCCTACGAATCAAAAGGTATTATCTCAAAAGAAGCTGCTAATATCCTAAGAAAGACACAAGATCTTCTTTGTAGAAGTTCTGAGGGTACAATATCTGATGCCGAACTGAAAAGACAACTTGATGAAATATGGTCAGATCTCTACGCTGCCAAGTTTAGTGAAGAGTCTTTTGAAGGAAACGGTATTGCAGCTACACTGTATGTTGCGCAATCGTCATATGACTGGTGGAAAGAAAACCAATTAGAAATGCCTCAGCAAGGAAAAGTCGCACAGTGGGTTGCTTTAGACGGCATGGGGGCTGCTGCTGGCTTACTCCTCCATTGCTTAGAACATTGGAACGATAAGTTGCACTGGAAAGAAGTTGGTTGGGCAGTTGCAAATGGTGCTGTGATGACCTCACTTGGAGGCATAAGATTAAGAAGATAATGAAACAATATATTATAGTTTTACTTTTAGTAGCAGCAATAACTCAAGCGCCTCTTTTAGTAGGCACTCGAGATTTTCATGAAACTATTATTGATTTTCTTAAAGCGATACTCATATATATACCATTAGGAAGGTGGTTAGGAAAAAAATTAAAGAAAAGACAACCAAAGGATTGAGCATATTGCTCAATCCTTTGATTTATATAATGATAACTGTGAATTGCAGTAACAATGTAGATAGCACAATTATCCCAAATAAAGAAAAAACTATTATTCTATATATTGTTGCAGATAATAGTCTTTTAGATTATTCCCATAACTTATTCTGTGACATTCAGAAACATTGTGCTAATAAAGTTCTTGAGAACAACAATGTAGTTCTGTTTCTTGATAGTAATAATGAAAGCTCATTATATCAAGTAGCAAAAACAGGTATGCAGAAAGTGGCTTCTTATGATAAGCTAAATTCTGTTCAACCACAAAAAATGTATGATATATTATCTGATATTTTAAGAAAATATCCAGCTATAGAAAATGGAATAATTTTTTGGTCTCATGGCACAGGATGGCTACCAACAGGGAATAAAACCCGCAGTTTTGGAGATGATAATGGCGAATCTATAGATATAGATGATATCTCGAAATCAATTCCTAAGAAGATGAATTATATTATATTTGACGCTTGCTATATGGGATGTATAGAGGTTGTAACGGAACTGCATGAAATGTCGGATTATTTTATTCTATCACCAGATATTGTCCCATCAGATGGAATCATTGATGCACTTTCTATAGATATTCTTGTTGGTGAAGAACCGCTTGAAAACAGGCTTAAAAAAGTGTGTAAGTATTATGCAAATGAAAAAAATAACAACAAGAATCTTCCAATAGCGCTTGTAAAATCTTCTGAATTGGATAACATGATGCAGCTTTGTTCCAATCTGACGATTGATAACCTTAATGAAGAAATATATTTTTATCCGTATAGAACAAATATTATATTTTATGATCTTGGTTCATTCATATATTCAAAGAAAAAAAATCAAGCATCAGACATTATAGATAATTTTATAGTTTATCATACGGATTCTATCCCCAATAATGTATGTCTCTCTATCTTTTTGCCAAACGAAAATAACCTCAGTTATCATGAATACTACTCTGCAACGAAATGGAATTTAAAGACAAACTGGCTGAGAAAATTTGGTTTTTCATCAAATAATTCAACTTCATTAAGTTTAAAAAATTAGAAAATAATACTAATACCGCGATTCCAGTTCTATTCAGTCTGGGTCTATCTAAAGAATAATTCCAAATCGGTCATAAGATAAACTTGTATTTTTTGTCGCTATACATGCACAGAACCGACTGAATAGTTAACAGAAGCATACAGCCACTGACAGAATACTGATACTGACACCGATTATTTGAACAAGAAAATCGCCAATGACCGATTGGGCTTGAAAAACGGATACGACACCCACAGGCCCCTCCATAAAAAAACACTCACCCCAAAAAGCATGTATACGAAAAAGAAAGTCTATGAGACAAACAAGAAACTTCGTATGAAGGTTTACGGTTATCTTTGCGACAGATTATCGAGAAATAACCAAAAAACTATTTTTTTAATTATGAAAAAGAATCTTTTACTAACCTTGGGACTGCTCCTCGGCAGTACAGCGGCAACCAACGCTCAGAAGAACGTGATGCTGCACGACTTCGAGAGCGAGCAACCCGGCGACCAGACCGCAGTGGGCTGGTACGAGTTCATCAACAGTCAGGATGGCGATACCCGCGCCATCGACGAGGAGAGCGGCCGCAAGGCCATGCACTTTTACAATGTGCCCGTAGACACCACCAACTGGCGCCGTGCCATCAAGTTCCGCAATCTGCCCCTGAAGGAAAACACCTCTTACCGTGTTTCCTTCCTGCTCTGCGGCGACAACACCTATTCGGTGAACGGTACGGACGAAATAAAGAGCAAGGCACGCGTGGCCTTGATGCAAGGGCAAGAGAACGGCGACATACCACTGCTCACGGCCGACAGCACACAGCAGGTGTACGACATCTCTTACTTCCAGACACCCGAGCAGGGGTACCGCAAGTATACCATGATGTTCTTCTATGCCAATCAGGCCATCCAGCAGGAATACTACAACAACCATAAAGGCGAGATAAGCGAACTGGCCCAGAAGTTCTTCCTCACGATGAACATCTATTCGCCCGGCGATTATTTCATCGACGACGTAACCGTAGACGAGGCATCCATTGCGGGGGTAACATTCAACTACGACGTGATACGCATCGACTTCGGCTATCCCACGAACTATAAGGAGCTGCTCGCAGCCGCAGGCGTAAACAAGCTGGTTTACCCGGAAGGCACGGTAAAGGTGGAGCTGAACGGAGAAGCGGTGAATATCTTATCGGCAGAACTGCTGAGCGACGGCCATCTTTACGTGTTCCTGGATGACAAGTATCCTGAAAGCGGCGAAGAAAGCGTCGTGGTAAGCTTCACCAACCCCTCCGACGCTGCTTACCGGCTGAAGTATACCGGGAAGATAAACGTAGACAACGGGCAGGCCGTGCTCGACTTCACGGGTGAAGCCGGTTCGCCCGACGCATCCATCACCGATATCTACTCTACGGTCTACGACCTGCCGGTGCTTGTTTCCGCCGACCCCGAGGACGGCTCGTTCAACCTGCCGCTCACGACGAACGAGTTCAAGTTCGTCTTCAACAAAGGCGTTGACGTATCGAGGCTGAAGGCTACACTGGGCGCAGAGCCGCTGACGGTAAGCCCGTCCGAGGGCTATCCTGCGGAAATCACGCTGAGCAGCGCAGCCTCACTGACTGCCGGCGAATACGAGCTGAACATCACCGACATCTATCCACAGCACATACTGGCAGACGAAATGAAGGGCTCGCTGAAGCTGACGCTCAACTTCGGCCCCGTGAACTCCGACCCCAACGACGTACCGAAGGTAATCATGAAGGACAGCATCGCCGAGACCATCGCCGCCAACAACGAGGGCACCATACCGATGGGATGGACGGTTTACAACGCCTCTAACGTCGTAGCACAAGGCACCAACCCCGGAAGCGGGCCCCGCTCATTCAAGTTCGGCGACGGCGGCGACTTCACCGGAGGCCTGTATATCCGCACGGCTGCGGCCAACGACGGGGGCTGTGCCATCTACGGCGAGACGGAGAACTATTATCTCACGCTGGAGGCTGGTAAGAAATACCAAGTGCACTACAACATCGCTGCATGGAAAGCCACGCCGTACGTGAAGTTCGAGTTCTTAGACCCCAGCGGCAATGCAATCGTTAGCCGTATCGACGCGGCCGTTCCCAACCTGAACGGTTCGAAGGGGGCCATCTCCGGCTCGAAGGCCATCGAGTTCAACTACCGCGCAACAGCTACCGGCAACTACAAGATGAAGTGGACACCCGTAGCCAACGAGGCCGGCGACGGCGGTGCATGGATAGAAGCCATCATCGGAAACGTACAGGTGAAGTATATGCCTAACGCAGCCGGTGTCGAGGAGATGGCACTGCTGAGCACGGCACTTGCCAACGCCAAAGCCACGCTTGAGGGAAATGCGGGCGAGCGCTATGCCGGCCCCGACTTCGACGCGCTGCAGGCCGCTATCGCCAAGTACGACGGCCAGGTGTTCACGGCGCCCTCTGCCTATAAGAACGGAGCTGCCGAACTGGACGCAGCAACGAAGGCGCTGAAAGACCACCGCGCGCTCTGCGATACGTACGACCCGCTCGTGGACAAGGCAAAGGCTGCCCGCGACTTGCGCACAGGCACGAAGTTCGAACGCCATGCCTCTTACCCGGCCATCTTGGCATCTATCGGGAAATACGAAGGCAAGGTGCTTACCGACAACGCCGAACTGCAGGCGGCTATCACCGAGCTGGAGAACATCACGGCCACAGTCACGAACATCGGCCGCGTGGTAGAGACGCTCACTTCGAGCATGGTTTCCGGCTTGGCCACGCTGAACAAGGTGGCAGCAGCTCCTGAAGGCATCACGGCTGCGGTGAACAACGCGCTGACCGATGACGCCGAAGTGAAGACCGCGCTGAAGAACGAAATCAAAGCGGCCATGTACAACAAGCTGGCCGACCCGGCCAACGATATGTTCGCAGAGAAGGTAGACGAGGCAACGCTCGAAACATACGTCGACTCGTTCGACGTGTCGGTATTCATCAACAACCCGGAAATTTACTATACGGCTTACGATGACAAGAAACCGGCTGACCAAACGGCAGCCATGCCTTCTACGGACAATATCCCCGGATGGACGATGACACACGGCGACGGATGGACCGGCGGCTTCAGCTTCCATTATCCATGGGGCGGAAACAGCCAGTATGCCTACAACCCCATCACGTGCCCGGCGGCCAACGGTATGATTGCCTCGTGGAGCTTCGGTTATGATATCCGCCAGGAAATAACCGACCTGCCCGCAGGTACTTACAGGCTCTACGTCGGGACGGGCGAACGCGGCGGCAACGAGAATCCTACATCTTATATCTTTGCCAACACGACCGAAAAGGAGAACAAGCTGGTTGTACCGGTGATTGCCGGAAGCCTGGAACCGACGAGCAACGCCGTTATCGAGGATATCGTAGTAACCGACGGTAAGCTGACCATCGGCATGCACATGGACAATACCGACCATACGTTCCTCAACAACTTCTGCCTCATCATGAAGGCACCGGCCGCAGGCTTCGACTATAAGGCTGCAGCAGAGGATATCGCCAACGGCATCCAAGGCGTTGCCGAGAAAGCAGATACCAAGGTGCTGTCAACCGAACTCTTCGACCTCAACGGCCGTCAGGTGAATGCCCCGGCACAGGGCATCTCCATCCAGAAGCAACGCATGGCCGACGGCAGCGTGAAGATTCAGAAGGTAATCATCAGGAAATAACCACTATTGCGCCAATCCGGGGTTAGAACACTGCGCTAACCCGGCCGGCGATGCCCTTCTTTGCGCTGCAGCAGCATAGCCGGTGCAACGCAAAGAGAGCATCGCCGGTTTGATTTTTGGCCATTTTTCTGANNGCATCGTGGATGACCACCGCCGCAGTGGAAACAAATATTGCAATAAATCCGGGATTTATAGCTATATTTCCGAGATTTATTGCAATATTTGTTTTTGCCCCTTTATCTGGTGCGCCCATTTCCCTGGGGAAAACGGAAGGATTGGGCGTAGACAGAGGACGGCATCCCGGGGGTATCTCAATCCTCCGGGATATAAATGATTTCCCCATTGTCAAGTTGGTAGGCAACGCCAACTTTCTTCCCTTTCTTACCTTCTTTGCGACTCTGGTCCCCGGAAGGGGTGTACTTGTTTATCTTATGCCCTTCCTTCGTGATGATTTCCATGTTCTCCTTGCCAGGGTTTTTCACCATGGTGAAGTCTTCCTTACTGAACATCTCCGTCATGCTGTAGCGTGCCACGAGGGCCACCATCAGTGCCACGGCAAATACCATCGCCACGTCGAACAGGTTACTAACCACGCTCATCGGGTCGTCGCCATCTTCGTGGCCCAACCTGCTTTTCCTATGCCTCCTCATGCCCACTGCCGTTTTCGTCCAACAACTCAGCCAAATACTCCAAATAGTTCATCTCTTCGGTGAACCAGCGTTTCCGCACTTGCTTGGTGATGAAACCGACGGCAGCGGCAAACAAGCCCACGACGGTGGTGGCGAAAGCCACTTGCATATTATAGGCCATCGACGCAATGTCGCCCGTAGACAACCCCACGAGGGCGGGCCCCATCGGTATGAGCGTGCCCATCAGGCCAAGCATCGGCCCCATCTTGACCAATGTGTTCGGCACTTCAAGCTGCTTGTCGATATAGACGGCATACTCGTCAAGCAGGTGGTTCATACGTGCCTTACTGGAGCGGGCGCCAATCAGCGAGCATACATAACCGCTCACTGCCCTGCTTTTGGGCAACCGGCTGCCTAAGGTCAACAAGTTGTCGCCGGTAAGGTTATTAAACTCGTCGCGGATTTCCGCACCCGCTTTCCTCATCGACAGGTATTGCCCGAAGAAACCGCCCAGCAAGAGGAGGGCCCTCAGGAAAAACCAGATGAGCAACAAGACCACCGGAACCAGAAGTCCGGTGGAAATCCAGAATAATACGTCGGAAATGTAACTCATTATCTTTTATCTCTTTTTTTGTTTATCTTCTTATTTTTGATTTCATATAGGCCCCAACCGGCCAAACAGCCAAGAACAACCAATGCCCCGATGCCACCCAAGGCACGCCAGTCGACCCCGCCGGTGCCTGCCACGGCCGTACGGCCATTCACCGTAACGACAATGCCTGTCAGCGCCAAAAGGAGATTCACGAGGAACAACACCTCAAGCCTGATTTCCACTTCGGGCAACAGCCAGCGCAAGCCATAGGTGGCCGAAGGCACAAGCAGAAACAGGAGCGCCCCGTACGACCATGAGATGACAGGGAAGGAAACACCCGGCAAAGCGAATATCAACGTAACCAGCATGCTGAAAACAACGGGGAACACCATCAAGCCGGGGAAATACTTCAGCAGCCGGTACAGCTGCCGTTTCCGTTGGCTGACATGCCCGGAGGTATTCAAGTCGACATGCAGCACGCAGAAGAAGAAGGTAAGGGCGATGTCGATGCTGAGCAAAACCGCCGTGTCGAGCATCAACTGTCCGTTGCCTAACCACGCGGCAATCTGTGCCTGGGATTGTTCGATGGCATAAGGCCATGTCATGGCGCCAAAGAACATCAGCACGACAGTTACCGCCATGACTTCGCGGACACGGTGGAAGGTTTGCTTCAGTACGAAACTGAAGCAAACCACTATCATCAATACGGTTACTACTGTCTCCATACCCGCCTATCCGCCGATGTTCTTCCGGCGATGCCGCACTATCAAGATCAGCAACACGAAAGCTATGATGACAATGCCCCCCACGATGGCTCCGCTGGCCATCGTCTTGGTCTGCTGCATCCGGCCGTCTACAGTATCCTTCTTCATCACCACGCCCTTGCCGCCGTTCCGTTTCGCTTCGCGGATGCCGCTGATATTCTCCCGGTATTCCTTTGCAGAGGCCGCGTCGGCCTTCGATGCGATGAAATCGCGCAATTTGGCATTGTCACAAACAAATCCGGAGCACGACGGCTTATACCTGTTCACCATCTCCACATGCAGGCGGGCGATGTCCTGCTGCTGCCGGGCCGTGGCCTTCCACAGTCCCTTGCGGACGGTTTCCATCATCACGGCCGTCATTTCCTCCAGTGCGGCGGGGTTCTGCCGGGAGAAGAACTCCTTGATGCCAAGGTCGAACTTGTCTTTCACATATACATTATATATCTCATCCCACAGTTCCTTGTCGATGGCCGCAGGCTTCATCACGTTCCACCCGTAAGTATTGGTTACGATGTCGGAAAAACCGTCGGCACTGCCGGCACCGCCCTTCATTTTCTCCTTGATATACGAGGGGTTGAAAATGGTAGTCCGGCTTTCCACGCCGATGGCCTCCTTCACTTCCTGCATGCGCATGTTGTTGTGGTTGCGGTAGTCGGCCAAATAGGCATCGGGGTCTTTGCCCGTAACGTTGCGCACGGCCAGGTTCAAACCTCCCATGAACTCATACACATGGTCGAGGCTTAAGGCGCCCCACGTATTGCTCTGGCGGGGCTGTATCACCACGTCGGTCCTTGTGAGCGCAGCCTCGAAGGCCGCCTGCCTCACCGTCTCCCAGTTTTTCTCGTCGCCGTAGAAAGCCCCCATGTTATTAAGGTAGACCTCGGCTATCTGGCTTTCCTTGTCCCAGCGGTCGCCGGCCTCCACCATGCCCTGTATGCCGGTGCCATAGCTGCCGTTCGCTCCTCCGAATACCCTGAAGCGGCTCACCTCGCGGGCCTCTTTCGGCGACATGCCTTTTTCCACCAATGTTTTTTCCGACTCCGTCACACCGGCCTTCACTTGGTTCTCGTACGCGTCATTGCCTGCGGCAGCGGCCATTTCCACAGCCTTATTGATTAAGAAGAGGCGCGAAGCGGCCAAATCGCGCAACTGACCGCTGGTTTGCACGACCACATCGATGCGCGGGCGCCCCAACTTGCCGGACGGTATCAGCCTGACGTCGGCCACTCGCCCGAATGCGTCGCGTATGGGTTCCACGCCCAACATGTACAGCACTTGGGCTATGGTGGCACCTTCGGTTTCGATGAACTCGCTGCTCCAAAGCGTGTAGCTCACCTTCCGGGGATAAGCGCCGCCGTGGCGCCGGCGGTACATGGCGATAGTGTTATCAGCCAGTTCCACTCCCTTTTCCCAAGCATCCTCGGTCGGCGTGTTCTCTGCATTGACGGCATAGAGGTTGCGCCCCGTAGGCAGGGTATTGGGATTCACGATGGGGTCGCCTCCCGGCGACGGAGCCGTATAGCCGCCATTCAGGGCATTTACGACGGAAGCCAGTTCGGCCTGCGGGCTCTCCGCCAGTGCCGCCCTGTACCTCCCCACATTCTTCACCGCCTGCTCCACCGCCGTGATGGCTTGTGCCAAACGTACCTGTCCGCGCGTATACTTCTGTTTCCGCACCCCCATCATACTGTCCATGCCCGGTTTCTTCGTCCCCGCCGGTTTCCCGTGCCGGTCTTTACTTGCCGCGGCACGCTTCTTATCGGCAGCTTCCTCGGGAGAACCTTTATACCATTTCTGTTCCTTCCTGATGACCGTCATCATCTTTTCGGGGAAACTGCCGCTCTGCGCCATCCTGTCGTAAACGGCCTTCGGGATCTGGGGCACCTTCCCGTGGCCCGATACGTGCGACGCCCTCAGTTCGCTGACCGTTTTCGACTGCGCCGCCTTCGGCTCAGACTTTTCCACGCCCATCTTCTCTGCCATCTGCATCATCAGCATAATGGGGTCGGGGGCTGTCCGCATGGCTTCCACCTCGCGCGCCATCTTCAGCTCTTGCATGCTGATGCCTGCCAGCTTGCAAATGTACTCGTCGGTTGCCGTCGACGGACTGGCGAGCAGGCGGCCGACCGTTTCCTTGGCCGGAGCGAGATAGCGCAGCGCGAACAGCTGTTTGTGCTTTTCCGTATCAGCGGCGGCGCGCCTCTTTAACTTGTCTATGCCCAACAAACCGTAGGCAATCGGGTCGGTGGCCATCGCATACACACTGGTTTCTATCCGTGTGGGCTCGTACGCCACGCCCATTGTGTAGAGCTGACCCGTGATTTTCTCATTAGCCAGCTCTTCAGCGAAAGCCTCCAGGCGTTCTATCTCGCCGGCCGTGTAGGGTTTCTGCAGGTTCTTACCGTCTAACCCCAGTTCGCGGTGAATGCCCATTTCTACCGTCAAGGCTTTCACCTTGAGTGCCTTTGCGTCCGACGGCTGCTTGTTATAACCGTCGATGGCATCGCTCAATTTTTTATAAGTGCTACGCAGCTCGCTCTCCATGAACGGGGGAGTGAGGTACGACAGCAACTGAGCATAGGTGCGGCGCTTGGCTATCATCCCCTCGCCTACGTTCCCGATGGTATAAACATAAAAATGGGGCAGCGCGCCTACCAACCGGTCGGGCCAGTCGTTGCTGCCAAGCGCCACCTGCTTGCGGGGGGTATACTCCAGCGAACCGTGCGTACCGAAGTGTATCAGGGCATCGGCCTTAAAGGCATACCTCGCCCACAGATAGGAGGCCACGTAAGTATGTGGCGGGGCCATGCCGGTGCCGTGCATTATCTTAAAGGAGTTGCCGCCCTCGCCGGCCATTACATGCGGCAACAAGGCTACATGGCCCAGCTGGATGCGCGCTATGCCCAACCGGCCGTCGGCTGTGGCCATGTACTTCCCGGGGAAGTCGCCGTTCACCTCTTTCAGTTCCTTCCGCATCCGGTCGCTCAATGCCCGCCGGGTCCAATCTGCATATTGCGGAGCCGTGACCAGGGCAGGGTGCCCCTGCCGCATGAAATCGTCGAAAGCCCCCTCGGCATAAGTCCCGAACACGGCGCCCTGCTGCTGTATCATCCGCTCCAGTCCTTCCGAGGTGGCGGGGAGCCCGTCTACACGGTAGCCCTCCTGCTTCAGCTTCACCAGCAAGTTGTATAACGACGGGCCCACCTCCATGCCCGATGCCGTAAGCGCATTCTGCCCCGGCCCCTTGAAATAGTAAATGGCAATGCGCTTCTGCGCATTCGGTTTATGCTGCAGGTTCACGTAGCGCGCCACCGTCTCCATATACGTTTCCAAGCGGTTGGGGATGCCGTAAGCCTCCTGTAGCCCTTCATTATTAATCCGGTGTCCGAACACCACGCAGGGCCTCACGGCTCCGTCGATTTCGGGAGTAACAAGGCTTTGCGAGAGGAAGCCTCCCGACATGCCCATCTTGTCTTCCTCCCAGTCGTCAACGAGCCGGTTGACGTTCAACGGGCAGAATAAGGGTATATTCTTCTGCTTCAGGTATTCCACCATATAGTCGCCCAGCCTGCCGTGTGCCATGTTGATAACAGCCGCAGGCCGGATGGAGTCGGCATGGTGGCGGGTGATGAAGGCCTGCATCTTGTTTACCCGGTAGGCTATCATGCCATGGTCTTCGAGTGCTTTCACGAAGTCGCTGCCCACACCCATGAATCCGGTGACGATAACCTGCGGTGCCCCTTCCTTAAACAGGTTGTTTTCCTTTAAGAAGCGGTGGTACCCGGCCACGCTGTTGAATCCCAGTTCGTCATCATCCGGACGCTTAGGGTCGATGTGCGTTATGAGGAAGTCGGGACGCTCGTCGACCAAGTCGGGTTCTTCCGCCTTGAACGTCTTCCCGTCAACAAACTTGCGCACATAGTTCAGCATGCTGCGATAGTTTTTCCTGCCGCCGTTTTCCAGGTATTTCAGTATGAAGTGGGCATCCACCGAGTCGACCGACGTAATGCGGTTGGCCGGGTTGGTAGCCATGCGCGTCAGCACCGGCACATTTTCGGCAATCTGCTTCAGCCGCTGCCGCTGCTGCTCGTCGATGTGCAGTCCCATCCCATTGATTAGCACCATGTCGTAATCTTCCAGTTCATCGATGTTTTCGGGTGCCACCTCGCTGAGCTGTATCATCCCGTTGTCGTTTGCCTTAGAGATTTGCCCCAGCTCGATTACTTGGTAGTTGACAAACGCGATGCGCGTCGAACTGATGCGTGAGCTCCATACGTAAAGGCCCAAAGCAACGGCAAGGACACCAAGTAGCCCCCACATGATATGTATTTTCTTCATTTTCTTCATCTTAAAATAGTCTGACCAATTGCCCCAATTCCACCGATGCCCCCATCGTGAACACGGTCCCTACGGTATAAGGCGAATTGTATTGGTATTGTTTGGGTTTGTAATTGAACAGGTTGTCCACGCTCATCGTCACGTTAAAGGCATTGAAGAACCGTTGCAACAAGGTGAGTTTCCACATCTGGTAGGCTGGCGACGACATGGCCAAATAGGTGTCGAACGCTCCGTAGGAGATGGTATGGAAATCGGCCTTCGACAAGTAGCGCCCGTTCACCACCACATTCAGCTCATAGTTGCGGAATGCTTTCCGGTAATCGACCTGCCATGTCAGCGTGTGGGGGCGGGTATCGGCAGTGTTCGGCGCACCGTTCCGGGTAAACTCATGGAAATAGGCGTAGCTCAGTTTTGCACCGATGCCGCACGGATAGCGTGCCATAAGCATGGCATCTATGCTGGCAAGGTTTGTGCCCTCCACGTTTTGGTAATGCATGGCACCGCGCCCGTTGTCGAGCGCCTGGTCCCAGATGGTGCTGATTTCATTGTCCAGTATGTGGTAGTATCCCGTCACCGTGAGGCTATAATAGCGCTTGGAGTATTCTGCCGACACCGAGAAACTGTTTGTCTTTTCCGATTTCAGGTTTTCGTTGCCATAGATATTAAAGATATTGGCCATGTTGAAGTCCATGTACAACTCTTTCAGTGTAGGTGCGCGGAATCCCTTCGAGTAGCTGCCGCGAAACCTCCATGCCCCCGTGCGGTACATGGCAGCCACTTTGGGCGTCAGCTCCCAACCGTATTTCGAGAAGTAGTCGGCACGCAGCCCCCCCACGATGTTCCAATGCCCGCCGATGTTCCAGTCGGCCTGTGCAAAGACGTCGGCCGTATATTGTTTGTGCGAGCCTCCGCCTGCGAACTGGTACGATTTGAGGTAGTCGGCCATGCCGTCGCCTCCGAGCGTCATTGCCAGCTCCTTTCCGAAGGTATGGGTATAGAGCGCCCGCAGCGAGTGCTGTGTGTTTTTATAGTCGAGCAAGTCTTTCTTCGTTGCCGGATAGAAGTCGCTTTTATCGTAGCGGTCGCCTGTATAACCGATATCCAGCGCATCGTCGTCCGTGAGCTGCCCCACATAGCGCAGTCCGCCGCTAAAGTCGCGGGAGCGGTCTTTCTGGATGTCCGATGAGTTGCGCTCATGGAAGTAATAGCCGGCTTTCCCTATGAGGTGCGACTTGCCGTTTATCCGGTACACCAGCTTGTCCTTGAAGTTCCACTGCCGGCTGCCATACACCAGCGTACTGTCGGCATTATCCTTTTCATACACCCGGTAAGAGTCTGTTTTGTCGTTTTGCACATTCAATATATTGGTCAGCCGGCCTTGCCTGAAGCTCGCCGTGACACCGTGGCGCTGCTCCCCATACCTGTTTCCCCAATGGGTGCCGAGCTGCACGGCCCATGGTTCGCTTTCCGACTTTGTGATGATATTCACCACCGCCCCTACCGAGTTGCTACCGTAGAGCGCCGACGCCGCCCCCTTCACGATTTCTATCCGTTCAATGTTGTCCATGTTGAGCCGTTGGAAATCGGTATTGTCAAGCGTCTCGCCTGCCAATCGTTCCCCGTCGATGAGGAACAGTACCGACATGCCGCCCAGCCCTTGCAAGCGCATGGACACCTGTTGGTTCATGGAATAGGAGAACTCCACGCCGGGAATTTCCGCCACCAGTACGTCCTTGATATTGGTGGCATCTATTTTTTTTATGTCTTCGGCCGTGATTACCCGTGTCACCACAGGCGTGTTGGCCAATGTTTTCGGGGTGCGCGTTCCCGTCACCGTCACTTGGTTGAGGTGGATAAGGTCTTCGTGCAGGCGCACCTTCACGTTGTTGTTGCCTGCCTCTATGTCTACCTGTTTCTTTTCGTACCCCATCGACGATATGTTCAGCTTGTATGTCCCGCTTGGCACCTCCAACCGGAAATACCCGTTCTTGTCTGTCTGCGTGGCATACTTTTTCCCCTCCACGCTGACATAAGCGTAGGCCACCGGCTTATCGTCATCGCCCACCACGATTCCCTTGATGGTGCCGGCCTCCATCGCCATGCAGCAGATGGCGGCCGATGTCAGTAACAAGATTTTCCTCATCGCTTGAAGTTTAGTGGATATAAGTAGTCGAAGGAGATATACCCCTTCGTGTTGTAATAGTTCGGATTGGAGTAGCCCGTAAACCTTATGGCACCGATGGTGCCGTCGCTCATCAATATCAAGTACACCTTGTTCGAGGGCGTATAGATGGGCGGCATGGTGCTCAGGTCGAGGTGGAGCCATTTGCCTATTTCATGATTTACGGGCGACGGGGCATAGCCCAAGTAGCCCTGCATCATCGTCGACATGTCTACCGTTACGCTGTCGTCCTCGACGTCTTTTACGAAACTGCTTGCCATCGGCCGCACAAACACGCCGTTTTCTACGTCTGCCTGAAGGGCGTCCAAGGCCTCATAGGCCGTTTCCAACCCTGCCCCGCCATTTGTTTTCACGTCGTAGCGGTGGATGGCAATATCCCATTCGGCCGGAATATCGTGCACGTTCCGGTAGTCGAGCGTCACGGAGTCTTTCCTGTGCAGATTGATGTAAACCCAGTTGGTATACTTCGTCGCATTGATATACCGGTAGCTGTTTCCCTCCGTAGGGATAATGCTTACCGGCTCCGGATCGTCATAGATATTATCGCAAGACAGGAACGATAGTGCTATCGTCCCTGTCAAGGCCATTGATAAGATAAATCCCTTGCTTATCATGTCATTTGCCATAGTTCGACATGATACTTTTAGCCGAAGCCGAAGTATCTTCCGGTGCAGTCCCGTTCCTGAAAGTCATGGTGGTGCCGCCCATTACGGAAGGGGCGGTGAACACGAAAGTATAAGTAGACTTGTCTTTGCTTATCGTCGCGCTTTTCAGAATGGCCGCATAGTTCTTGGGGGTACCGCCGCCCATGGCCATGCCGATGCTGCCTTCGGTCTCCGTCAGCACGTATTCGTCGCCAAGCGTCACGGGCACGTTGTCGAACGTACCGGTTCCCCATGTCGCCGAGGCATATACCACCTTCAGGCTGCCGTCTGCATTGGCGGTCAGCACCACTTGGTCGCCGTTGCTGTTCATGTTGCTGAAATATGCTGCCGAAGCGCTCGTCCATCCCAGATAGGTTCCTGCTACCTCCTCGGCTGCCGAGGCGGCCTCGCTGACGAAGGTCACGCTCTTCACCTCGTCGGCGGCTATCAACACCACCGACCCGTCGGCCTTGGTTATTTTCATCTGGTACGACTGTGCGTTTACTCCGGCCATCAAACCGAAAAGAGCTGCCATTGTAAAGAATATCTGCTTTTTCATAATTGCGTTTTATTTTTTAATGATTTTAATACTTGCTGTTGACGATTTCACTATGTAGGCGCCTGCGCCCAGTTGGTTCAAGTCGATGGCGGCACTGCCGGCGGCATCGGCCTTAGCACCGGTCACCTGCTGGCCCTGAAAGTTAAACACCCTGATTGCTTCGCCGCTGCGCGCATTCGAAATATATACGTGCCCCGACTCGTAGCCGAACCGGCCGTTCCCCACCTCGCCGACTCCCGTGGCTCCAATGGCAAAGCGGTATTCCTTCACGTCGCTCAGCGCGGCTTCCACTACCTGCCCGCCTCCTTCCACGCGGAGCGTCCCGCCTGCGCAGGTGGCCACGGGCGAATCCGCCAGCAGAAACTCGGTCACGCTTCCGCTGTTCAGCTCAATCACGAGGCGGCTCACATTTTCCGCTTTGGCTCCCAACGTGGCGATGGAGAGCATCAGCAGCATTAATAAGATGTACTTTTTTCTCATAATCCGTTAATTTTATATTTAAAAACGTTACTATTTCGGCTGCAAAGGTACGTTTTACGGCTAAACTGCACAATACCCAAAAATCATGATTTCACTCAATATTATCTGGTAAATATTGCAGGGACAGTTTTTTTATCGTACCTTTGCAGCCCGATAACATACGGATTCAGGAGCGTGACTTTTATCAACGCAATTTATTCACAGCAAAAAACAAGACAAACATGGAAAAGAGATGGAGAGGATTCCAAGGAATCGGATGGAAAGAAGAAGTAGACGTAAGGGATTTTATTCAGAGTAACTACACGGCCTACGAGGGCGACGAAAGTTTCCTCGCCGGGCCTACTAAAGCTACGGACATATTGTGGGACAAGTTGCAGGCACTCCAGAAAGAGGAGCGTGCCAAGGGCGGCGTGCTCGATATGGAGACAGAAGTGGTGTCGGGCCTCACGGCATACGGCGCCGCCTATCTGGACAAGCAGCTGGAGAAGGTGGTGGGAATACAGACCGACAAGCCCCTCAAGCGCGCCTTTATGCCCTACGGCGGCATCAAGATGGCCGAACAGGCCTGCACCACGTACGGCTACCAGCCCTCGGAAAAGAACCACGAGATATTCACCAAATACTGCAAAACCCACAACGAGGGCGTGTTCGACGCCTATACGGACGAGATGAAGCTCGTGCGCCATAACCATATCCTCACAGGGCTGCCCGATACCTACGGCCGCGGGCGCATCGTGGGCGACTATCGGCGCGTGGCGCTCTACGGCGTCGATTTCCTCATTGCCGAGAAACAAAAAGACCTTAGCCTGATGGGTGACCGCGGGATGGTAGACGACGTCATCCGCCTGCGCGAAGAGGTGTCCATGCAAATCAAGGCGCTCAAGGGGCTCAAGGAGATGGCAGCCCTCTACGGCTTCGACATCTCGCTGCCCGCACAAAACGCGCAGGAGGCTGTGCAGTGGCTCTATTTCGGCTATCTGGGAGCTGTGAAGACCCAGAATGGCGCAGCCATGTCGGTAGGCCGCATCAGCACCTTCCTCGATATCTACATCCAGCGCGACATAGCCGAAGGCACGCTTACCGAAAGCGGGGCACAGGAACTGATCGACCACCTGGTGATGAAGTTCCGCATGGTGAAGTTCGCGCGCATCCCTTCGTACAACCAGCTCTTCAGCGGCGACCCCGTATGGGCTACGCTCGAAGTGGCAGGCCTTGGCCAGGACGGCCGTCCGATGGTGACGAAAACCGATTTCCGCTTCCTGCATACGCTGGAGAACATGGGGCCCTCGCCCGAACCTAACCTTACCGTGCTCTACAGCAAGCGCCTGCCGGAAGGCTTCAAGCGCTATGCTGCCATGATCTCGGTAAGAACCAGCTCGATACAGTATGAGAACGACGACGTGATGCGCCCGGTATGGGGCGACGACTATTCCATCTGCTGCTGCGTATCGGCCACGCAGACGGGAAAGGAGATGCAGTTCTTCGGCGCCCGCGCCAATCTGGCCAAGTGTCTCACCTATGCCATCTCGGGCGGCGTGGACTCGCGCACACGTGAACAATGCGGACCGGCTTACCGGCCGATTGAGGGTGACGAACTGAAGTACGATGAACTGATTCCACGCTTCCTCGACATGATGGACTGGCTGGCCGGTGTTTACGTAAAGACGCTCAACTTGATACACTACATGCACGACAAGTACTTCTACGAGGCAGCCGAAATGGCGCTCATCGATACCGACGTGCGCCGCACGTTCGCTACGGGCATCGCCGGATTCAGCCACGTGGTCGACTCGCTCTGCGCCGTGAAGTATGCCAAGGTGGGCATTATCCGCGACGAGACGGGATTCCCCGTCGACTTCAATACCGTGGGCGACTTCCCGCGTTACGGCAACGACGACGACCGCGCTGACGAAATCGCCGTGTGGCTGCTCAAGACATTCCTCAACAAGATACGCAAATATCATACTTACCGCGACTCGGAACCTACGACGAGCATACTCACCATCACATCGAACGTGGTATACGGCAAGTACACGGCGGCCATGCCCGACGGGCGCCCTGCCGGAACACCGCTTGCACCGGGCGCCAACCCGTCGTACGGAGCCGAGAAAAACGGGCTGTTGGCATCGCTCAACTCCGTAGCTAAACTGCCCTACGAGTATGCTCTCGACGGTATCTCGAACACGCAGACCATCAGTCCCGACACACTGGGGCATAACGACGAGGAGCGCGCCGCAACCTTAGTGCGCGTGATGGACGGCTACTTCGGCCGCGGAGCACACCACCTGAACGTGAACGTATTCGGCGTAGACAAGCTGAAGGATGCCATGGAGCATCCCGAGAAACCGGAATATGCCAACTTCACCATCCGCGTGAGCGGCTACGCCGTGAAGTTCATCGACCTGACACGCGAGCAGCAGTTGGATGTCATTGCCCGTCAGGCACACGAACAAATGTAATGGAACAGCAACATCCAGGATACATACATTCTACCGAATCCTTCGGCTCCGTAGACGGGCCGGGGATTCGGTTTGTCGTTTTCCTGCAGGGATGCCCCATGCGCTGCCAGTACTGCCACAACCCGGATACATGGAAGAGGGACAAAGGCCACCCGGTGACGGCCGGCGAACTGCTCGACAAGGCGGAGCGCTACCGCAGCTACTGGGGCGAAGAGGGGGGCATCACCGTGAGCGGCGGCGAAGCGCTGTGGCAAATAGACTTCCTCATCGAACTGTTCGAGGAAGCGAAGCACCGGGGCATACATACGTGTCTCGACACTTCAGCGCAGCCGTTTACGCGCCACAGCCCGTTCTTCGATAAGTTCGAACGGCTGATGCGGTCTACCGACTTGGTGCTGCTCGACTTGAAGCACATCGATGACGGCCAGCATAAACAACTGACCGGGCATACCAACAGGAACATCCTCGACTGTGCCGCTTATCTCTCCGACACCGGCATACCGGTGTGGATACGCCATGTGCTGGTGCCGGGCATTACCGACAAGGACGAATACCTCGGCCGCCTGCACCGTTTCATCGCCTCGCTCCGCAACGTGGAACGCGTAGAGGTGCTGCCCTATCACACGCTGGGCACCTTCAAATGGAAGCAGCTGGGGCTCGACTATCCCTTAGCTGCCGTTGCCACGCCCACGGCCGAGGAGATAAGGCATGCAGAAGCCATCCTGGCGGATGGCCTGGACTAAGGAGCGCGCTATTTGCCCGTATGCCCGTAAATCCATTTCAGCCCGTAATAGAAGACGAGGGCAGACACCCATCCGCCAAAGATATCTATGGCATAATGGGCCCGGATGTAAACGGTAGAGAGGCAGAGCAGTATGTAGAGCGGCAGCAAGCCGTAGAAAAGCCGGCGGCTGCGCGAAGCCCATGCCATCAGCATCAGCATCGTGCTGATGCCCACATGACTGCTGGGGAAAGCCGCCGTAGGGCGTTCGCCTGCCTCATGGGCACTGGCAACCATCTGGTAAAACACACCGTCCTTCCAGCCCGGGCTTACAAGCGCCTCCTGATGGGTGGCGAAATAATCGTGCACGTTGGGGAACACGCCTTGTGCTATCTGGTCTAAGCCTACGGCCAGATAGTAATATTGCGGGCCGGTAACGGGCACGAATATGTATATAAGGTAATAAAGGAAGAACGAGGTCATGATGATGAACACCACGCGGTGGAACTGCTCATAACGGAAGAGGAAGTAGAAGAAAGCCACGGCGGCAATCATCGGGTAATAAGCGGCATACCCCAAATCCATCAGTTCGCTCCACAGGGGATGGCTCCACGCCTGCGAGAAAAGCAGGGCCGGCTGGTATCCGAAGAGCTGCTGTTCCCATCCGGCAAACAAATGGTCGAGGTTAGGGAACATACGGTTGAACTCGTAAGTATCGGGATACCACCACGACAGCAGCGCCATCTGCCCGAGCACGCGGAAAAACATCGTGAGCCGGCAGGGGATCATGCGGTAGACACCCCACAAGGCTATTGTCATTGCCGCTATTTGCAGCCGGCCGACGAGCATCGACTGGGGGTTGTGCACCTTGGTGTAAGTAAAGAACAGCAACAGGAGGGTGATGAGCAGATAGCCCATCGCCACCCATTCCATGGCCAACAGCCCGCGCTTAGGCTTTTTCTCTATCTTGAAAAGGGAAGATATTTTCATCTTGATAATTCATTATAAGCGGGCCTGACGGCCCTGTAAGCCGCCGTCAGGCTCCCCGTCATCCTCACAACCACCCGTTCTCGCGGTACCAGCCGACGGTGCGCCTTACGCCCTCGTCGAGCTGCACCCCTGGGCGGTAGCCCAGCTCGCTGCAGGCAGGCTCTATGTCGCACTGCCAGTTGCGCTGCTTCATGATGTGATACTTGTCATTGTTCAGGGCACTTGCTTTGCCGGTCATCCGCCCGATGTACTCCCCGCAGAACGTTACGGCGCGCAGCAGCCATAGCGGAGCCTTGACGCGCAGCAGCCACGGATGCCCCAGCTCGCGCCGTATCAGGTCGCTGAACGCGCGCGAGGGGTACACCTGCCCGTCGCTCAGGAAGTAACTGCGCCCCTCCTGCCCGTGGTCGAGGGCGAGGAACACGGCCTGCACCACGTCGCCGACATACACGAACGTGAGGTCTTGCCGCCTGTAGCCCACGGCAAAGTCGGTATGCGCCTTGATGCTTTTCACCATCATGAAGTAGTCGCGTTCGCGCGGCCCGTACACCCCCGTCGGACGGAGGACGACATACGGGAAGCCCGGATGCGACTCCAGCACCATCTCGCCGCGCAACTTGCTCTTGCCATAAGCCGTGTTCGGCCGCGGCGTGTCGCTTTCACGTATCGGCTGGTAGGGCACCTTTTCGCGCACCGGGCCGTAAACGCTGAGACTGCTTATGTACACAAAGCGTTTCAGCCGGATGCCCAGCCGGCAGATGGCTTCCACGAGATGGCGCGTACCCTCTGTATTGATACGGTAGAAATCCTCTTTGTGCAGACATTTCGTTGCCCCCGCAGCATGTACTACGTAGTCGAGCTGCAACGGTCGCAGCTGCTCCATTATTTGTTCGCATGAGCCGAGATCGAGCTCAACGAAGCGGATGCGCCCGTCGGTCAGGTATTCACGGCTGCTCGATTTTCTTACTGCCGCCCATACGTTCATGCCTCTCCTAAGCGCCTCCTCCACAATGAATGAGCCAATAAATCCGCTGGCTCCGGTAACGAGTATGTTCATGTCGTTCGAGAAATTTGCTGCAAAGATAATGAAAATAATAGAGAATCCCCCGGTTCCGGTTGCGTTTTAAGCAAATATTGCCTTTATTGCCCTCCCGGCTGTGCCTGCTTCCGCCGCCCCGGGTCGTTGCTGCAATAAACTAAGCTCCCCCGGAAGCAGCGCCGTACTGCTTCCGGGGGAGATGCCATCGCCGGCGGTTAAGCCTGGCGCGTCATTGTTTCTGTTCATACCAGTTGCCGTAGCCGGCTTCGCCGTTCACCCAGTGCGTGAATCTCGGGTATTCGCCTTCGCTGCCGATGGTCATCCGCTCGGTAACCGGCTTAAAGCCGTGCACGGGAATATCCATGGCAAAGGGGTGCTTCCCGTCCTTATTGATGTAATAGGCGTCGTCTTCCGAGTAGTTCAAGCTGTGGTCGGCCCAGGCCGTGGGCATGCGTTTCGGCAGATGCACCTCTTGGCGGCCGACGGCCCCTTCCCGGTAGTTTACGACGATGAACGGGTTATAGGCTTTGATATCGGTTTTGCTGATGCTCCTGTCGAACGTACGCTTCACCGTGATTTTCCGGTTCTGTGCAGCCTTGACGTCGGGGAACACCACTATCGAGCGCGTCTCTTCCTCGTACACCGCCCCTTCCGGCAGCGCGAGCGTGCCCAGCTGGCCTTCGGCTATTTGGTAAGCAAAGGCGTTCTCATAGGTGGCGCCGTCCCACACCGGGCAGAACGTATCGTTGATTTCCACCACCTTGTTATTGCCGTCGAACGTGATGGCACGGGTATACTCCACGATGACGTCGTTCATGTCGTAATCGCCGCCCGTCGGCCAAATATCTTCATAGAGCAACGTACCCGAATATTTCTCTGTGGCCGTGATGTCGTCGTCGATTGGCACCACGGGCCGGTCGGGGTCGTAGATGGAGCCCGAAGGGTCGGCCTCCACGCAGAACAGCACGTCCTCGTAGCTTTTGTCCGTCCCGTCCTCAATGCCGTAGACTACACGCCCCGTCTCGCTGTCCGTTATCGCCACGAAGCTCGATTTCCCGTTCGTGTTCCACGCCTGGTTCGAGTAGATATATCCCTTGTTCCCCGCCTCCCCTGCGTTCAAGTTCAGGTCGTAAGGCTGGTGACTGGTGCTATATCCGTTTCCGAAACCGTTTGAGATGATGAAATAGCCGATGGTATACCCTGCCGGGAACTTATCCGTCACCGTGCCGTCGGGCCGTTGATAAAGCAGTTTCACCTTGTTGCCCATCTTCAGCGGCGCATCGGCCCTGCGGTAAAGCCACTGGGCGCTGGTGCCCGATTGGGGCGAAGCATACTTCTCGTTCTCGTGGTCGAGCATGACGAACGGCACATTGCCGGCTGTCGAGGCATTGGGGAAGATGATGATGCGCTTCACGTCGGAAGGCGAGGCGGGAACCCCGTCGCTGGGATAATAGTAATACCCGATGGCATTCTGGTTCCAGGCGCTCTCGTCGAGGAAAGTGAAGTAGACCGCCGCTTCGGTGATGGTGGCTACTGTCCCGTCGTCGTTCCTGGCATATCTGGATATGGTCGTATTCACATGGGCCACGTCCGTGATGTATTTGGTGTTGTCCATCGACTGATAGTTCGGGCGCGAGCTGCCCCCGTTCCAAAAGGTACCCTGTATCTTCCTTGTCCACGAGGCGTCGATGCCGGCATCCGCCAGATAGCCCCCAGGGGCTGTGATGCCCCCGTGTTCAGTCCATTGGCAGAGGGCATAGATACCTTTCCCGGCATCTACGGCATACAGCGGCTGTGCGCCCGTGGCCGTCACCTTTTTCCTGGCTGCCCGTTTCGGCCCGTCTGCACTTTGATTGCAAACGTAGGCAGCCGCCCCGTTGTTCACCTGCAGTTCTTCCATCACGGGCAGCCCCATGGCATTGGGCAGCAGATAGAGGGTTTCAGCTGCCGCAGGGACAGCCACCGTTCCGTTCCATTTTCCTTTTTCGTCGGCATATACCTTAAAGATTGCCTCGGCAGCATTGCGTGTATACGATTCGGCGTTGAACGGATTCTCGGCGTACACTTCTATCAGCGCTCCGGCTCCGGCTGTGCCCAAGTCTACTTGAAAGGCGATGTCGTTGCGGGTCGCGAAATCAAAATAGGTGCTTTCCGCTTTCGGCTCCTGCGCTTTCCCGGCGGCCCCTGCGTCATACAAATCCTTCTCTCCGCAAGCTGCGGCCGTCATCATCGCAACCGCACCGATACACACGTTAATGACTGTTTTTCTCTTCATGAATAAAAACTTAAATATTTGATTAATGCACAAATATACAAAAAGTAAACAGTACGCAGCTGTTTCCTTTCAAGAAAATACAGTGCACGCATGGGTAAACGTTTGCATTGATTCCGTCCCTGCCCCTCACGTGCCGGGCTCCTGGTAGCGCCCGCCGATTTTCACCGGTTCCACGTGCAGCCCGATGTGTGTCCCTTGACCGAACTGCCGGCGCAGGCTCTGCTCGATGTTCGTTGCGTGGCAGTGGCTCTCGTATAGCGTTATGTTGCCCGGCATGCGCACATGCATCTCGATGGCGATGTTGCTGCCTATGCGGCGTGTGCGCAGATGGTGCACCTCGCTCACCTGCGGTTCGGCGGCGGCAATGCGCTCTATCTCGCGCTCGATGTCGTCGGGCAGGCTTTTTTCGAGCAGTTCGTCGCCCGAATGGCGCAACAAGGTAACAGCCGTCCGCACGATGAAGAAGCTTACCACGATGGCTGCCACAGGGTCGAGTATGGCCCAGTGGCTGCCCAGCAGGATGGCACCGCCGATGCCGGCAGCCGTGCCTATCGACGAGAAGGCGTCGCTGCGGTGGTGCCATGCGTTGGCTATCACGGCCTGCGAGCCTACCCTCTGCCCGGTCTTCAGCGTAAAGCGGTAAGCCCACTCCTTCATGGCGATGCTCACCAAGGCCGCTATCAGGGCTATTGCCCCCGGCGCCTCTATCGTTCCGCCGCCCATCACCGCGGCAATCTCCACCGCCCCGTTGTAGAAGATAAACAAGCCCACGGCACACAGCGCCAGCCCGATGATGCTCGTGGCCAGCGTCTCATATTTGCCGTGCCCATAGTCGTGGCCGTCATCCTCCGGTTTCCCGCTGATGTGCACGAAAGCAAGCACGACGATGTCCGTCAGGAAGTCGCTCAGCGAGTGGACGGCATCGGCAATCATAGCGGCCGAACCGCCCACGGTGCCCGCCACGAACTTAAATGTCACGAGCCCCGCATTGACGGCACTTCCGGCCAGTGTCACGCGGCGAATGTCTTTTTCGCGGGATAGAGTTTCCATAAACGCTACGGTTGTGCTGCAAGGTTACAAGGAGCAGAGGGCAGCGGGGCGGGGTTACCCTCCCCTTTTCTTCGATACTGCCACCGATAGGCCCATCGACAGCAACAGGGTACCGAAGATGAAGCAGAGCGACCATTCCGTAGGCACCTTGACGTGCGGCATCACATAGTCGATGCCTGCCCATCCGAGAAGCATGTTGATGTATTCGTCCATCGCCAGCAGCATCTTGATGCCCACGAAGATAAGGATGACGCCCAGCCCGTACTTCAGGTAGGTGAAGTATTTAGCTACGGCGGCCAAGGCGAAATAAAGGGCGCGCAGGCCGAGAATGGCGAAGATATTGGACGTGAGTACGATGAACGGGTCGCGCGAGACGCTGAATACCGCCGGTATCGAGTCGACGGCAAAGGCCACGTCGGTGGTCTCGATGACGATAAGCGTAATGAAGAGGGGGGTAGCCAGCCGCCGGCCGCCCTCCTTGATGAAAAACTTGTCGCCGTGCATCTGGTGGCTGACGGGGAAGAAACGCTTGAACAGCTTCACGATGACATTCTGCGAGGGGTCGGCCGTCTCGTTATCGTTATGGCCGAACATCTTGGCACCGGTGTACAGGAGGAAGATGCCGAACAGGCCGAGCACCCACTCGAAACGCTCCACCATCGCCGCGCCGGCAAAGATGAACACGCTACGCAGCACCAGCGCACCGAAGATTCCCCAGAAAAGCACCTCGTGCTGATACTTGCGCTCTATGCCGAAGAAGGAGAAAAGCATGAGGAACACGAACAGGTTATCCATCGAGAGCGATTTCTCGATGAGGTAGCCGGCCAGGAACTCCATCGCCTTTTCATGGCTGTCGACGGGATAGAACTCATAAATAAGGTAGCAGAACACGAACGACACGGCTATCCAAAGGGCCGACATCTTCAGCGCTTCTTTTACACTTACCTCGTGCTGCCCTTTCTTGCCGAACGACTTCAGGTCGATGACGAGCATGATGAGCACTACTGCATAAAACGTAATCCATGCCCATAGGGGCAATGCGCCGATGGCGTGACTGCTGTTTCCTATTAAATCCATTTTCTTTTCTTGATAACTGTGATGACATACTACACTGCCGGCCGCCGTTTCCCGGCCGCCGGTGCCCAGATTATATAAAGTGCATGCAAAGGTAAGCAAATCTTGTTGATAATTCAAGTAATAGGTATTACATTTTTGTTACGGACGCCGTCAGCCCCCTACCAATTTATCCTTCTTGGTATCAAAATTACCCTCGTGCTAACCTTTGCATGCCTTTCGGGCTGCTGTCCCTCTCATTTTTGTTGCGGAACCTAACGCAAAAAAGCATTTAATCATTCATTTGTAATTTCAAAGTTATTCCTGTTCTATATGGAGCAAACTAAATCGGGGGGCAATGACCAAGCCCCCCGATTTGAAAATGATAATTATCCTGAAAAAGACTACTTAATCATTAGTTTTTGTGTGCGGATGACGTCCTTGTTCTGAACCTTCACAAGGTAAACGCCCGTTCTGAACTCACGTGCCGAAACGGAAGACGGCTTGAAGAGATGTTTCACCAATACGCCGTCGGCAGAATAAACCCATGCCTCGTCGACATTGCTGAACCTCACGCCGTCGGCAACAACGACAACGGAAGGTGCCTCGCCGGCTACGCTGCTGATGGCATTCGGCGTCAAGAAACCTTCCGGCTCCTCTGCCTCGCCCTTGTCGCGGGTATCTATTGCGCCGCGCTGGCCTTCCACGTTATCACCCTGTATCTCCACGTCGAAATCGATCGAGAATCCCTTGTTGTGCAGGCCTACAGGCAAGAATTCGCCGGCAAACCAAGCATCGGAGAACACGATGCGCAGGCGGCTTTCGCCGAGGTGTGCGTCTTCGGGGATTTCAAATTCCCCGGTAAGCCCGCCTTGCACCATGCTCATGGTAGCGCCTCTAAGCGTGCCCACCTTGAATACGCGCTCGCCTAACGGGTCGGTTCCGTCGCTGCTGGTCAAATCGTATTCCGTCGTATTCTTAATATACAAGTACTGGTCTTTCACAGATTTCGGATGGTTGTAGTTACCACTTCCGTCTAAGTCGATCCAGCCACCCGCAAAGCACCAGCGCAAGTCATCGTGGTTTCCGTCTTTATCATCGGTAGCTTCATAACCTTTCAACGTGAACTTAACTTTCTGCCCTTGCTTTACAATCAGCTTATGGTCGGTCACCCGTACATACTGTGTGCCGTCGGCCTGTGGGCTTGCAGCAGTATAGTTGATATTCTGTACAGCCCCCTCGGTTTTGAACAAATCGACGTAGCGCACACGCCTTGCAATGTCTGCACCTTCGCAGTTCGGGTTCATCTCGCTGATGCCATAGGTGTTGATTTCGAGTGGTTCCGGAGCATTGGGGTTGCGGTCGACCTTTTGCCATGCCACCTCCGAGTAGCTCTTGAGATCCTTGGATACGGAGCGTACGCCGATGTAGGGTACGTCGCCCTCCTCGAGCAGCACGTCGCCGATGAAGGCTGCCCATTGCGTGGTGCGGGCGATTTCCCTTATTTTTCCTCCTTCGGCGTTCTTATAGAGAATCTGGAAGTGGTCGATGCCGGCAGCGTCGTTGAACACCATCCCGTATTCATCGGCTACATGGTTCACTTCCCAGTTCAGTTTGAACGACATGGTCTGGGTGGTCTCTTCTTTCTTTTCCACTTCAAGAGCCTGTATCCCGGCTACAGCTATCTTGTTTGCATCGTTGATTTCCAGCTTGCCCACATACATGTCGTACTTGTTGTCACCGCCTTTCACGCGCAATCCGATGCGGTCGATGACGTCAGTAGCAGCGAGGTCGCTCAGTTCGATTTTATGCTCCTGCCAAGTGTTCGCCCCCTTGTTGTCGGGCACGGCATATTCTTTCCACTGGCCGCTGGCCGTACGCAGGATGAGGTACAGGCACGACTTCACGTCGGTGGCCTTGTGGTCGGCTCCTTTGATGGCAATGTTGGCATATACGCCCGCTGTATTGGGCTGGATATTGGTACGGTAGAGAATGATGTCCGTGCTCTTTCCCGCATCCCCTTTCAGCTCGAGGGATGAACCTCCGATATAGGAATCCTTGTGGGTGAAAGCAGGGTCAATGGCTGTGCTGAGGGTATTTTCCTGCCCGGCCTCGGTCACTAACCAGCGGTAGGTGGGCACTACGTCCTGCGAAGCCATGTTATAATACGAACCGGCCGTCGTGATACCCTTGTAACTATAGTATTTGCCGTTGCCAAGGTTGAAATGGGTAATGAAAGGCAGATGCCCTTGTACGGTGGCACGTTCCGGAATCCAGTTGGCGAAACCGCAGAAAGTAGAGAGCGGAGGCGTGGTGCCTTTCCATTCTATTTCATTTCCGTAGTTACTCACTTCGGGGAGAAGGAGCGGGTTGCGGTTGCCTCCGCTGAAAGCGCGCTCAAGCAGCCACTGGTAGTTATTCTGTGCCTCGAAGTCGTCGCTGCCCGAATTGTATGACCAGAAACGGCTCATCTTATGCTCGCCCCACAGGCAGATGTTCCCTTCGTGGGCGTTGGCATCGGTGTCCAGATAAGTCCAGTTCTGGTTCATGCTTTGTATCCAGAAGCCCTGCCACAGCGAGCTGGCGCCGATGGGCGTGCTTTTAGCAGTCTGCACCGACCGTGACAGGCTGTATTCGCCGCCGTAGTTGAGCATCAGGTCGGACACTTGTCCGTCCTCGTAATAAAGCGGGAGGTTATAGTCAGACAAGGCATGCTGGGTGGTGTAGAGGCCGATGTGGAAATCGTTGAAACCGATATCCTTGGCATACCTGTACGCTGCCTTGTGGAACTCCTTGCAGGTATTAGGCGAACCGCTTTCCCAGTTGATGTTGTAACCGTCGGCACCGATGTATTTCAGCAGATGGATAAGCGGCTTCACGTATTTGAATCCGGCATATCCGTATTCCGAATCGTCCTTGGTATTGACGATGTTGGCATAGCCGCCGGAATGTTCGCCGCTGGCTGCGTCGAAGAACTTGATACCGCACAGGATGTCGGTGCCGTTCTTGTGTGCCGCGTCGACCCATGAGCCCGGTGCCTGGAAGATGCCGTGGTTCCACGAGCCCCACAGGGCGGTATAGTTCCACAGGGAGAACACGTCGTTGTGGAACACCTTCGAGGGATAGCCTGCATCGGCACCCGCCCCGGAGCCCATCGGTGTGTTCATCCACAGCTTGCGGCCGGCGAAGGTCTTGCTGATTAAGCGGCCGTCGGCGCTGAGCACATTCTGTTTCCGCACGTGCGACCGCACGAAGGCCAGGTCGCCCTGTGAGATACCTATACGCGTGAATGCTGCCGCATCGGGGTATTTTTTCCCCTGCGTCAGTGCTTCATAGAAGATGTCGAGCATCTGTTGTTCCTTGAACCCGTCGAAGTCGTAAACGGATTCACTCTCGGGAGTGACGGGGTCCTGTGCGTACCCGTTGATCGGCGCAGCTGTCATCAGGCAGGTGAGCGCCAATGCGCCAAAGGTAAATTTCTTGTTCATTTTGTTTAGGTTTTTATTAATAATATAAAAGGGATTTATTCAATGTTCCATACCCTCCATGTTCCGGTTAAAGACGCTTTCTATTGCTATAACACGCAACGGGCACCTTTACCCCACCCCCATACCTGAGATATTTTTATTATTTTATTTATCCTTAATTCCGCGGCACAATTTTTAATTAAGAATTGTGCCGCGGAATTAAGGATACCAATTTCCCTCCAGATTATCTGCCTGCTTTCTTCACGGTCCCCTTTTTCCATAGGTAAACACCTAAAGCCAGGAATACCGACAAGAGGCAAATCATGGCGCACCTACATAACCCTGTGTTTGGAAAGCCTGGCGAAGCGGTAACTCGAGTTCAGGATAAGCAATTTCTGTTTTACCGTAAAATGCCCCTTCGCCAACTTAAATCCTTTCTTATCCCGGACTCGCTATTTTATGCATTCTATAATCTTCTGCCAAATCGCACGGCTATGGTATAGTTCCGATATTTTATCATCGGTAAGTGCATAGCCGAGTTTGTCTTGAGCTTGATAATAGCTTGGTGAGCATGAATGTGCGTTATTGTCCAGTTTCCATTTTACTGCCATTAAGCGTATATTGATATTCGTGTTTTGGGAGATTGCTTTGTAGTTGGGTTTCACCAATGGGTGCGCATTCCCCGTATCGCTGTCGGGGACAAGTCCTGATAGGTTACCGTATTTTTCCATTGAATAAAGAGCGTAGTATGCCTGCTTTTTCCTTCCGGCAGGTGGAAGGGCTGATAATTCTTTTTTGTAGGAAGCCGTTAAGTCTTCTGTGGTGTTATTCTGAGCTAATTCTTTCTTGTGGCTTTCCATTTCCTTCCTAAACTCTTCTGCGGCAGTTTTATCGGTTTTCAGCAATTCCATGTATGCTTTTTCTATTTCTTTCAGATTATCCTTGGCAGAAACAGTCGCGCTATTGTTTTTGTTTTCTTCGGCTTTTATTAATGCCATCAGGTACTCTTCTTGAGAAACAGGTAGAAACAGAGGCTCATCGCCTTTGTAAATTGCGGTAGTTTCACATCTTTCGTTTTCGTAAATGGGAAAACCCATAAAATCTCCGGTTTTCAAGGGCAAGGTATAAATCCCGCTAATACCCGATTGTAATGGCTGCCCGAGTATAGCGGCTATATCATTGAAATGAAAGCAGATACAGCCTCCCGGTTTCAGCACGACTTCTCCTTCTTCCAATAAATATGGCCTGAAATACACCTCCAATCTGCGATTAGTTTCATCGCTGTACGCTTCTACTTCGTAGCCTTGTGGTGTGTTTACGTTCGCATGCGAATGTAGAATGCTGAATATTTTTTGAGGAATTATGGAGTTTTTCGGAATCCGGTTCACTACCTTTCCTTTTATATAAGGTAAGAACGTGTCTTCGCCTACCGTTATGGTTTTGCGTGAATACTGCTGACTGGAAACGGCTATGCTTGAGACAGCAAAAAGCAAGGAGAATAAACATTTACGCATTATTGTGAACGGGTTATTACATGTTGAACTTTCCTACCCAATATTTATAAGCGGATAATAATGCATCGGCATATTCGTCAATTGCTGCATAGCAGCTTACGTCCTGCGGCATGATTTCGCCAATTTGCTGGAGCTCGGCTATTTCGTTTTGGATGATTGTTAGTTTACGGTAATCGGGCAAGAGTGATTTTACAGTGGTCAAGTATTGTTCAATAGCATCGGTTTGTAGGGGCGACATTATCTGGCAATACTTAATTTTTGCGGCGTGAATCTGTTTCTCAGCGGCGTTTGAACGGGCTATTTCGGCATCGGAACATATCCCCGAGCAAAGCTGTTTACGCAAGGGGCGGAGTCTTTCTTCCAATTTCCGGCTTTCTATGGAGTCTTGCTTTTCTACTTGTTCAAGTAAGTGGGCAATCCTGTTCATCCGTTCCGTAATATGTTCTCCCAGTATTTTCTGTTCGCTGGCCAGTTCAAGCATCCGCTTGGCATTGCTGCCTTTTATTATGGAGGCTTTTGGGTTGTCCAATGCCTTTTTTTTCATTTTCCCGGCATATTGTTGTGCCCATTTTTCTTGTTCGGCATCGCTCATTCCGCCTACGGTTTCCAGCTCCTGCAACGAAACGCCGTATTGCTCGCTAATCACCTTTTCTGTCGCTTTTCGCCCATTGTCTTTGCTGATGTTTTGTATGTCTTTCTTCTCCAATCCCGACAGCCGGATGACGTTGGATGCTATTTTGTTCCTTGCCATATCTGCCTGTGCATCGGCATGGATGCGGTCGACCGTTAGCCGTATGGTTTCTTTTACCTTGTGAATCCTTTCGGCGAATCGGTCGATTTCCTCCCTGTCGGCAGCACAATTTACGGTGGGTACACTGGGTAATTGGCTAAGTAATGCTTCGGGTGTGGATTGGGCTTTAACGCCAATATGCAGAGTGAGAACAGCAAATAATATAACCTGTTTGTTTTTCATATGCTTGTATCTTTCATCGTTTCCGGTTTAATTTATAGTTTTGCTTTTTTGGAGACGTACAAATTCCACCCGTCGGTTTTTGGCTCTTCCCTCGGGCGTCTCGTTCGTGTCTATCGGTTTGCTCATTCCGTGTCCTATGGCTGAAAGGCGGGTAGCGTTTATGCCCATTTGCTGCAGCTTATCGCATACGGCTTTGGCACGGGCTTCGGAAAGCGATTGGTTTGATGCGGCATTCCCTGTATTATCTGTGTGTCCTTCCACGGAAAATTTCAGGTCAGGGTATTTATGCAGAATGCTGAATATTTCATTGATTGTACCCATGGATTGTGATTTAATGGTTGCTTCTCCCACGTCGAATGTAATGCCGTAAGTGATGATTTTCCCGTCGGTCATCAATTTGTCGTAAAGCGGTACGGCACCTTTAGCGATACGGATATTTTTAATGTGAGTTGTGCTGCTGTCTTCCGGTCCGCGTGCGAAGAACTTTATTTTTACAGGCTTTTCACTTACATTGGGTATGTTTGTCACACGCTTGGCATCCATATAAACCTTTATAGCCCGTTTGTTGAATGAAAGCGCGTAATGATGCCAGCCAATACTGTTGTCGAAGGTTTCTTCGCTGGTTTTTTCGTTGGTATTATTGTTCCAATTAAAAAGAAACCGGGTGTTGTCCTTCCAAAAAAGTGAATTTGCAATCACTTCGTCGCCGGCATTCATGAGCTCAACACTTGTTTCGCCTTCATTACCGTCAAGATACACATCAAATTCCAGTGTAAACTCATCGGGTAACATGAAGGATTTTTCTTTGAATAGGGGTGTGATGTACGTGTATCCCACAATGGCAAGCGTATTCTCGCCGTTTATCTGGGCTACCTCTGCATTTCCTTCTATCAAATCCCATTTGCCGGGAAATTCTCCTTTTTGTTCACCGTTCAGATCGTCTTCAAAGATTACCTCATTCCCGGGCACAAAGTCGTATTTTACGTACGAGACATCGGTTTCAGACGAACCGTAGAATGCCTTATTTGGGTTTCCGTTCTTCCCGTTCTGAGGAGAATTCTGTTTTTCCCCTTTCTTCTTTCCAGCTTTCTTTACCATATCTTCCGATTTGTCCAATGCCTTTTCGGTTGTGGCATCGGCTTTGTCTTCAATACGTTGTTCCACCTTTTCTATAACTTTTTCCTTTACACGGTTTCCTATCTTTCCGAGCCACGACTGGGCTGAAAGCTGCATGCCCGTAGCTAAGAGCAAACTGCCGAGTACTATAACCTTTTTCATAACATTGCCTATTATGGTTTTTAGTGCAAAGTTAAGATGAAAAGAAACGGCGTGATTGTAAAAAAGCGACAAATTATTCTATGGTTCCTTCCGCTCTACCGGAAAGCATCTTGGTAATTTGCAGGTTCCGGTTGAAAAAGAAGCTTGGTTTTTCGCCTGTGATGGCTTTGAAATCTTTGATAAAGTGTGCTTGGTCGAAGTAATTGCCGTCAAACACCAAGTCTTGAAAATCTATGGCATTTTCGTTTTTTATCTTATTCCACAGATAATCAAAGCGCACTATTCGCATGAGTTTCTTAGGGCTTACACCGGTGCGTTTTTTAAAATTCCTTTCCAAGGTACGTCGGCAGGCAGGACAATCGTTGACAATGTCTTTTAGCAGCATGTTAGTTCCCTTTTCTATTATTTTATCGTAAAACAAATCAACGGTATCGGGACAGTAAGGCTGTTTGCAGGAAGAATTGATGAAGTCTGTAAAACAGTTGATGCGTTCCTCTGTTGTTGTAAGTTGCGATAATTTGTCCCAAAGTGGCTGGAAGACGGTATGGGGTAAATCGATGCTTCGTTTCGGAATATAGTCTAAGTTAAGGCCGAAAATACGCGTAAGAACAGTTGGTTTACAAATTGCAACAAACGTGTCCATTGGTCCGTGGAGATTCATGACAATGGGTTGTGAAATAATGGACGTTGCAAAAAGGGGTTCGAGCAGGATGTCTTCTTTTTCCATAAGCAGAGGTCGGCTTTTGAAGTGGAAAATGATGGATATATCGGGCCGCGGAATGAATTTCTCGCTCAGTAAGGAATCTGAGACATCGAAAGCCACAAATTGCCGGACAAGCCAATCGTTGTTTTCATTATTTCCATAAAGTTTAACGCCAAGCATAGTAAACCTAAATTCCGCACCACTTTAGTTTTTCAATTTTTATAAGCACCTGAGTAACAAAAAAATTGCCCATGGTTTTACCCTGTCAGAAATTTCACTTAACTTAGTGGTGCAAAAAAGCAAATAAAATACCAACACGACATGGCAAAAATACAAATAAAATCCGAGAAACTTACACCTTTCGGTGGAATCTTTCCTATCATGGAGTACTTTAACCGCAAATTAGCTTCTGTGATAGACAGGGTGCTCGGACAGCGCTGCAAAATGTTCGGCTATCAATACAGTGAGATACCTGAGTTCGGGATAAGGAT
>DBRC01000062.1 GCA_002305505.1 Prevotella sp. UBA1378 | reverse complement strand
AAAGACTTGCTGAATCCGGTGGCTGTGGCCCATTTGGCAAGTAACATCCAGAAAAACATGCGCATCATCCCCACCTTGCGCCTGCAATACGATTTCATCGAGGCCAACGACTACCAGCGACTGCGCTACAACGGATACGTAACCTTCGACATCGAGAACCAGAAAACCGGCAGATTCCTGCCAAAGGAAATCATCCCGAAGCCGTGGCTCAATGAAAACATCAACCGCAGCGAGGAGAACGAAAACGAGGGATTGTCGGTCATTACCGACCAGAACATCACCTGGCAGCCCAATCTGGGCGAAGACCACTCCCTGATGCTTTATGCTTCATGGCAGATGACCAGCGGAAACTCGCAGTATCAACAGTTCATCACCTATGGCTCTCCGTCCGAGTCGATTACCAGCGCTACGGCAGGAGCCAATATCAACACGCTGTATTCCAGCAACGGCCAATGGCGTTCGATGGCCGTATTAGGGCGCATGCACTATGCTTACCAAGGCAGGTACATACTCGACGCTACCATCAGATGGGACGGCAGCACGCGGTTCGGCACCAATAACCGCTGGGGGACATTCCCGTCGGTATCGGGCAAATGGATTATTTCCGACGAGAAGTTCATGAAACCGATGCAAGGCTGGCTCTCCGAATTTTCATTGAGGGCAGGATGGGGAGTCACCGGGAATCAACCCAACTACGAATACCTTTACTTCAGCCGGTACAACGGGAACTGGAGTGCTGGAGGTAACAACTATATGGACATACCGACCATCAAACCGGGCAGCCTGAAGCTGACAAACCTGAAGTGGGAACGCTCTACCTCCATCAACGTGGGCTTGAACATTGGCTTGTCCAACGAGCGCGTCGTGGCCGACATGAATGTGTACCACCGCAGGACAAGCGACATGCTGTTCGAGAACCAACGCATCCCGTCGTCGTCGGGTTACAACTACATCAGCTACATCAACGCCGGGACCATGGATAACGACGGATGGGAACTGAACCTGAACACCAACAACCTCATCGAGGCAGGCAAGTTCACAATAGACGTCAATGCCAACTTCTCCAACTACAAGAACACCATCAAGGCCCTCGATGATAATGTCCTCGACAGCTATAACGGCTCTTTCGACTTCAACAACGGCAGTTACCTGAGCCGTGTACAGGTGGACAACTCCTTCGGGAGTATCTACGGATTCCGCTATCTGGGCGTTTACCAATACGACAAATACCAAGAGGGGCGGGAGGGCACATGCCCGGTAGCACGCGACGCCAAGGGGAACGTGGTGAAAGACAGCTACGGAGAGGCCGTACCCATGTATTTTGCCTATGGCACCACCAACTCGGTGCAGTTCCGCGGAGGCGACGCGATGTACGAAGACATCAATTACGACGGAACCATCGACGAGCTCGACATCGTATATCTGGGCAACTGCAACCCCAAACTGAACGGGGGGTTCGGATTCACCATCCGGTACAACAAGCGCCTCTCGCTGAACGCATTCTTTAATTACCGCTACGGCAACAAGGTCATCAATTATGCCCGAATGTACGCGGAGAACATGTACTCTAACGACAATCAGTGCGTAAGCGTCAACTGGCGCTGGCGCAAGGATGGCGACCTCACGGGCATTCCGCGGGCACTGTATCAAGACGGGCGCAACTGGCTGGGCAGCGACCGCTTCGTGGAAGACGGCTCTTTCCTGCGATTCAAGCAGCTGACGCTGAACTATGCTTTCAGCCCCAGCGCCATCAAGAAGGCCGGGCTCAACCAGCTTACGCTGTCATTTACGCTGAATAACATCCTTACGTGGAGCAGGTATTCGGGAGTGGACCCTGAAGTGAGTTACAACAGCCAAGGCATCTGTGCCGACTACTCCAAAACGCCCCGTTCTAAATACTTCACACTGGGTGTCACCGTGGGATTGTAAGAAACAACTAAACAGCACAACGATATGAAACGATTCAGAAACAACATAACATTCATCATCGCAATCACCGGCATCCTTGGGATGACCGCGTGTGAGGACTGGTTCAACATCAAGCCAGAAACCGAACTGGTAAGCGATGACTTCTGGCAAACGAAGGGCGACGTAGAAAGCGCAGTGGCCGCCTGCTACCGGGCATTAGAGGAGCCCGACGTCATGGAAAGGCTGATTACATGGGGAGAGGTGCGGTCGGACAACGTACAACGCGGGACTTACTGCAATGACAATCTCAGCTATATTCTCAATGCCAATGTCGATGCTACCAATGCCTACACCTCATGGGGCGCCGTCTACAGCGCCATCAACTACTGCAACACCGTTTTGGCAAAAGCCCCGGGAGTGAGGAACAACGACCCCGACTTCAAGCAAGGCGAACTGAACGCCTATATAGCCGAGGCTACGACGCTGAGGGCGCTGTGCTATTTCTATCTGGTGCGTACATTCAAAGATGTGCCGTACATCACGCAGCCTTACGATGACGACACCCGCCCATTCCAAATAGCACAGACCAACGGCGACGACATCATCGACTCGCTGCTGAACGCCCTGGGCAAGATAAGCGACAACTACGCGAAAGCGGTCTACTCCACAACTGCATCCACCAAAGGACGCATCACCCAAAAAGCACTTTGGACACTGATGGCCGACATGTACCTGTGGCGCAACAATTACGACAAGAGCATCGAGATGTGCAACCGCATACTCGCAACGACCACCAATCCGCTGCAGCTCGAGACGCCGGAAAACTACAACAGGAACCTTTTCGGAACAGGAAACTCCGCCGAAAGCATTTTCGAGTTGCAATTCGACCCGTATACTCCCGACTATGTGGTCAACGAAATGTACGGCACCACGGGCGGGCGCTCATCGTGGAACCACCTGTCGGCATCCGACTTCTCCAAGTACTCGATATTCCAAGGGTCCGACCTCCGCAGCAAGGACGCTTACTTCAGCAGCGGGTCAAATGCGCTCATCCCCATCAAGAAGTATGTGTCTTACCGCAAGGCATCGTCGTCTAACAACGTATCGGCTTCCGACTATGTGCAGAACGCCAACACGCAGCACTGGATTATCTACCGCCTGCCCGACGTTTACTTGATAAAGGCCGAAGCACTGGTCGAGCGCAATGCCGGCACCGACCTGGAAGAGGCATTGGCCATGGTGGGCAAAACGTACGAAAGGGCCAACCCGAGTGCCAGCCCGCTGATTTTCAGCAACTACAATACCCAGGACAAGATGCGCGAACTGGTGTTCGACGAGCGGCAGAGGGAGTTCCTCTTCGAAGGTAAACGCTATTTCGACATCCTGCGCCGTGTGCGCCGCGAGGGCAACGTGGCTTCCATCGTATCCAAGTATCTGCTGCGCAAGTATGTCAGCCAGGACGAGGCTACGGTAACCACGCGCCTGAACACGCTCAACGCATTATATATGCCTATCAACAAAGACGAACTGAAAGTAAACAAACTGCTCAAGCAGAACCCTTTCTACGCCACTTCGTCCGACATCGAACAGAAATAACCTATAGGAACCACAATGAAGCGTATCATCAATCATATCATCGCACTGGCAGGCCTTCCGGCTTTAATGACACTTACCGGCTGCAATGGCGACGACATCAACGGCGACAGCTACTACACCTTCACGGGAGAAACCGTGGCAAGCTATTGTGAAAGCCGGCCGTCTATGTTTTCCGTCTTCTCGCAAATCATCAAGGACAGCGGCGAAGAGTCATTATTCTCCACTTACGGGCACTATACCTGCTTCATCCCCACCGACTCCGCATTCAATGCCTACTTTGCCGAAACGGGTAAGACGCTGGCCACGATGACGGCGCAGGAGAAGCAAGCCATCGTGTTCAACCACGCCATACGCAGCCTCACCTTGAGCTACATGACCAAGGACTTTACGGAGGGGGCACTGGGTACAGCCAACATGAACAACCGTTACATGGTAATGTCATACCAGCCTAACGACAATGGCTCCAACGACATCATGGTAAACAAAAGCGCCAAGATAACCCTGCCCGACGTGGAACTGCACAACGGCGTCGTGCATGTCATCAACCGCGTAATCGTGCCTTCGGACGAGACGCTCGGCAGCGTATTGCAAACATTACCCAAGTTCACCATCTTCTCAAAGGCATTCGACCTTACCCATCTGAACGACTCCATCTCGGAAAGCTACGACATGTCGTACAACGCGCCGTACACCACCGAGTTCGTCACCATACTTGGCTACAAGATGAAGACCATCGCCCAAAAGAAACTCGGCTGCACCATCTTCGCGGAGCCCGACAGCGTGCTGAAGGCAGCGAACATCAACAGCGTGGACGACCTCATTAAATATGCCGAGGCCCATTACGGTACAAGCGACCAAGGCAACTATACCAGCAGGCAGAACGCGCTGAACAAGTTTATTTCTTACCACATACTCAACCGGCAGATGTCCACCAACTCGTTCGTCTACAACGGCCCTTGCACGGCTCCCGTTTATATGGACAAGCGATACGAGTACTACGAAACCATGCTGCAATACCGCCTGATGGAAATCAAGGCCGGCAATAAAATCAATACGCTCTCGAACGGCGACTGCGTAACGCTCAACACCCCGGAAAGCAATATCAGCGGGGCCAACGGATATATCCACTGCCTCAACGACATCCTCGTATACGACGAAAACAACATGCAGCAAGACGTGCTCAACAAGCGCATCCGGTTCGATGCCTACTCCATTCCGCCTGAGCTTACCAACAACAACGTGCGCTGGCAGCTGACCGGGCTCGACGGCTACGGGTACACCATCACTCCCGACTTCTGCGGGGATTACTTCAAGTTCAACGAGGCCAGCAAGTTTATCATGTGGGCGTCTAACGACTGGACCAACTATCAGGCCGACGAAATGTCCATCCGCGGATGGTACGACTTCACGGTGCGCATGCTGCCCGTACCGCCGGGAACATACGAGATTCGTCTTGGCTACTCGGTGAGAGAATGGGGCGGACTGGCCCAAATCTTCATCGACGAGAAGATTACCGGTATCCCCGTCGATTTCCAAACCAAGGCCAGCAACCCGAAGATTGGATGGGTGGACGACGACCAGACCACCGACAGCGGCGACGAGAACGACAAGATGATGCACAACCGCGGCTACATGAAGGGGCCTGCCTCGGCTTACAAGCCTAACTACAAGCAGACACTGCGCCAGGCTGACGGCGCCATGCGCAAGGTCATCGGCACCTTCACCTTCCAAGACTATGCCCCGCACTACTTCCGCGCCAAGAACGTAGAATCCGAGTTGGGGGAATTCCATTTCGACTACCTCGAATACGTCCCTGTCAGCTATATCGACAAGGAGGACAAAGACTGACCAAATATAAATGCAGAAACAGAGTACCATTATGAAACGTAAACTATATCATCTCGCCGGGATAATCGGACTGATGGCCCCTGCCTTATCCGCCGGCTGCAGCGATTGGGACGACCATTATGAAAACAGCAACGCCGCAGGAACGCAGCAGAACATCATGCAGATTTTGCAACAGGACGAACAAACCTCAGTCTTTGCCGGCATGCTCAAGCAGTCGGGATACGACGCCCTGCTGTCGTCTACACAGTCGTTCACCGTCTTTGCCCCCTCCAACGACGCACTGGACGGTATCGACACCCATGACACCGAGAACGTAAAACGACTGGTGTCCAACCATTTCGCCCGTTACACCCACCCCACCTCCACACAGGCAGGGCAAGGCATACGCATGTACAACGGCAAGATTTATTATTTCGACAACAGTGCTTCTTTCTCCGGAAGCCCGCTCAGCAGCGCCAACGAGAAAGCAAAAAACGGCATCCTGCACCGCCTGACGAAGCAGATACCCTATGCCAACAACCTTTACGAATACATCCAATACACCGCCAATACCTCCAAAATATATAAGTTTATCCACCAGTTCGACGAAACCATCATGGACATGGACCAAAGTATCGAGGTGGACATCGACGAGGAAGGACGGCCTGTGTACGATACCGTCATGGTGAAATACAACCGGTTGCTGGAGAACCCGGCTTACGGCATCGGCAGCATTGCCACCGAAGACTCCGCATATACGATGCTGGTCCCCACCGATGCTGCTTGGGATGCCGCTTATGAGCGGATAGCACCCTCCTTCAAAGTTTACGACAAAGAGCAAAGCAAAGCCGACTCCATCCAGGATGTGCGCACCTGCCTCGCCATCGTCAGCGATTTGATTTACCGCGGGAGCATGGCCGAACCGGCTTCTGCCGACTCGCTCACCTCTACCTCGGGCAGCATCATCCGCCAACCGGCTGCCCTGTTTGCGGATGCCACCGGAAGCAAAGGCTCCAACGGCTACATCTTCACTACAGAGGCACTCGGCTACGACAACACCGAGACATGGAACAAAGCCATCGGCGTTGAGGCCGAACAGCAAAACGGACGCACCTACAACAACACCCTCACCAGCGTCTACACCCGTACCGTAACGGCGGAAAGCATGGTCGAGGGCATCAGCGGCGACAGCTACATCGAGGTGATGCCCATCTCTACGTCGACCAACCCCACCGTCATCTTCGACATCCCCGACGTCCTGGCCGGCAGCTACAATGTCTACGCCGTGTTCCTGCCCGTCACCGTGGGGGGCTTTACCGAGGAACTCGACTCTACCTGCATCGGGTTCACCGTGAGCTACCTGAACGACAAAGGCCGCACCACCACAAAGAACAATAAGGCTAAAACCCTGTTGACCAGCGGCTCCCATGTAACGAAGATGCTGGCCTTCGAAAACCTTGAGATACCGGTATCCAACTATACGGACCGCCTGTGGCTGATGGATGATGCCAACGACAAGAGCAGCATCCAAACCACCACACAGCTCACCATTACCACCAACGTCACCACGAAGGAGTTTACATCGAAGCTGCTGTCACGCTCATTCCGCCTTGACCGAATCATATTCGAACCCGTAAAGAAATGACATCATGAACAATATCACGAAAACAACCACCATTGCGCTCATGGCTTGCTCCATGAACCTCTCTGCACAGACCGTCATCAAGGGTACTGTCAGCAATTCGGCCACCGGAGAGCATTTTGCCGGCGCACGAATCACGTTGGCCGGCACCCATCAGGCAGCCATGTCGGAAGAAGACGGCAAGTTCGAACTGAAGGTCGACCACCTGGGAGGCGTGCTCAGCGTAGAGGCGCCCGGCTATGATACCCAATTAGTGCCGGTACAGGGCAAAAACACATTCACCATTAAGATGGCTCCCAAGATGAAGGCGGAGCCCATGTACAACAGATATTCGCTGAAGGCCAACTCGGCCACGATAAGCACCCTGTTCGCCGATGCGTCGGCCAGCATCGACCAAGACATAGAAAACCGGCTCAACGGCACGCTGCGCAGCATACAACACAGCGGACTGGATGCCGGCGGCGCTACGGTCTACCTGCGCGGCCTGCACTCCATCAACATGGCTTCACAGCCGCTGTATATCGTCGACGGCGTCATCTGGCAGTCGCAAGAGGGGTTTGTTTCGCTCCACGAGGGCTACTTCAGCAATCCCCTGGCCCTGCTCTCTCCCGACGACATCGAGAGCGTAGAGATACTGAAGGACGGGACGGCCATCTGGGGCGCCAAGGCAGCCAATGGCGTCATCGTCATCAAAACCAAGCGCAGCTACAACATGGCCACCGAAATCACGGTCAACATATCGGCCGGCATCAAATCGAAACTGAAGTCTGTCCCAATGATGGACGCTTCCGACTACCGCATATATGCTACCGACGTGATGGGGGGCATCGACAAGCAGTCGGCACTGGGCGGGAGGCTCTCCACGCTCCATTTCCTCGACGACGACAAGAGCAGCAGTTTCTACCGTGCCAGTCATGGCAACACCAACTGGATGAACGAAATCAACAGCACCGCAATGACCCAAAACTACGGGGTGAGCGTAAGGGGCGGAGACAATATCGCCCTCTACTCTTTCTCGCTGGGTTACTCAAAGAACGACGGGAACATCGACAACACTTCGTTCGACCGGCTGAACGTACGCTTCAACTCGGACATCGACCTGACCAAGCGCCTCAAGACGCGTGCCGACATCGGTTTCTCGCAAGTCACGCGCGATATCTTTGACGACGGCATCAACGAGTATACCTCGCCAACCTATCTGGCACTCAGCAAGTCGCCCCTATACAGCGCCCACCAGTTCGACGCCTCCGGCAACGCCTACAGCCGCTTGTCGGATAAGGACGAACTGGGCAACGGGAATCCCGTAGCCATCACGGAGAATGCCGACGGCAGAACCAAAAACTACCGGTTCACCGCCCTGCTGGCCCCTGCCTATTCTTTCAGCGACCGCCTGTCCGTCGCAGCACTCGCCGGATTCGCATGGGACAAAATAAAGGAGAACACATTCACGCCCGACTTCGGACTGGCCGAGCGCCAACTGTACAATGCGCAAGGCGAATGGTACGGCGAAGGCAATAACAGCGTGGCTACCCTGATGACCCGCCACTCCATGCTCACCCTCGACCTGCATGCCCACTGGAAAGCTATTGCCACGCAGCAGGCCAAGCTCAGCCTGGAAGGCGGATACCGCTACACCGGCGACACGTTCGAAAGCAACTACGGCATGGGATACAATACCGGCAGCGATAACCTGAAAAGCCTTTCTGTCACCAGTTCGGCGCTCCGTACCACCGACGGCGTCAAGGACGACTGGCGCACCATCAGCTGGTATGCCCAGGCCGACTACAACTACCTCAACCGCTACCTGCTGAACATTGCGGCCTCTCTGGAAAGCAACAGCAGATACGGGCGGAAAGCCGGCAACGCCATCAGCTTAGGCGGCATCGCGTGGGGATTGTTCCCCTCTGTCACTGCTGCCTGGATTGTCAGCAACGAACGGTGGATGAGCAGCATAAAGGCCATCGACTACCTGAAACTGCATGCCGGATATGAGCTGACAGGCAACGACGACCTGCCAGCCGACGCCACCCGTACTTATTTCCAAACCGTAGGCTATGCCGGACTGGCTAAAGGACTGGCACTGGCCAACATCGGCAACGACCGCCTGAAATGGGAGCGCACCGGAACCTTCACCGCAGGCATCGACATGCGCCTGTTGCAAAACCGGCTCTCCATCAGCTTCGACTACTATCTGTCGAACACCAGCGACTTATTGGTGCGCAAGCAACTGAGGGAGGAATACGGACTGAAAAACTACTGGACCAACGACGGCAAGATGACCAACCGTGGATTCGAGGCAACGGTCAGCAGCCGCATCATCGACACCAAGGACTGGCGCCTGAACGCCCACATAATGGCCGGGCACTATAAGAACAAGGTGAAGGCGCTCCCCGACGGACAGTACACCACCTCGGTTCTTGGGGCTACCCTGTTGACGGCCGAAGGCAACCCCCTGGGACTCTTCTACGGCTACCGCACCAACGGTATCCTCACCACCCAGGCGGAAGCCGGTGAAGCAGGCCTGTCGATTGTCGATGAAACCGGGAAAAAGATAGCGTTCGGCGCCGGCGACGTCCGCTTCGTCGACACCGACGGGAACAACATCATCAACGAGGCCGACCGGCAAATCATCGGCGATCCCAACCCCGACATATACGGCAACTTCGGGCTCACCCTGCAATGGAAACGGTTCACCTTCGACGCCCTCTTCACCTACTCCGCCGGGAACGACGCCTACAATGCCCTCAGGGCACAACTGGAAAGCGGAAGCAGCCTGAACAACCAGTCGAAGAACATGGCTGCCCGATGGACTGCCGACGGACAGCAGACCGACGTGCCACGCGCCACATACAACGACCCGATGGGCAATGCCCGCTTCAGCGACCGGTGGATAGAGGATGCCTCTTACCTGAAACTGAAACAACTGTCGCTCAGCTATCAACTGCCCGTCAAGCCGAAAGCCATCCAAGGCATGTCGGTATGGGCTTCTGTAAGCAACGTGTTCACCGTTACCCGCTACTTGGGCACCGACCCAGAGTTCAGCTATGGCCCGGCCACCCTCTACCAAGGCATCGACGCCGGGCTCATCCCGTCTGCCCGTACATACAACCTCGGCATCAAACTCAACCTATAATCAAGAAAGCAGTATGAAACAGAACATCTTATCCCCACGCAATATCATCCTGGCGCTTTGCGCACCGTTCATGGCTTTGGCCTCGTGTACCGACATGATGGACACCGGGTCGGGGCGCGTGGCATACGAGGAAAACCACCGGCTCGACAACCCTAACGACTCCATCTACAGCGTCATGGGCGTGTTGTCACTGATACAGCAAATAGCGGACCGGACCATCATCATGGGCGAGCTGAGAGGCGAACTGATGACCGTCGACTACGACAACGCATCCACGGCCCTGCAAGACATCAACAACTTCGAGGCCACTGCCGACAACGAATATGCCGGCGCGCGCGATTTCTACAACGTGATAAACAACTGCAATTACATCATTGCCCGGATGGACACCAGCATCACCGAGGGACGGACAAAGGTGATGGTGCCCGAATACGCACAGGTGAAGACACTGCGCGCATGGACCTACTGGCAGATGGCACTGATATTCGGCAAGGTAAACTACTACACGCAGCCCCTGACCGATGTCAACGCACAGCCCGGGACAAACACCGTGGACATCGACGCCCTTGCCCAGCTGCTCATCAGCGACCTGGAACCCGTAGCCGGCGCACGCCCGCTGGACTACGGCAGCGTGGACGGATGGAACTCGTCCGAATTCTTCTTCCCTACCAAGATGATGCTCGGCGACCTGTACCTGTATAATAACGAATACGAACGGGCGGCGCAGGCCTACGCCGAACTGATAGACCAACGGCAACTGACCGTCAACCCCAACTACGCCAACTATTGGCAAAGCACAACCCGGCAAGAGATGAACGACGGGCACGTAAGGGCATACCAGAACGACGTGGTTACCCGGCTGGCTTTCAACTCGCTGCTCTCAGCCAGCCATTCGCAGATGGCCAACCTGACTGCCAGCACCCGCCCGAGCCTGCTGCCTGCAGGCAGCTTCGTCGACTGGATGAACAAACGGACCCACTTCCACACCGACGGGCAAGCCATCTCAAGGTACTTCATCGGCGACCTGCGCGGGAACGCAGAATATGCCAACGGGAGAAGCCGCGCCGACGCATACGGGGCATTGCCCGCCGCACTGGCTGCAACGGCTGTACCGGCACCGGCCGTCATCACGAAATTCTATAATAACCTGAGCGGAAACGAAACCGACGACATGAAGCAGCGGCGGCTGAACAGCGTAGCCCTCTGCCGCCCGTCGACCGTATACCTGCGATTGGCAGAGGCCATCAACAGGCTCGGACGGCCGACCATGGCCTTTGCCGTGCTGAAATACGGGCTGAGCCAACAGACACTAAGGGACACGCTGAAGGTGGACAGCAACGAAGTGAAAAACCTGCCATCTTACCTCCAGCTCACGTCGGGAGCATACAACTACAATATCGGGACGGCCGCCCGCGGCTGCGGACTGGGCATCAAGTTCGACCGTGCCCAATACGTCATCCCAGCCAATGCCGACACCACCGACTATGTTGAGCGCGCCATCCTCGACGAGCTGGCTGCCGAAACATGCTACGAAGGCAACCGCTTTTTCGACCTGCTGCGCATCTCGCGCCACCGCGCCGACCATCCGCTGCTGATGCAAAAACAAATGGCCTCCAAATACGCCGCCCGCCCGGCAGTGCTCGAGAAACTGAAGGACATAAGCAACTGGTTCATAAAACAGTAACAATTGTACCGCGGAATGGCACATTTGTGCCAATTGCGGAAAATAGCCACATTCTTTTTATTCTTCGACACGGATAGATAAAAGGGATGTGGCTATTTCCTCTTAATTTTGCAAACGTAAAATCAAAACAACAAATAATTAGCTATTCAAACGTATGAAACAGTTTACTTTCCAAAAAGCATTGGCAATCGCCATCTCGCTGAGTGCCCCGCTGGGCGCGCAAGCGCAGTTCTTCCAGAAAGCCGACGGCCCGTTCCAAGGCTTGCACCGCGGCACTCCGGCCATAGCCGACATCAACAACGACGGATGGATGGACATCTATTATGCCGGCGAGTACTACGGCGACGATACCGACTGGGGGCTCACAAGCTGGGACCCCGCGGGCATCCTGCTCGTCAACAAAGGCGACGGCACGTTCACGACCCACATCACCAAGAACAGTGAAATAAACAACGACGGGAAGTTTTCTGCCTTCGGACTTCCGCCCACCATTTGGAACATGACGCGCTTCATTGATTTCGACAACGACGGTTGCCTCGACTTCATCTCGACAGGGAGAACCGGCGACGGATGGAACCCCTTCGACGCGGGCTCGCTGTACGAGGGCAAGTACACGTTGCTGTTCAAGAACGGAGGTGCAGCCGCCGACTACCAGTTTACGATGGCCGGGGACAACGGCGGACTGCCCCAGGGCATTCAGAACGAGTTCGGCGAGACGTGGATGGGCGGCATGAACAAATCGTCCATCTCTTTCGGCGACTACAACCGCGACGGCTTCATCGACATGGTCATCCAAGGCTACCGCAACTGGAAGGAAGGCGACGAGACCAAGGGAGCACGCTACGTAGGACTGTGGAAGAACAACGGCGACGGCACATTCGCCGAGCAGAAGGTGTTCGCCCCCATCCCCTATAGCGAGAACAAGCATCCCGACGGACTTTTCGACGTGGACGAGGAAACCTTTGAGGCTACCCCGCTGATGGTGATGAAGCCGATGACCCACGGAGCCGTGATGTTCGGCGACCTGAACAACGACGGTTGGCTGGACATCGTGTCGACCGGTTGGATCGACGGTACCGACGGCGGAGCCGCTACCTACCTGTATAAGAACAACGGCGACGGCACATTCGCCGAAGTAGACGCACAGGAACTGGGACTTACAAGGGTGCAGGAAAGCGACATCGCCATGGCCGACTTTGATAACGACGGGCGGCTCGACTTGCTCTTCTCCGGCACTCCCTACGGAGGCGACGAAACTTATGGCGGCAAAGTGGCTGCCATCTTCTACAACCGCGGCGAAGAAACGGGCGAATTCAAGTTTGAGGCATCAACCGCACAGGCCGGCAACGGGCTCGAGGGGGCTTCGGAGACACATTTGGCCGTCATCGACTTCGACCACGACGGACTGAACGACGTGATGCAGTTCGGGGGTTATACGTACAACTCGGCATGGCACAACCGCCTCTTCCTGCAAAACGCCGACGGGACTTTCAAGAAAGTGGAAGACAGCGAGAACGGGCTGGCTCCTTCCGACCAGTTTAATCAGGGCGGCGGTTGCATCGGGCGTCTCTTCAGCGCCACCTCCGTCGACATGGCCGGCGTGCAAGACCGCGACAACCAGCGCCGCTTGGATGTGTACAAGAACCTGAACGACGAGGATGCAGAAGCACCCGAGATGCCTACCGGCGTAAAGGCCGAATACAGCGGCGGCAAGCTCGTCATCACATGGGCCGGCAACGAGAGCAACACCGGCACCGCTTACAATGTGTATGCGAAGAACAAGGCCACCGGCGCCATTGCGGCCATCATCCCGGCAGACACCGAGACGGGTGCGCTCCGCGTGATTCAAGACCTGCAAATCCTGCTCCGCAGCGCCGAACCGGCTGCCATGAAGTATGAAATGACGCTCCCCGAGGGCAGTTACGAGGTGGGCGTGGCCGCAGTAAACCCTGATGCCGTTTCAAGCCGGTTTGCCAAGGCCGAGGCTGTTTCCACTGGCATTTCCGAGCGGGAAGCAGAGGCCGCCGTTGCTGCCAAGGCCATCTACACCCTCTCGGGTATCACCACCGGCACAGCCGGCAAGCATGGCCTCTACATTGTAAAAGAAGGCAATAAGATAAGTAAAATCATCAAGTAGCAATCTCTGCCGCCCGTATTCAAAGCGGCAAGAGCGAATCCCTTCACACACCGGTTTACCGCCTTTACGCGGACAACCGGTGTGAAGGGATTTTAATATTCAAGGCGACTCAAAGCGTGCCCGGATGATTTTTGGCCATTTT
>DBRC01000018.1:17341-29389 GCA_002305505.1 Prevotella sp. UBA1378 | reverse complement strand
CATACTTATTGCCCCTGTATATGCCCACCACCTTAAAAGCGATGCCCCCCACGTTCACGGATTTCCCCAGCAGCGAACGGATGTCCTTGGGCATCAGCTCCTTGGCTTGGTCTTCGCTCACCACCAGTATCTTCCGCTCCTCGCGCATGTCGTTTTCGTTGACGAAACGCCCGTAGAGAATCTCGCGCTTGTTAATTTTCTGATATTCAGGATAGACCCCTACCAGCGACGCACTGACATACTCCTTACCGTAGCCGATGGTGCCCACGTTCTGCGAGAGCGTAGCCCCCACGTCGCCTACGTTGTCGGAAAATTCATCCGTGGTGGTGCTGCGGTCGCGCTCCTTCAGGGTGATGAGCCGCCCCTCCTTCAGTCCGCGGTAGGGTTTTTCCGTCATCCATCCCCCCACCCGCACCGAGTTCGCCAAGAAGCGGTCGTTGTTCTGCTCCGACGAGTGAATCAGCCCGTTCCCCGCTCCCAGCAGGAAGATTATCATAAAGATGCCCCACGCCACGGAGAATCCCGTGAGAGCCGTCCGCAGCTTGTTGCGCCGGGCCGTCGACCATATTTCTGTGAAAATATCTTTCATGTCCCCGTTTTTCTTTTTGGTTAGACTACTTCATCACGCCGTTGATACCGAAGGGTGACGCACGGTGGTCGAGATTGGTTTCTATCTGCCCGATGATGCCGTCCTTGATGTGCACAATCTTGTTCGTTTCGTTGGCCACGCCGCTCTCATGCGTCACCACGATGATGGTGATGCCTTCGTCCTTGTTCAGCTGCTTGAGCAGCTGCATCACCTCCACCGACGTCTTCGAGTCGAGAGCCCCCGTAGGTTCGTCGGCCAAGATGATTTGAGGCCGGGTGATGAGCGCCCGGGCAATGGCCACGCGCTGTTTCTGTCCGCCGGACAGTTCGTTGGGGTAATGCCCTGCCCAGTCGGCCAGTCCCAGCCGGTCGAGGTATTCCATCGCCATCTGATGGCGCTTGCGGCGGCTCACCCCTTGGTAGAACAAGGGCAGCTCTACATTCTCTACGGCGGTCTTGAAGGAAATCAAGTTGAACGACTGGAAGATGAAGCCTATCATGCGGTTGCGGTATTCGGCGGCCTTCGTCTCGCTGAGGTTCATGATGGGCACGCCGTTCAGCAGGTACTCGCCCGAATCATAGTTGTCGAGGATACCTAAGATGTTGAGCAGCGTCGACTTGCCCGACCCCGATGCCCCCATGATGGAAACAAACTCGCCGCGCTCGATGTCGAGACTGATACCTTTCAGTACATGCAGCGGCTGGGCGCCTTGATAGGTTTTGTTGATGTCTTTTAAATGGATAATCATAATGATGATTGTTATTTTTTTTATTTTTGACGTAACAGGCGGTAAGAAAGTTGCAACTACCTTTTATTTTCCGGGCGGCTGCTTCACATCATGCACCTGATGCAATGCCGACTTGCCTGCACCGTTCTTGCCGAGCAGGCCGTAAATATTATTTTCTTCGAGCTTCAGGCTGAAGCAGCCAAGCACTGCTTTTTATTGCGCCCATACCTGTATGTGATGTCCGTAACGTTTATCATATTGTTTTATATTAATTATCATGTGTACACCCGTACACTTGTAAGACACCGCAAAAGTAGTGCATTTTTGTTTCTCTTCCCAAAAAATCACAAGAAAAATAACGCCATATCATTTTTTTAACATTTTTACATTAATATAAAATCAAGCTGATGAACAGATGGTTTTTTAGATTACGGATTAGGGATTAGGGCTTAATCCGTAATCCGTAATCCAAAATATCCCTAATCCCAAAAAACATCCGTTAGTTGCCGTCGATAACACAACAAAAAACATTGGAAATTTTTACAAAAAAGCCGTTTTATTTAGAAAAAAAATATTACCTTTGCGTGTCGTTACAAAAACCGATAAATTTTGAATGAAAAAATACCTTTTAGTTATCCTTGCCTTCCTATTGGTTGCAGTCGGTTCGTCGAAAGCCGGTGGCGAAAAAGCGCCCATGGAAAAGACAGATACCGTGATGGAAAAACTGCTTGCCAATATGCGGGAACAATTCAACTCGGAAAACCGCAAAGCACTGGTCGAGGCGTGCACGGAATATAAAAACTACAACTTAGAAAAAGGAAACCTCTACAACTACTACCAAGGATGGCAAGCCGAAGTGCTCTACGACATCAACCACAACAACTTCTACCGCGCAATGAAAAACGCCATCGCCATGTCGAAAGATATACAAGAACATAAATGTACCGAGGCCTATTACCTGGGGTCGTACCTGATGGGCATCATCTATGCGCTGCGCGAAAACAAAACGCTGGCCAGGCAATACCTCAATAAGGCACTGGAAGAGGTGGACCACTCGGAACCGCAGAAGGTATTCAGCATCTACTTAGACCTCGCCAACGTGGAGATGGACGACAACCCGCAGGAAGCCATGAAGCACATCGACCACGCCATCGACATCATCAAAGGCGACCAGTATATATACCAGTACAGCGATGCCGTGGCATTCAAGGTGATCGTGGCGTTTATGGCCGGCGACAAAAAGACGCTGAACGAGTACTACAAGCTCTACATGCAGATGAAGAACGACTACGGGAAGGAGTGCAGCACGACCTTCTACAACTATGTGCTGATGTGCAAGTGTGCTGCCGACGGACAGTATAAGAAGGCGCTGAGGATATCGGACCTGCTGACCAACACGGACAAACAGCGTTTCAAGATACTGATTTACGAAATGTCGGGCGACACGTCGAAAGCCTACAAAGAACAAGTGGCCTACATGCACATCAAAGACTCCGTGAACAATGAAATCATGGACAAGGAACTGAACGACGCTGCCAACGACTTGGAGCTGGCCGTCATGAGGAATAAAGCCTACAAGGCCAAAATGACCGAGGCCATCATGCTGCTCGCCATCATCTTCGCCTTGGTAACCATCGCCGCACTGGCCCTGCACATCACGCTGAGGCACAGGTACACGAAAGACTTGAAACACAAGAACAAGGAATTGGAGATTGCACGCGACAAGATGGAAGAGGCGGAACGGATGAAGGCCAACTTCATAAAGAACATGAGCCACGAAGTGCGCACGCCGCTGAACATCATCGCAGGATTCGCACAGATTATCGCCGACCCCGACTTCAACATGCCGCCCGAAATGCGGGCCGACATCGCGCAGCGCATCACCAAGAGCTCGAACGACATCGTGAGAATCATCAACGAACTGCTCGACATATCGGGCAAGGAGTGCATCAACCATATCGAGAAAGCCGACTTGGTGTCATGCAACGAAATATGCCAAAAGGCCATCGACAGCAGCCGCTACGCGCTGCCCGAAGGGGTGGAGATGAGGCTGATAACCGACTTGAAGGACAGCTTCAGGTTCCAGACAAACAAGGACGAGCTGCTGAAACTGCTCGACTGCCTGCTGAACAATGCCTGCAAGTTCACCGAGCAGGGCTTTATCACCACCTACTGCCAAATGAACAAGGACGGGCAGCGGCTGAACATCAGCATTACCGATACCGGGTGCGGCATACCGCAGGCAGAATCGGAGAAGATATTCAACCATTTCTATAAAGTGGACAAATATAAGGCTGGGGTAGGCATGGGACTGCCGCTGGCACGCCACATTGCCCGGCAGCTGGGAGGCGACGTAAGGCTCGACAACACAACGCGCCGCAAGGGTGCCAGCTTTGTCGTCACGCTGCCTATAGGCTGACAAAGAACGGGGACTGCTGCGGGCAAGCCTTATTACGGCTCAGCCGCCTATGCGGAGCGTCTGGTCGCAATAGGCCATCACCGCGGGGCGGTGGGTGATGAAAAGAACGGTTTTCCCGCTCGTCGAAAGGATATTCTCAAGCAATTGCTTTTCTGTATCGGGGTCGAGGGCGCTGGTCGCCTCGTCAAGCAACATGATGCTGCGGTTACGCAACAAGGCACGGGCTATGGCGATGCGCTGTGCCTGCCCTTCGCTCAGTCCGCCGCCAGCCTCGGCCGTGGTGGTGTCCAGCCCGCGGGGCAGGGCAAACACAAAGTCGGCACAGGCCTTGCGCAGCGCTTCGCGCATCTCCCCGTCGGTAGCCTTGGGGTTGCCCAGCTGCAGGTTGTCGCGTATCGAACCGCTCAGCAGCGTATTGCCCTGCGGAACATAAACGAAGTTGCACCGCGTCTGCGGCGAGATATCACGCACGCCGTTCTCATCATACAGCTCCGCCCGCCCGGCCTGCGGGCGCATCAAGGCCAGCAAGATGCGCACCAGCGTGGTTTTCCCGGCACCGGTCTCGCCCAGTATCGCCGTACACGTGCCGGGGGGGAAGTCGAACGACAGATGGTCGAGCACCATGCGGTCGCCGTCGGCATAGCGGTAGCATACGCCGTGCAGCCTGATGCCGCAGGGCGCCTCCATCACCAGTGCGCTGCCCTGTTCCTCCTCGGGCATTTCCTCCAGTTCCATCAGCCGCTCGGCAGCAGTGAACACGCCGACGAAGGCCGGCGCCAGCTTGGTGAGGTCGCGAGCCGGCCCCTGTATGCGGAATACCAGTTGCAGGAACGCCGTCATCGCACCGAACGTGATGGCATGCTGGTAAAGGCGCAAAGCGCTCCAAAGGAAAGCTACCAGATACCCCAGCGAGAAACCGGCATTGAGTATCAGTTGGGAGACGACGGAGAACACCGTGCGCCGGCGTATATGCGAGCGCAGCTTGCTCTGCGTGGCATCGAGCTTCCGCACCATCATACCGTCGCATTCGAGCGTCTTTATGAGCATGCGGTGCTGCACGGTTTCCTGCAGGATGCTCTGCACTTGGCTGTCGCTGTTGCGCACACGGCGCGTATACTTCCGCATCTGGGCCACGTAAACACGGCTGATCAGCATGAATACGGGCAGTATTCCCACCGTGATACAGGCCAGGGCCACGTCCATCCGCATCAAGTAAAAGAAGGCTCCGGCAAACAAGGCAAAGGTGGAGAGGGTGTTGGGCAGCGTCTCGGTAAGGAACCCGACGACCGTGTTCACGTCGAACTCCAGCCGGTTGATGACATCGCCACTGTGGCGTGCCTCCTTACCACGCCACTCGGAGCGCAGCAGGCGGTCGAGCAGTTGTTGCTGCATGCGGTTTTGCGCCTTTATACCAAGGACGTTTTTCACCCATACGCGCACAATGTGGATTCCGAAATCACACAATACCAGCACCGCCATCACGGCCACCGCCCAGTAGATGGAGCCTTGGCGCGCACCGGCCGCCATGTCGATGGCACGCTGCACAGCCCACACCGAACCTAAGCTGACCACCACGCCGAGCAGCCCGAGCAAGGCATTGACGGCCGCCTGCCGCCGGTTGCCACGCCACGCAGCCCACAGCCACGCTGCGATTTGCCGGGCGGTATACTTGCTTCCGGATAGATGTAATAACTTTCTTATTCGCATGGTGAGACTGTTTTCATGCCCGTGGGTCGGCTCCCCACATCATCTTCTCGCGCAGCGTGCGGAAATATTTATGCCCGGCGCGCTTCACCACCTTTATATGGTAAGGAGCCTTGCGCAGCGTCAGGCGCGTACCCTCCTTGCACTTTTCCGAACGGCCGTCGACGGCCACCAGGAAGTGGTGCGAACGGCTCTCGACAGTCAGTGTTATCTCGCAGTCGTCTGAAATCACAATCGGGCGGATGTTCAGGCTGTGCGGTGCAACCGCCGTCATGGCCATTACCTTGGTGCCCGGCACGATAATGGGGCCGCCGTTGGAGAGCGAATAGGCCGTGGAGCCGGTAGGGGTACTCACGACGAGCCCGTCGGCCTGGAAAGTGGTGAGGTACTCGCCGTTGACGGTGGCGTGTATCGAAATCATCGAGGCGTCGTCGCGCTTCAGTATCGCCACGTCGTTCAAAGCACAACCGCCGCCGGGAAAGGGCGCACCGCCGGTTTCAACGCTGATGACGGCCCGGTCCTCCAACACGTAGTCGCCCTCGTAAAGCGAGTCTACGCAACGCTCGATGTCGGCAGGGCTGATATCGGAGAGGAATCCCAGCCGCCCCATGTTGACACCGATTATCGGGATGCCCTTCGCCCCCACCCGTCCGGCAGCCTTCAAGAACGTGCCGTCGCCTCCCATCGAGATAACAAAGTCGGCCTGGAATTCATCCCCGCTGAACGGCGTAAGCGCCTCCACGTCGAGCTGACGCCCCTCTTTGAGGTAACGGTAGAAGCCGCTGTCGATGAACACTTCTGCCTCCCGTTCCGCCAAGCAAGACAGTATTTTCCGGATGGAAACCGACTTCTTGGCCTGATAGACATTACCGAAGATAGCAAACTTTAGTTTTCGTGACACCATAAATTTTATCCGCTTTTTGCCGTTGTTTGGCAAACATTTTGTAATTTTGCCTACAAATGTACGGAATTTTAATGAATCCGGCACCAAGAGGCGGAATATTTTTTAAACGATTATGACGAAATTAAGCGTAAACATCAATAAGGTGGCCACGATACGCAATGCCCGCGGGGGGAACAACCCCGACGTGCTGAAAGCGGCGCTCCACTGCGAACTGTTCGGGGCGCAGGGGATTACCGTGCATCCGCGGCCCGACGAACGGCATATACGCTACCAAGACGTGAGGGACATCAGGCCAAGGCTGTCGACCGAATTCAACATAGAGGGCAATCCCATCGACTCTTATATCGACTTGGTGCTCGAGGTGAAACCGGCGCAAGTGACGCTGGTGCCCGACAGCGACGAACAGATAACGTCGAACCACGGATGGAACACGAAGGAGAACCTGCCGTTCCTTACAAGCGTCATCGCCCGGTTTAAGCAAGCCGGTATCAGGACGAGCATCTTCGTCGACCCCGACGTGGAGATGGTGCGCTATGCGAAAAAATGCGGCACCGACCGCATCGAGCTTTATACCGAGCCTTACGCTTCGGGCTATGCAGCCAACCGCGAGGCGGCCATCGCGCCCTTCGTGGCGGCGGCTGAAGAGGCACGCCGGCTGGGCTTGGGACTGAACGCGGGGCACGACCTCAGCCTGGAGAACCTGTTCTACTTCCGGCGGAAAATACCTTGGCTCGACGAAGTGAGCATCGGGCATGCCCTTATTTGCGACGCGCTCTACATGGGGCTGCACAGCGCAATACAGCAATACCTGAAACAATTGGAAACGGTATAAAAACATATTTTAATCTGTAAGACGATGGAAAAAGTGTATGTATTTTTAGCCAACGGTTTCGAGGATATCGAAGCATTGGCACCGATAGACATCTTCCGCCGGGGAGGCATCGACGTTAAGACGGTGAGCATTACCGGCTGTGAGACGGTAGAATCAGCACACGGCGTAGGCATAAAGGCCGACATGCTGTTCGAGGCGGCCGACCTGAGCGACGCCGGCCTGCTATTGCTGCCGGGAGGCATGCCCGGAGCGGCTAACCTGAACGCTCATGAGGGGGTGAAGGATGCCCTGCTGGCACACGCCGGGCAGGGAAAGAAGATTGCGGCCATCTGCGCGGCACCGATGGTGCTGGGCGGATTAGGACTGCTGCAAGGCAAGCGCGCCACCTGCTATCCTGGCTTCGAGGGCTATCTTGAGGGAGCCGAGTATACACAGGAGCTGGTAACCGTAGACGGCAATATCACCACCGCCGAGGGGCCGGCTGCCGCCCTGCCCTTTGCCTACACGCTGCTGGCCGGCATCGCAGGCGAGGAAACGGCGCACACGCTGCAAGACCAAATGATGTATACCCACCTGATGGAGAGCAAGGAGTGACGGACTACGTAATCATCGTGGCCGGGGGGAAGGGCTTGCGCATGGGGGGCAGCATCCCGAAACAGTTCCTGCCGGTAGCGGGGCGGCCGATACTGATGCGCACCATAGAACGGTTCCGCCGCTACTCGGAAGGGTTGGGCATCGTGCTCGTGCTGCCGAAAGAGCAACAGGAATACTGGCACAGCCTGTGCCGGGAGTACCGGTTCAGTACCGGGTATCTGCTTGCCGACGGCGGCCCCACGCGTTTCCACTCCGTAAAGAACGGTTTGGAGAAGATACCCGGCGACGCCCGGGGCGTGGTGGGGGTACACGACGGGGTGCGCCCGTTTCCTGCTATGGGGGTTATACGCAACTGTTACGAAGTGGCCCGGAAAACGGGAGCCGCCGTACCGGTAATACCGGTGGTGGAAACGCTGCGGCACATCGGCGGCACAACGGTTCCCCGCGACGAGTACCGGCTGGTGCAAACGCCGCAGGCATTCGGCATCCAGCTGCTGAAACAGGCATACAGGCAAGAATACACGGACAGCTTTACCGACGACGCATCGGTGGTAGAGGCTCTCGGGCATACCGTCGCCTTAGTGGAGGGCAACCGCGAGAACATCAAAATCACAACGCCGTTTGATGTGCTCCTTGCCGAGACGCTGGAAGGGAGTTTTGGGATTACGGATGGTTTGGATTAGGGATGTTTTGGATTACGGATTAGGGATTACGGATTAGGGGTTAATTCTTTGAAAGGTGTGTGGATGCAAAAATAGCGAATCTATGCTTAATCACCACATTCATAGAAACCCATAATGATTCAACCCTGTCCAAAATCCACAACCCATAACTCCAAAATGCCATTAATCCCTAATCCGTAATCCCTAATCCGTAATCCCTAATCCGTAATCCAAAACATCAATAATCCAAAAAGTGCTTCAACAAGACATCCAATACCTGCCAGGCGTAGGGCCCAACCGGAAAAAGATACTGAGCGCGGAACTCGGTATCCAGACGTTCGGCGACTTGTTGATGAACTACCCCTACAAATACGTGGACCGCAGCCGTATCTATACCATCGACGAACTGACGGGCGACATGCCTTTCGTACAGATATGCGGAAAGATACTGAGTTTCGAGACATTCGAGATGGGAGCACGCAAGCAGCGCGTGGTGGCCCACTTCTCTGATGGGCACGGGGTGATGGACCTTACATGGTTCAACGGCGGGAAATATGCCAAGCAAAACTATAAAATAGGACAGCAATACATTGTTTTCGGGCGCCCCAACATCTTCAACGGCCGCATCAACGTAACCCATCCGGAAATAGACAAGGCCGAAGATATGGAACTCTCGGCCATGGGGCTGCAGCCCTACTACTCGACGACGGAAAGGATGAAGAAGAACAACTTCACATCACGTACCATCGAAAAACTTACCAAGAGCATGCTCGAAAGGCTCACCACGCCCATCGCCGAGACCCTGCCCGGATTCATCACCGGGCGGCTGCACCTGATGTCGCGCGACGAAGCACTGCGCACCATCCACTACCCGAAAAATGCACACGAACTGGAACGCGCCAGGATGAGGCTGAAGTTCGAAGAGCTGTTTTACGTGCAGCTCAACATCGTGCGTTATGCAAGCGACCACCGCCGTAAATACCGCGGCTATGTGTTCGGGCGCATTGGCGAACAATTCAACCGGTTCTACAGCGGAAACCTGCCGTTCGCACTGACAGAGGCACAGAAACGGGTGGTGCGCGAGATAAGGAAGGACACAGGCAGCGGGCGGCAGATGAACCGCTTGCTGCAGGGCGACGTGGGGTCAGGAAAGACGCTCGTAGCCCTCATGGCGATGCTCATCGCCATCGACAACGGCTATCAGGCGTGTATCGTGGCCCCGACGGAAATCCTGGCCGAACAACACTTAGCCACCATCATGGACTTCCTGAAGGGGATGGACATCCGCGTGGCCCTGCTCACGGGCATTGTCAAGGGGAAACGCCGCAAGGAGGTGCTCGAGGGGCTGCTCGACGGCACCATACACATATTGGTGGGGACGCACGCCGTCATCGAAGACAGCGTGCAATTCGCACAGCTCGGACTGGCTGTCATCGATGAGCAACACCGGTTCGGAGTGGCACAGCGTGCCAAACTGTGGGGCAAAAGCACTAATCCGCCGCATGTCCTGGTGATGACGGCAACGCCCATCCCCCGCACACTGGCCATGACGCTGTACGGCGACCTCGACGTGAGCGTAATCGACGAGCTGCCGCCAGGGCGCAAGCCTGTCATAACACGCCACGTGCCCGACAGCAGGCTGACGTCGCTTTACAACGGCATCCGACAGCAGATTCGACAAGGCCGCCAGGTATACATCGTGTTCCCGCTCATCGAAGAAAGCGAGAAAAGCGACCTGAAAAACCTTGAAGAAGGGTTCGAAGCGCTGCGCCAAGTATTCGCCGGATTCAGGCTCAGCAAGGTACACGGACGCATGAAACCCAAAGAAAAGGAGGAGGAGATGCAACGCTTCGTCAGCGGAGAAACGCAGATACTCGTAGCCACCACCGTTATCGAGGTGGGGGTGAACGTGCCTAACGCATCGGTCATGGTCATCCTCGATGCACAGCGTTTCGGACTGTCGCAACTACACCAGCTGAGAGGCCGCGTAGGGCGCGGCGCCGAGCAGTCGTACTGTATCCTCGTCACAAAAGCCAAACTGAGCGAAGAGACGGGGAAACGCATCGACATCATGTGCGAGACCAACGACGGTTTCCGCATAGCAGAAGCCGACCTGAAACTGCGCGGGCCGGGCGACCTCGAGGGTACGCAGCAGAGCGGCATGGCATTCGACCTGAAAATCGCCGATATCGCCCGCGACGGGCAAATCGTACAGCTGGCCCGCGACGAGGCACAACGCATCATCGACGACGACCCTGCCTGCGAGAAAAGCGCAAATGCCCTGCTCTGGAACAGACTGAAAGAACTGCGGAAAACCAATATCAACTGGACAGCCATCTCCTGACACCAAAATGTTAAAATAGACACAAATTGTGTTAACAAAGCAGGTTCTTATAAAATATTTATTATCTTTGCAACGTTCTTTTGACATAAAAAAGGACGGTGACATCTGATAATTGGATTTTAATTATGGATGTCGATTCGTGGCTTCCGGCCCTATATCACATATAAGAACTGAAACCTGTTTATGATTATTAAAAGACTTAAGACAATTGTAATGATAGCCGTGACATCGCTTTGCACCCTTCCCGCAACGGGACAGGATCTCCTCGCACGGCAGGCACCCATTGACAGAAAAATGAAAGCAGTCGACTCCGTCGCACTGCAACGGCTTATACAAAACGAATCATACGACTCGCCCGCAGCCGACTTATATGACGACTGGAACAACCAGTACGCCCATCGCGCCACCGCCCTCCCCGACTCTTTCCGCATCAACCTGCGCGGCTTCTGCATGCCGACAACCAACCGCGTGGTCACATCGAATTTCGGGCCGCGATGGGGGCGCCAGCACAAAGGGCTGGACGTAAAGGTATATATCGGAGACACCATCCGCTCGGCTTTCAGCGGCAAGGTGCGCATCGTGAGATACGAGGCCGGCGGCTACGGGAAATACGTGGTTATCCGCCACGACAACGGGCTGGAAACCATCTACGGACACATGTCCAAGCACCTGGTTGAAGAAAATCAGGAAGTGCGTGCCGGAGACCCTATCGGACTTGGAGGAAACACCGGCCGAAGCACCGGCTCACATCTGCACTTCGAAACCCGCCTTTGCGGCGTAGCACTGAACCCGGCACTCATGTTCGACTTTAAAAACCAAGACGTAGTGGACGATTATTATGTCTTCCGTAAGAATTCTTACGAGAGCGAATCGCTGCTGGCTACACGCCTGCGTGGCGTGAGCGGTAAGCACCGAGACAACGGCAGCAGCGAGGAGGAAGAAGACATTGAACTGGCCACGGCAGCGCCTGCGGCAGCTTATGCTACCGAGGTACACTTCCATAAGGTGGCAGCCGGCGAAACCCTGGCAGCCATCGCCCGCAAGCGCGGCACAACGGTCGACGCGCTCTGCAAGCTGAACCGCATCGGAAAGAACATACGCCTGATGCCGGGACAGATATTAAAGTACAACTAAAGGAAAACAAGGCTTAAGCAATTAGGCTGACGGAATAAAAGAATAACGGATTAGCGGTTAACAGGAAACGGCTAATCCGTTATTCTTTATTCCAACCGTATATGCCAGTCCGGGATAAGGAACCCGCGCTAATCCGGCG
>DBRC01000018.1:0-17251 GCA_002305505.1 Prevotella sp. UBA1378 | reverse complement strand
TTATCCGCCTGCTGCCCACCGCTTGCCGTTAAGGCAGCAATCTTTTTTTACTGAAAAGACAGGAATTGCTTATCCCGAACTCAGGTATTAAGACATAAAACCCAGGCATTTTCCCGGCCGGGCGGCGGGAAATCCAAAACGCCGGCCTCCCTGCGAAGGCTGTTGTCATAAAAAGCCCTTGCTTCCCCAGGGGTTATCGGGTGGGTAACGAAAGTCCCTGACTCCTTTTTACAGGAATCAGGGACAAGGGGGATTCAACCGGAAGCCGGGGCTTAGTTGAAGATATAACGTACACTGAACAGTACCGAATAGGTAGAAGCAAACGAGTTGTACTTAGAGTAAGTCTCGGTAAGACGGTAGTTGCCGTTCTTCTGGAACTGATATTTGCCGCCGCTGTACTTGAGCAGCGTAGAGTTGTTCACAACCTTGTAGGTACCCCAGTCGCTGTTCAACAGGTTGGCTAAGTTCTTGATATCGATACCAAACTGCAGGGTGTTGCGCTTACCGCCGACGTTGAGATAGAAATTCTGGTTAAACTTGAAGTCGAACTGATGATGCCAAGGCATCGTGGCCCCACCGCGCTCTGCATAACCGCCGGTGTGGTTCTTAAGATAGCTGTCCTGCTGGATGTATGCCCAGAAATCGTCCTTCTGCATATCAGCGGTATAGGGCTTGGCACTGCCGTCGGCATCCACATAGGTGCCATTGTCGGCAAACGTCCACGCGTCGAGCTCTGCACGCGAACCGGGAATGTAAATCAGCGAGTTCGAGCCGTAGTCGCCCACCTGGTTGGCCGTAAAGGTATACGAATAGCGCGTGTACCCGTAACCGCCGGCATAGCCCATGTTCATGCCCTCGTAGATGAGCCCTACACTGCTGCCGAAATGCTTACCGTAGTCCTTGCTGTACGATGCCGATACGAGCAGGCGGTTCGGCGACACGTATGTACCATAGCCCAGCTCCATCTCGTTATTGCCCTGTACCGAGTAGCGGTTGTTATAGAAAGCCGAGCTTACCTGGTCGCCTATACCGTCGCCATAAGAGCGGGCATACGAGTAGGTGTACGACGCAGAGAGGTCGAGGCCGAAGTTGAACTTCTTTGCCAGCGACGCCGTGATAGAATAAGAGTAGGCCTTGCTGCCGCCGTTGGTGATATAGTAGCACTCTACACCCTTATTGGCAATCGAGTACATGTGACGCACATCGTTAGGCGAGAGCGTAACGGTGGTGGTGCCGTCCCAGTAACGGTTCTCATTGGTCACCACAGCCGGGTTGAACTCCCTGCTGTAGATACCCTCGACAGAGAAGTCGATGTCGTAAGGCAGCTTGGCATCGAAGGCCAGTGACGTCTTCCAAACAGCGTTCATCTTCAAGTTTGTGTCGATGATTGTGGGCGACGAGGGAGCTTCCTGCTTATCGGTCGACAGGTTGAGATAGGTAAGCTGCTCGGCTACCGACGTCTTGAAGTCGGGCTGTCCGAACTGTGCGTCGGCAACCTTGTTATAATAATAGGTGAGCTGGCCGCAACCGGAATTGCCCACAGCCGATACGAGCCACACGAACGGCAGGCGCCCAACGAAATAGCCCGTACCGCCACGCAGCACATAGCGGCGGTCGCCGAGAATATCCCAGTTGAACCCGATACGCGGCGAAACCGTGAGGCGCGTCTTGGGCAACTGGTCGGTAGAGTATTTATTGCCGTTGAAGCTCAGTTCGGAGAAAGGCTTGTTGAAGTTGTTATCGAGCGACGGATAGTTGGCCGATTCAAAACGCAAGCCTGCCGTGAGGCGGAAGTTGTCCGAAAGATTCATTTGGTCCTGCAGATAGAGCGAGTACTGGTTATACTTCATCGTAGCCTCGAACATGGAGCCGTCGCCTGTGCGCGAGAATGTGACGCCATAGGCTGCAGGCTTGTTGCCGGCCTTGAAATCGTTGAACGAAGAGAATACGTAGTAGCCGTTGGCTGCCGGTGCGAAACCATTGACGGCCTTATTGGTCTCAAACTGCAGACCGGCCATCAAGTTATGGATACCCACATTGTAAGTAAACTCGTCGGTAGCCACGAATGTCTTTACTTGGCGCAGGTTGCCGGCAGTAAACGGGTCGGGGCCGAACGATGCATAGACCGAGCCGTTCTCCAGGATATCAACCGTGGGGAACACACCGCCTTCGTACGAACGCGGCTCGTCCTGGTATGAATAGGTGAGACGCAGGGTGTTGTTGGCGGCATCGCCCCATCTCGAGTTCCACTCTGTGGCAAACGATGTAAAGTTGCGCTCTTGGAAATAGCGCGAGCTTTCAAAGTAAAGGCCTGTGGCTGCCGTGCGCCCCGATGCGCTCCTGCCGGCCGAGCCGTCGACACCGCCCGGATAGATGGCCGAATCCTTGAACGGGGTGGTAGACGACGACGGGCTGCTGCTGTCCTTAGTATGCGTATTCGAGAAACGGAAGTTCACCTTGTTGTCTTCGTTGATGTTCCAGTCTAAGCGGGCCAGTATGCGGTAAGCCGGGGTCTTGAGCGAGTAGCCCTGGTAGCGCCCGGGGTTGTAGTTGTACTGGCTCTGCAGAAAACTGCTGATGGCATCCATCCCGGCCACCGTGGGGCGGTGCGCGTTGGTATTGGACTTCCACTCCTCGCTCTCGCTTGCACGGGCATAGGCGGCAGGGCCTGCGTCTACGTTATTCTCATATTCGCCATTGACAAAGAAGAACAGCTTATTCTTGACAATCGGGCCGCCGAGGGTTACACCGTATGTCGTGGAATGCGACTGGTTGCGAATCATTTCATAGTCGGACACCTTGTTGCCGCGCAGGTGCACGTTCGTATTGTACAAATAGGCCGACCCCTTGAACTCGTTGGTACCGCTCTTGGTAACGGCATTGATGGCACCGCCCGTGAAACCGCTCTGGCGCACATCAAAAGGAGTGACCGATACGGTGATCTGGTCGAGCGCATCGAGGGAGATGGGCGAGCCGTTGCCGGGCAGGTTGGAGCCGATGCCAAAGGCATTGTTGAAGGCGGCACCGTCGACAGTAACGAACGACTGGCGGTAGTTTCCGCCACCTACGGCGAAACCGTTACCCGTGTTAGCTCCCTGCGGCGTGAGCTTCAAGATGTCGTTCATGCTACGGCTCACCGTAGGCACGCCTGCAATTTCGGCAGCATTGACACTGGTGATGGCCCCGGCACGGTCGGTACGCATGTTGCTGCGCCCCTGCGATACCACCACCACTTCGTTGAGCAACGCCGTAGATTCCGTGAGCCGGGCATCAATGACCGAATTCTGACCGAGCGAAAGGTTCACTCCTGTAAACTTCTGGGTCTGATGCCCCACATAGGAAACCTCCACTGTGTACGGCCCGCCCGAGCGCATACCTTGGATGGTATAGCGGCCGGCTGCGTTTGTCACTGCGCGGTAGAGCGTACCCGAAGGTATATGCTTGGCTGTAATCGTTGCTCCGATGACATCCTCTGCACCTGCAGTCACTTTACCGGTAATACCTGATGAGGTTACTTGGGCCACCAATGTTAGCGAACACGTTAACATTGCAACCAATAAAAACAAAAGTCTTTTTTGCATGATGACTTTAACTAATTTTGATTAAAAAAATATTCCGGGCACAAGAAATGCCCATTTTACATAGATTCTGCTGCAAAATTAATTAAAAAAAAGCGTATTTATGTTGCAAACGTGTTAATTTTTCTGCCTTATATAAAAAAAGACAGGCATCGGCCCGTCTTTTCCGCTTACTTCAGTATAAGCAAAGTATTTTTTTACTTACCCTTGGCCATATAGCTCTTCTCGGTAGTAACATTTACCGAGTTGCCACGCTTGGTGAACGTTACGGCCTGCATCATCACCGAATTGTTGGCATGGTCGAAAATGCAGGCAGGGTTGAACGGCTGCCCGTTAATGCGGCATTCAAAATGCAGATGCTCTGTAGAAGCACGCCCCGTGCGCCCCGTTAAGGCTATCTTCTGCCCGGCCTTTACGCGGTCGCCCGCCTTCACCAAGTTCTTGGAGTTATGGCTGTAGTAGGTTTCGATGCCATTGGTGTGCTTAATACGAATCAGGTTACCGTAGCCATGGAACGGCCCGGAATGTGTAACCACGCCGTCGAATGCAGCCAGGATAGCATCGTTGGCCTTCGTCTTGAGGTCTACGCCGGTGTGCCTGCGCCCACCCCTGCTGCCATACGGGCTTATCACTTTGGCCTCCGGCAGCGGATAACACCACTCACCCGGGTTCAAATCCGCCAAGTTGAGCGTAAACTTATTGTTTCCGGCAAAGGGATTAAAGTCTTCCGCCTTATTGCCGTCCTGCGCCATCTCCTTGTTCCCGCCCTTCTCGGGGCGGGCTACGCTCAGCTCGACACGCCACGATGAAGACTTGCGGCAAAGGATGCTCTGCTTCAGCAGCCGGTGGCTGTTCACATTAAGAATCATCTCGGGATTAATCCGGTTTCCGTTCACCATGATGGCGAAAAGACAACTATACCGGTCCCCCTCCCCGCCAACAATGGCAATGGTCTGCCCGGCTTTTACGCGGTCGCCCACCTTCACTAAGTTTTGCGCGTTGCGGCAATAGACCGTTTCCAGTCCATTGCCGTGACGAACGACAATCACATTGCCGAAGGTGGGATGGCTGCGCGACAGACGCACCGTGCCCGGGAACATCGATTTGACAGCATCGCCTTTGGTGGTGGAAATCTCTATATTGTAATCTTTTACGATGGTTGCTTTTCCTATTGGCAGGGGGAAACAGTAATCGCCCTCCCTCAATCCCGCAAAATCGACGGTAAACGCATCCGACCGGCTGAAGAGCCCCGGTGTCTCAATACTGATTTGCTGCTGTTCGGCAGCAGTGAATTCGTCTTTGGCCTGCAAAGCGATTGCCGGAATAAGAGCCGCCGACAACAATAGATGTTTTAGTCGTATCATTCCTCAAAAGGTTTTTTTAATTAGGTCAATCGGTTTTCATCTTACGAATATCCCGGTGAACACACGGCCCGACAGCTGTCCCAGACGGCGGGCAGAGAAGTATTCACCGGCACGAGAGTAAGTGCACACACCTGCGATATGGATATTCTGCGGATTCATACCCGCGCTTTCCAGCTGCATCCTGTTGCATTCCCACAGGTCGATGTGCCACTTTTCATATCTCCGGCTTATCCTGTCCATGTCGAAGCCGTTTTCAGCAAACACGCGGTAGACCTCATCGCCCACTTCGAAGTGTTCTAAAGATATGCCTGGCCCGATGCATGCCTGCATCGTTGCGGGATGGGTGCCATACGTGAGCTGCATGGCTGCGACAGCCTTTGCGGCTATCGACTGTGCTGTTCCCCGCCATCCGGCATGTACAGCACAACAGGCACGATGCTCCGCATCATATAACAATATAGGTATACAGTCGGCTGTGGACACGCCGATGCACACACGCGGCACATCGGTCATCACGGTATCCACGCCTTCCAGTATCATCTGCTGCACCGCTTCGGGCAGCAGCAGAAAGTCGGCCGCAACCTGCCGTATCACGGTGCCATGCACCTGATGCGGCATTACGAGCCGGTGCCCGTCGATGCCCAGTTCGGCACAGAGCGCTTCCCTGTTCTGCATCACAGCTCCGGGATTGTCGCCACAATACTGATTGACATTGAACTCGCCATGCAGGCCAGTGCTGCAGCCGCCCTTACGGGTAGAACTGAAGGCCACCACACCCGGCCCCATGTCGTAATATGCCAATACGGGCCTCGTCATCCGTCTACATCTTCTATCTCGTAATCATCGAGCTCCTCGATTTCCCCTTCGTCGATAAACTCGATTTCCTCGCCTTCAGCCTCCAGTTCCTGCATAAAGTGCGACATGTCCTTGTCGCGGTGGACCAGCGTATCTTGCGAGGTGATTCCCTGCAGCTTGTTGCTCTCGGCGTTCAGTTCGCGCCACAGCACATCCTTCAGCTCGTCGAGCCCCGTCTGCGCCACCGAAGAGATGAACACCACCGGGACATCCCCGGGCAGCGTCTCGCGCAGCATCCCAATCAGTTCATCGTCGAGCAAATCACACTTGGTAATGGCCAGTACGCGGTGCTTGTCGAGCATCCCGGGGTTGAACTGGCGCAACTCGCCGAGCAATATCCCGTATTCGCGCTTAATATCATCCGCATCCCCCGGCACCATGAATAGCAAGAGCGAGTTGCGCTCAATATGGCGGAGGAAACGGAGCCCAAGCCCTTTCCCCTCGCTGGCTCCCTCGATAATCCCCGGGATATCGGCCATCACGAACGACTGGCGGTCGCGGTAGGCAACAATGCCGAGCGACGGTTCGAGCGTGGTAAACGGGTAATTGGCTATCTTTGGGCGGGCACTCGACAAGGCCGACAACAGTGTTGACTTTCCCGCATTAGGGAAACCCACCAAACCGACGTCGGCAAGCAGTTTCAGCTCGAGGATGACCGTCATCTCCTGCATCGGTTCGCCCGGCTGAGCGTAGCGCGGAGCCTGGTTCGTGGCCGAACGGAACTGGAAATTGCCCAGCCCGCCGCGACCGCCTTTAAGCAGCAGCACCTCTTGGCCGTCGTAAGTCACGTCGCAGATATACTTCCCGGTATCGGCATTATAAACCACGGTACCGCAGGGCACGTCAATATAAACGTCCTTGCCGTTCGTACCGTGGCATTTGTTACGGCCTCCGTTGCCGCCATGCTCCGCCTTGATGTGGCGTTCGTATTTCAGGTGCAATAGGGTCCAGAAGTTATGGTTGGCGCGCAGATAGACGCTCCCGCCGTCGCCGCCGTCGCCGCCGTCGGGCCCTCCGTTGGGCTGGTACTTCACGTGGCGCAAGTGCATAGACCCCCTACCGCCCTTACCCGAGCGGCAGTAGATTTTAACGTAGTCTACAAAATTAGATTCAGCCATAAACTTTCTTTTTATTCAGGGAAGTAATAACGAGGGGCATCAGCCACGCCAAGTGGCGGCCGGCGCAATCGCATACTCAATTACCGGCTTCCAAACCATCGACGACAGCAGCTATATCTCCGAAGATACGGTCGAGCTGTCCGAATCCGTTGATATGATTGCGGATTCCCTCTTTCTCGTACCATTCAATCAGCGGAGCTGTCTGATTACGGTAAACGTCGAGGCGTTTCTGTATCGTCTCCGCATTATCATCAGAGCGTCCGCTCTCTTGCCCGCGCTTGATGAGGCGCGTCATCAGTTCCTCTTCCGGCACGTCCAGCTCAATCATAGCGGCAATCTTATGCCCGCGCTCATCCAGCATCTTCTTCAATGCCTCGGCTTGCGGTATCGTGCGGGGGAAACCATCGAAGATCACCCCGTTGTGCCCCTCCCCGAAGCTATCGTATACACTGGCAAGAATGTCTATCATCAAGGCATCGGGTATCAGTTGTCCGTTGTTGATGAAGCCCTGTGCCGTCTTGCCCAGTTCTGTCCCTTCCTTAATCTCTTTACGCAGCACGTCGCCCGTGGAGATATGTCCCAGGCCGTACTTTTCAATCAGCAGGTCGCTTTGTGTTCCCTTTCCTGAACCGGGAGCACCGAAAATCACAATATTCTTCATTATTTTATATTATATACAATGATGTCCTGAACACCATTAATCCTTAATCCCTAATCCCTAATCCTTAATCCCTAATCCCATCACACATCTTTCAACGTATAGATATCTTTCAGCTGGCGCCCCTGCTGGTCGTAATCAAGGCCGTAGCCCACGATGAAATCATTGGGAATCCGGAAAGCCACGTATTCGATATCGAGGTCGACGGTGAGCTTGTCGGGTTTCAACAACAGCGTACAGATATGCACCGATGCCGGATTGCGCGTGCCGAGATTTTCAATCATGCGTTTCATCGTCAGCCCCGTATCCACGATATCCTCCACGATAATGACCGTACGGCCGCTCAGGTCTTCATTAATCCCCATCACCTCGCGGATTTTCCCCGTTGACGTAGTCCCTTGATACGAAGCCAGCTTGACAAACGAAATCTCACACGGTATAGTGATTTCACGCATCAAGTCTGCCGCGAAGATGAACGAGCCGTTCAGCACCGCCAGAAGCAGCGGGTTCTTGCCCTCCATGTCCCTGTTGATTTTCTCTGCCACAGCCTTTATGCGCTGCTTGATTTCCGCCTCGGGTATCGAGGTTTCAAATAGCTTGTCCTTGATTTTAACTATACTCATAAGTATGATTTCAGCAATTTTCTGGCAAAATTACTAAAAATCTATCAAAACAGGGTACGGATTAGCATATTTTTCGTATTTTTGCAGGTATGAAGATTTTCACAAGTGCTCAAATACGCGAACTCGACAACTATACCGTCGAGCATGAGCCCATCAAGTCTATCGACCTGATGGAACGGGCAGCCAAGGCTCTTACAGGCGCCATCACCGATACATGGCCCGGCACAACCCCCGTCGCCGTATTTGCCGGCCCGGGGAACAACGGGGGCGACGCACTCGCCGTAGCGCGGATGCTGGCCACGCTCGGCTATAAAGTATCGGCCTACCTGTTCAACATCACCGGGCATCTCTCCGGCGACTGTTCCACGAATAAGGCGAGACTGAAAGAGATGAAGGAGGTGAATTTCACAGAAGTGACACAGGAGTTTGACCCCCCGAAGCTGGAAGCCGGCATGTTAGTCGTCGACGGCCTGTTCGGCGCCGGTATCAACAAACCGCTGGCAGGCGGTTTTGCCGCACTGGTAAAATACATCAACGCCTCGCCGGCACAGGTGGTGAGCATTGACGTTCCGTCGGGGTTGATGACGGAAGACAACACCTATAACGTACGCGCCAATATCATCCGCGCCAACCAGACCCTCACGCTGCAACAGCCTAAACTGTCGTTCTTCTTCGCCGAGACACAGAAGTTCATCGGGCGCTTGCGCACGCTCGACATCGGCATCAGTGCGGAAGCCATCGGGCAAGCCAAAGCCCAATATTCCGTAATAGAAGAATGCGACATCCGCCAGCGGTTACTCTCCCGCTCCCCGTTTGCACACAAAGGACAGATGGGGCATGCACTGCTGATTGCCGGCAGCTACGGCATGGGGGGCGCCGCCATCCTCGCTGCGCGTGCCTGCATGCGGGCGGGAGCCGGGAAGCTCACGATACACACGCCGAAGCGCAACAACATGATAATGCAAACGAGCATACCGGAAGCCGTTATCCAGCTCGACCAGGAGGAGACAGCCTTCTCAGAGGCCGTCGACAGCGAAGATTACGATGCCTTGGGAATCGGCCCGGGCCTTGGCCTGTCGGAGAACACCGCCATCGCACTGATAGCACAACTGCGGCGTACGCAATGCCCTATTGTAGCCGATGCCGATGCACTGAACATCCTTGCCAACCACCGCGCATGGATACAACAGCTGCCTAAGGAAATCATCCTTACGCCCCACCCTAAAGAGTTCGACCGCATGACAGGCAATTCTGCCGACAGCTACGAAAGATTATCGAAAGCACGCGACTTGGCCGGGCGCCTCAATGCCTACATCATCCTAAAAGGCCACTATTCGGCCCTCTGCACGCCCGACGGACATACATTCTTCAACCCCACAGGCAATGCAGGCATGGCAACTGCAGGCAGCGGCGACGTGCTGACGGGCATCATCACCGGCCTGCTCGCACGCGGATACAAGCAGGCCGACGCTTGCATGGTAGGGATGTACCTCCACGGACTGGCCGGCGACATCGCCGCCCACCACATAGGCATGGAAAGCCTTACGGCAAGCGACCTCATCGCTTATCTGCACAAGGCGTTCATGTACCTAAGCGATTAATCGCAGGGGAGAAGCCTCTATAAAAATCAAGAATCACAGGAAATCACAGAAAAAGAAATGAAACACTTCTTTATAGCAAGTCTGCTTCTGCTAAGCAGCGGGGCCTCCGCCCAAACACAAATCAGCAAATACCGCCCGGGCATTACGCCGGAAGGGGCCATCTACTTTCTGCCGAAGACCGCATTGCGCATCGTGGTGCAGATAGAAAAGACAACCTATACGCCAGGCGACCTCGCGAAATATTCCGAACGTTACCTCCGCTTGAAGGATGTCGAAATAGAGCCGTCGGTAAGCTACCGCGTCACCTCCATCGGACTGACTTCCATCGGCATTCCCGACACAGCAAAATGTTACGCCGTGCTGTTCAATGCAAAAACATCGGCATCCAATATCGTACTGAGTGAAGACGGCATCCTACAAGCCATTAATACCGACATCAAACAGCCTGCCCTACCTGCGGCATTCACTCCGGCTAAGAAACCCGAGCGGCTGAATCCGCGCCAGTTCATGAACGAAGAGACACTGGCAGCGGGCAGCACGGCGAAAATGGCCGAACTGACGGCACGCGACATCTACGACATCCGTGAAAGCCGCAACTTATTGAACCGCGGCCAAGCAGACACGATGCCGAAAGACGGTGAGCAACTACGGCTGATGCTTCGGAACCTCGACACCCAGGAAAGCGCGCTGATGCAGCTCTTTACCGGAACAACCGTCAAGGATACCACAGAGCAAGTAATTATATACTGTCCGCAGGGCGAGGTGAAGCAAGAACTCCTGTTCCGCCTCTCCCGCCGATTAGGCATGGTGGATAAAGACGACCTTGCCGGCCAGCCTTATTATATCACCGTCGACGACCTGCACAGCCTGCCCAAGGCCGCTCCGGCTGTTGATGACAAAGCAGACAAGAGGAAAAAGAAAGAACACGAAAACGGCATTTACGTCAATGTTCCCGGAAAGATAAAGGTCAGTATCACCAAAGGCACCGCCTTAATGGGTTCATTCGAACTATACGCCGCCCAATACGGCTATACCGAACTGCTCAGCGGCGACCTCTTCAACAAGCGCTACACCACACGCCTGTCGCTCCACCCCGTCACCGGCTCGGTAGAGAAGTTAGAGGCGGAGCAGCCGAAATAATATTGCTGGACAGCTTATTGTTCAAATCGGTCCTTAAACATATTCTGTTCGGATGGTGACAGACCGATGGATGTAGCAATCCATTTCCAAGTGGACAATGCACCTTTTACTTCTTCTATAATTTGAGTGGCAGTCTTTGCGGAAAGCATGTAGTCAGCGCTCGATTCCAGCAAAATGTCGAGACTTGACTCCGTTGTATAGTTGTTGATCAGAAGACTCTGTTCATGGGACAGCGTCGGATTAAGATCGTAAGCAGGTGATAGCGTCCAGCCTCGGTTGGTCAACAGGAAGCCATGATTGCGAAAGTGGTCGTCGCTATTGCCAATGGCTATATTGAATGCAACTCTTCGGAACAGTTCCTGAAGGTTGCTTTCCACGTCGCAGCATCCCCGAACAATGAAATCAACTATATCAAGATATCCATTGCCGGTCGATGCATTCTGACCATCGGTCAATCCCAACATCGTCATGGCCGATGCAAAGTGAATGCGCTTCCCTTCTTCTGCCCGGTCAAACCTGCGCGACAGGAGTGTATGGTACTTGCTGCCAGCTGTAACCATGTGGGTTTCTGCACAGCTAATACCTGCTGATTTTGCCACAAGGTGCGCAAAATGCTCCCATAGACCCACATCGTATAAGTCTTTTTTTGAAGGGAATTTGGCTACATACAGATGTCCCCCTTCATCCACTACCGAAGCCTTTGGGCGGGCACCACCCAGCGAAGTGCCTGGGTGAACAAGCTGCATCAACCATTTCTTCTCAGGCAGCATATTCTTTTCTTCGCACAACTCAATCTCCTGGCTAGCAGCTATGAGTTCCCTAATGCTGGCGATTGGGGGAATCTGGAACTCGTCGGTCGTATTGATAAATTCACCATCCGGATCTTCCTTGAAACGGAATCCGCCCATACGGGAGGCATCGTCTATACCAAGAAGATAATCCATCGACGACAATCGGCGTATGGGGCGGTTCTCTTCAGCAGCCAAAATCTGCTCACGGCGAAGCACAAGAGTTCGCCCCCAACGATCGGGCAAGGAATCTGAAAAACATCCGAAGATGTCTTTGCCTGGTTGAGTGTATTGCATCCCTACATAATTGTTAATATCGTCACTTAGCACCACACCACCATGGTCTTTCAGCCAACCTGCATCGTATTTAAAACCGTACGTCTCACCGCCACGGATGCTATCCATGGTTAATTCTCCCACAAGTTCTACTTGTTGAAGCCAGTCGAAGTCGGCATAAACGAATAGTTTCTTCATACCTCAGACTTTTTTGGTGGCACGTTCACGGCGTTTGATCTGAAGGTCTTGAAGTCCACGTCCAATAAGATCGTCCTTTGCAATGAGAAGTATATCGTCGTCGAGTTGCAAAGCATAGAGCACACGAAGATAGATGCCAATGCTTACTGTAGGCAGTCCTTTCTCGACGCGCGACAAAGTGAGTTCGGAACAAGTAGCACGTTCAGCCACCTGCGCCATACTGAGGTTCCTGCGAAGGCGAGCCAGCTTGATCTGCTCCCCTACGACCTGCATCTTTTCAGAAAGTTTTCTAGGCAACTTTGTACCCATTGTATTCTTAGCCATAAAGCAATCAACAATTATTTACGTGTGCAAAGATAGCCGTTTTCCGTTATTTTATGATAGATTGATGTCTACAAAACGATATTTCACCTTCATTTTTAACGTTCATTCCAATGCAAGGACTGAATATACTTCCATTTTCCATATTCACAGTCATCACATGAACGCTCTGTTGAAATTTTCACGGTTGAACTTGCATTTAATCGAAATCGTACAAGCATCTTGTACTCCTGCTACAAGGTGCTTGTACGATTTCAATACGTTATCCGTAAATCTGTTAATCCGTGCCGCCGCAGCACAAAGGGGCACCGCCGTCCGGATTAACGTGATACCCTTATCCCGAACTCAGGCTAAATTACAGATTAAGCTATCATCTCTTCCCGCACTGATAAGCGCAATACCTTGGTATATGTATAGACAAATAAACGAGCCTGAAGTCCCACATGCTGAGATAATGATATCCAACTTCTAATATCTGTACATTTTAAATTTTCTCCATGCAAAGTGAATGATTCTTGCAATCGGCTCACAAATAACTTCACCGGGATAACTCGCAATGAAGCGGAAATTGCGGCTAAAACGGCGGACAGCACGCTTTACTTGATAAGATGTCTTGCCTTTTTTAACCTCTAAATCTTGCATACGAGTATCAAAATGGCCAAAATTACCTGATCGCATAATTTCATAAAGCAAGAAAGCTCCATCTTTAGAAGAAGGTTTACAGAGTAACAAACTGTCAGGCATGACAAATACAGTTTGTAATACATACATTAAAGCGGAAGCAAAGCGTTTCATTCCGCAACGACAAATATGATCAAACACCATTGCCTTATTCATCAACAATGGACGAAGCAGCATTTCATCATGATAGGCTTTGAGCAGCATATAATAATCCAATACCTGCCGTAATCCCACCCCCTCGTCAATCAGATGCCGGTAGATATGATTTAACTGGAAGATAACATCATAATCCGTTCTTAACTTATGCATAGTAGACTCATCGTCAACCACAACCGGTTCAATACAATTACTTCTCTCATCTTCAAACAACCTCAAAAAGCGGCAATTATTCCAAGGAGCATTCATAAACGAAGGCCTAAAATGTATCTCTACTGGTACTCCATCAATATTTCTAACTTCTGCATGCAAATAACAAAGCGACTCAACCAATTCCTTCCTTTCGAAATATTCAATTACGGTCTTTATAGGATGTTTAACTACAGAAGCAGGACGTACCCAAACATCCACGTCGCCCGGGACTCTTAAACTCCCGAGTACATTGTTAGCGCTTACGTGGTCATAATATATATGATTAGCCTGTCCCTTGAGTATGCACGAACTAAAACCATCCTTCTCTAACCGTTCAGTCAATTTCAAGCATACCGCAGTAGTTTTTAAATTTATCTTTTTTATATATTCTTCTACTGCCATCCATTTCAGTACAAACTCGCTCGAAGGCCATTGTTCCCTTGGGAGTTGTTGGACTCCATAGAAAGCAATCCCTTGTAAAGCCTGTTTCCGGCTAATATCAAAAAGCCGGCTCCATATTTCTGCTGTAGGAATCTCAGATAGCTGTTCTCTATGCCCTATTGCAACCTGTAGCAGTTGAAAGAAATATTCATAATCCTTCATAAACTTTCACTACCTGTTCCGCAATTGTATCCCAATTATACTTATCCATTTCATACTTAACACGTTTAGCTGGGGCATTCACTACTTCTTGTAATTTTCCAGCAAGCATATCCACGTCACCACACGGAAAATAGTATCCTGCAGGCAACCCCACTTCAAGATTGGCAGGAATGTTGCTCACGACAACAGGAGCGCCATAACTCATTGCCTCAAGCAATGCTATCGGTAATCCCTCATGACTTGATGGCAAGCAAAAACATCGGCAGTTAGTCAAAAGTGAATGAAGTTTTCGCCCTTTTATAAATCCGGTCAGTATTACACCATGACTCCGTGCCGTTTCTTTTAATCTACGCGAATAATCATCCTCAAAATCCGTATCACCAGCCAATACCAATTTACAACCCTGCACATCAATCCTTGAGCAAGCTTCTATCAGATGGTGCAAGTTTTTCTCCGGAACGAAACGACACATCCCAAGTATAAACTTTTCTTTCTCGATACCCAATTCTTTAAAATATTCCGGATAATCACAGATATGAGGCTCTGGTACCCCATTATAAATAAGGTGTACGTTCTTCCTCCTTCCATACTTCTGCTCCACCAAATTCCTGATTACATCAGAAATCACTATCACATCATTAGCAAACATACATCCCATTCTTTCACCAAGTTTGAGTATGTTTTTTGCGGCACTCCCCCACTTGTCACGATCGTAATCCGGACCATGATGAGTAAATACAACCTTCATACCCAGAATGCGAGCATACGGCACAAGTAATGCCGGACCTATAGCATGCAAATGAACTACATCCGCTTTCAAGCTTTTTGCTGTATTAATAGCCCTAAAAGTATGGATGATGGCTTCAAATGCTTTTTTCTTCGGTGTAGGAATGTCTATCAGTTTCACTCCACTCCATTCTACCAGAGAGTCGTGAACATACGACTGACGGCGGATAAGTGTCACATCCAGCCCCCTTGTCGCAATACGAGGGAATAGTTCTTCGCAATGCGTCTCAACACCGCCCATTATATTCGGGATACCGCGGGTGCCCGTTACAACGATTTTCATACCGTTATATTTCTATTTCCCTTTCCGTCTCAGCTTCTGTCGCCTCATACCCCTGTTCCGCTACATCTGCATTTACAATATCCTCCCCGCGTTTGCCCTTCAAGGCCTCTTTGGAGTATTCAGAAAGCCCGGTGTTTACTACAGCATTCACGTCGCATGTAGAAAGCCGGTCCAAGTCCTCCTTTGTAACCTTACCATCACGCAAGTCGCAGCATATCGGGTTTTCATACATCGAATACTTTATTCCCAACAGATTCTTTGCTTTATGCTTAAGAACCCACATTGTAGGCACAGATATATACTTCTTCATCGCAGGAGCTACCGAACCGATCATCCAGCAATCGCGATCACAGCAACGCACCTTCTTGCGAACAGCTTCTGCCTCAGGCGAATTCCACAATTCATCCCATGTCTGCAGATTCAAATTACCCATTACTTCCTTATCCTTTGTGCCATTGCAGGGCATCACATCCCCGTACGGGTCAATAAAGAAAGTATCAAAACTCATATCGCAGGGCAACAGCCGCTTCTGCCCATAAATGTAATTGATAAGTCCATGGTTGAAATAAGCGCGGAACCACTTCTTCGGTGAGTTTGAGTTCAGCAGCTCATTCACTAAGTTCTCGAAATTCTTTGCAACCATCGGACGATCATGGATTATATTCTTCGCTTCCACAAAGTAAAACGAATTATGAAGTGAAGCCGTAGCAAATTCCATCCCCATCTCATCCGAAATTTTATATAGCGGCACGAGGTCTTGTGCATTCTTGTCTTGAACAGTCATCCCGAAGCCAACATCCTTCATCCCCATCTCGCGGAGCTTTTTCAGTGTCGTATAACCACGTTGATAGCCGTTGTTCAAGCCTCTGATTTCATTATTGGTCCGCTCCAATCCCTCTATAGAGATACGGATACCGATTTGGGGAAACTCCTTACAAAGCTCTATGATGCGGTCGGTGAAAAACCCGTTAGTAGAAATCACGATGCGATCGCTCTTCTTATACAACTCACGCACCACCTCTTTCAAGTCAGTCCTGATAAAAGGCTCACCGCCGGTAATATTCGTAAAGTACATCCTTGGAAGTTTCTTGATGGTCTCAAGAGAGATTTCCTCTTCCTGCTTCGAAGGAGCCTTGTATCGATTGCACATGGAGCAACGGGCGTTACACCTATAGGTAACGATAACCGTACCATTTAATTTCTTATTTTCCATCTTTTAATAATTTAATCCTTGCTCTATAGCCGCCCCTTATCAAGGGGCTCTAAATCCGCCATAATTCTTTTTTATATTATCCTTTGTAATATTCCATAATTTTCTTGTAATACGCCTCAGAAGAATATCTTCCGACCGCATTTGCTGCTAACGTTTGATAGTCAAAAGTATGCTTAAACATTAACTGAATTTTATGTAATAAGTCGCCCACGTCACCTGATGTAAAAGTCATACCATTGACATTCTCTTCAATCAGTTCAGGAATGCCACCAATTCTTGCGCCTAAAACCGGCGTCCCAAGCGATTGCGACTCAATCACTGTCAATGGATTATTCTCGCTCCATTCCGCAGGAAGCACCATAAAACGTGCCTTTTCTATTAACAGGCGAAAATCCTCCCACTGCATTTGCCCCTTAAATTCTATGTACGCACAATCCCTATATTTTTCCTGAAGCTCCTCCAACAATTCACCACCGCCAATCACAACCAATTTCTTATCTAACCGTTCAGCTGCTTTGCAGAGCGTCCTTATACCCTTCACTTCATTCACACGGCCAAGATAAACATAATAGTCTTCCTTTTTAAAACAAGGGTTCTTCACCTTGTCCACGTCAATGAAATTACATAACACACGGAACTTACTTTCCGAATACCCACCCTCTACGCAAGTTTCCATCATAAACTTGGATGGAGGTAAAAAAAGGTCAGTAAACTCTTGCAAAACTTCTTTGTTCCACAGCCGTGCTTCCATATAGCCTATTATAGAGCCTGGCATCCCACCTGGCATACACCTGTGACGTATTACAGCCGTCTTGTC
>DBRC01000009.1 GCA_002305505.1 Prevotella sp. UBA1378 | reverse complement strand
CATCCACGATGCACATGGCCGTTGTCCGCCATCGGTTGCGTTCATGGTAGATAATCACCGCCGCGGTGGAAACAAAAAAGGAGGATGTGTTCAACTTGAGCACACCCTCCTTTTATAGTTGTATACCGAATGCCTTATTTAGCTTCTGCGGTTGCGCCACCCTCGCGAATCGTCTTGCCCATGGTGAGGTAAGCGATAGGGGCTGCGACGAAGATGGACGACAATGTGCCGAAGACCACACCGAGAATCATCGCGAACGAGAACGAGCGGATGCTGTCGCCGCCAAGCAGGAAGATACATACAAGCACTACCAGCGTCGTGGCGGAGGTGTTGATGGTGCGGGCCAGCGTCTGGTTGAGCGAGTCGTTGAACAACGTCTGGCGGTCGCGCTTGCCGAAAAGCTGGAAGTTCTCGCGTACACGGTCGAACACCACTACCTTATCGTTAATGGAGTAACCGATAACGGTGAGGATGGCACCGATGAACGTCTGGTCGATTTCCAATGACATAGGCACCCATCCCCAAAGCACGGAGTAGAATCCTACGACGATGAGGGCGTCGAATGCCAGCGCTACCGTTGAACCTACGGAGAAAGCCACGTTGCGGAAACGGAGCAGGATGTACAGGAAGATAGCTATCAAGGCGATTACCACGCTGACGATGGCGCCATACGTGATGTCCTTAGCCACGGACGGGCCCACTTTCGATGAACTGATAATGGAGCCGCCCTGGCGGATGTCGGGATTCTTGAAGGCGTCCACGCTGGCCTGCGACACGAGGCCCGACTTCTTCAATACGTTGTACAGGATGGTTTCGGCCTCATCGTCTACCGACGGATTGTTCGACTCTATGTTCCAGTTGGTCGAGATGCGGACAGTCTTGCCGTCGGTACCCAAGGCGATGACGCTGGTATTGGCTTCCTTGCCTTGGTTGTCGCCCATGGTGTTGATGAAGGCGCCGCTGAGCACGGTACGCACCTGTTCTACATGGACAGCCTTGTCGAGCGTCACCACATAGTTGCGGCCTCCTGTAAAGTCGATGCTCTGGCTCAGCCCGCGCACGGCGAAGCTGATGATGAACAGCACGGCAGCCGCTCCCCACACCGTGAACGTCTTCTTGTACATGCCCATGAAGTTCCAGTGGGTGTTCTGCATCAGGTTCTTAGAGTATGCGGTGACGAAAGTCAGGTTCAGCCATTTGTCCTTCTTCAGCTGGTGCTCGTAAACGAGGCGGGTCATGAAGACAGCAGTGAAGAAACTTACACAGATACCTATCATCAAGGTGGTGGCGAAGCCGCGGATGGGGCCTGTGCCGAATACGTAGAGGATGATACCCGTCATCAGCGACGTGACGTTGGAGTCGAAGATGGCCGAGAAGGCGTTCGAGTAGCCCTGTTTCAGGGCTTCCTTCACATTCAGCCCCTTGCGCAGTTCTTCCTTGGTGCGTTCGTAAATCAGCACGTTGGCATCCACGGCCGTACCGAGGGTAAGCACGATACCGGCGATACCCGGCATCGTAAGGGCTGCCTGGAACGAGGTGAGGATACCGAGCGTGAAGAAGAGGTTGAACAGCAGCGCAATGTTGGCAAGCATACCCGGAACCATGCCGTAAAGCATCACCATGTAGATCATCAGCAGCACGAAGGCTACGACGAATGAAACCACACCTTGCTGAATCGACTGCGCACCGAGCGACGGGCCTACCACTTCTTCCTGTACGATACGCGTCGGGGCCGGCATCTTACCGGAATTCAGCGTATTGGCAAGGTCTTTGGTGTCTTCGATGGAGAAGTTGCCGCTGATTTGCGAATTGCCGCCGTCGATCTGCCCGTTCACACGGGGAGCGCTGTATACGGCGTCGTCGAGCACGATGGCAACGGCCTTGCCGATATTCTGCTTGGTTATCTGCGACCAGCGGCGGGCACCGTCGGAGTTCATCTGCATGCTGACACACGGATGGCCCATCTGGTCGAAGTCGTCCTTAGCTGTCGTTATCACGTCGCCCTCCAGAGGAGCGCGCCCCGAAGGCTCCGTCACCTTGATGGCGTGGAGCTCGAAGATGTCGCCTTTCTTGTCGAATTCGGCTGCCTTGGCGCTCCAGAGGAGCTTCAGGCCCTGTGGCAGGATGCGCTTGGCAAGATCCGAATAAATGATTTTGTCGACTTCGGCCGTGTCGCGCGACGAAGCATAGCCCACAACGCTCAGGCTCTGGCCTTGCGAGGGCTGGAATACGGAGAACAGCGGGTTCTGCTTCTTCATCAGCTCGGCCTGCTTGCCCTTGTCGGCAGCAGAGGCCGCTTTAGCGCCCTTGGCGCCCAATGCCGCTGCCAGGCTGCCTTTCGCGCCGGCCTTGGATGTGTCGGCGGCTAAGGTGTCGGCGGCAGCTACGGCCGCGGTATCGCCGGCGGCAGTGCCCTGCGCAGCATACTGCTGGTTGAGCTGTGCCAGCAGCGGAACGATTTCCTGGCTGTTGTAGGTTTCCCAGAACTCAAGGTTGGCACTGCCCTGAAGGAGCTTGCGCACACGCTCGGGCTCTTTAATGCCCGGCATCTCGACCATGATGCGGCCGGCCTGGCCCTCCAGTTTCTGGATGTTGGGCTGGACAACGCCGAACTTGTCGATACGGTTGCGCACGACATTGAACGAATTGTCGACTGCCGACTGTACTTCGGCACGGAGGGCGCGCTCCACTTCGGCATCGCTGCTCTGCGTGCTCACCTTGCCCTTCATCTGCTGCGTAGCGAATACTGAGGCCAAAGGCCGGCCGTTCGAGTTCTGTTTCCAATACTTGACGAAGAGGGAGATGAAGTCGGCCTGACTGGTTTCTTCTTCCTTCTTCGCTTCCTCCATCGACTTCTTGTAAGCAGCGTCGGTCTTGTGGTCGGCCAGCACGTCGACAACGTCGGGTACCGACACCTCAAGAATTACGTTCATACCGCCTTTCAGGTCAAGACCAAGGCCGATTTCCATCTCGCGGCACTGCTTCAGAGAGTAAGCGCCAAGATACACTTTCTCGTTCATGATCGAGTCGAGATATTCCTGGCCGGCCACCTCGCCCATTGCGGCCGCCTTACTTTCGTAATGGCGTGTCACAAACGAGAATGACAGGTAGAATATACACACGAGCATGAGCAGGAGTGCGATAAACTTTACAATTCCTTTGTTCTGCATTTTGATTATTATGTTATTTTTTAATTATTATTTCCTATAATACACAATTTAGCTTGCAAATATAGCTATTTTTTTACACTATGGAAAATTTATTGTGGATTTTCATGCTTTTTTTAAGGATTATGCTTCATTTTTAGCCAACAATATATCGGATAGTGATCGCTTGCCTTTATTTTGCTGTCTACCTTGCAGTTATAGGGCTCGAAGCGGGAGGAGCAGAAAATATGGTCGATCCGGAAATAGAATCCTTTCTGATTATATGACAAACCGATGCCGGTGCCGGTGCCGGCATAGCAGTCGGTAAGCCCCTTGGCTATGGTCCGGCGGGCATACGAGATGGGATTGTCGTTGAAGTCGCCGCACACGATGACGGGGTAGCGGCTGTGGGCGGCGATATACTGCTGCACGGCTTCGGCCTGTGGGGCGCGCAGGGCTGCGGCTTCGCCCAGCTTGTTCATCAGCCGTTTGGATTCGCTCTTCGAACTGTCGCGTTCCATCTCGCCCCGCAGCAAGGTCGTGTACTTGTGCTTGTCGCTGTACGACAGGTGGTTGCTCTCCAGGTGGTTGTTCACTACGATGACGGTGTCGGCGCCTATCTTGAGGTAGTATGCCACGCTGCCGTTCATCCTCGACTTGTACGGGATGCGCTCCTTGAACAGGATGGGGAAGCGGGTATGTATGCCCAGGGCATTGCCGTAGACGGTGCCCAGGTGTGTCGTGTCGTTATAGGCATAAAGGCTGTCGAACCGGGGCTTGCTGTTGCGCCAGCTGTCGAGATCCTCTTGCAGGCACACGATGTCGGCACCGCTCTCCTTTATATACTGGAACACCGGCTCGAAGCCGTCGTCGTAGAACGGGCGGCCGCTGTAACACTGCACGTTCCAGCTAAGCATTTTTATCACCTCGTCGGGCATGTCGGCCGGCAGGTTTACGGGCATATATATACGTATGGGCGCGTAGGCCAGCAGGTAGCCGCACACGGGTATCAGCGCCATGCGCCTTTTAAAGGTGAGCCAGAAGAACAGGAAAGCGAGGTTGGCCAGCAGGAACAGGGGGAACAGCATGCCCGTACAGGACAGGAGCGGATGGCTGGAGGGATTGACGTGATCGGCATAGCCTGCCGCCACCATTAATACGACTGTGGCGAGGTTGGCTCCCGCTATCATATTAATGGTGATTTTCTTCAGTTGCTTGATCATTCCTTGCTGCTGTCGAAGAGTTTCTGCTTTTCCTCCTTGGTCAGACTGTCGTACCCGCTCTTGCGTATCTTGTCGAGTATGCGGTCTATCTCTTCCTGGTTGGCTTTCTTGCGGGCGTTGTATTCCCAGTCGGTTTCCTTTGCTCCGCCGCGGCCGGCGCGCATGTCGGGCTTGTGGCCTGTGCCCTTGCGGCGCTCGAAGCTGCGCTTCAGGTTCTCGAAGAACTCATGGCCGCTGCTGCGGTTGAAGCCTTTCGAGGGATGGCGGTTCCAGTAGCGTATCATGAGGAAGCCGAACAGCATGCCGCCGAGGTGGGCCGTGTGGGCCACGCCGTCGCCCGGGGAATTGAGCGCCATGAACAGTTCGAGCGCCACGTAGCCCATGACGAACCACTTGGCCTTGATGGGGAAGGGGAAGGGGATGATGAAGAGCCGCTCGTTGGGGAACAGCATGCCGAAGGCCAGCAGGATGGCGTAGATGGCTCCCGAGGCACCCACCGTGGTCCAGCCGTTAAGCTGCGCGGCCAGGCTCTGCCCCACCTGGAACAAATCGCCCACGCCCACCGTAGGGTCTTGCCCGCTGACGATGAAATAGAATGACACGAACTGTGCCAGCTCTTGTAGCAGCCCGGCGCCTATGCCGCACGATATGTAATAAAAAAGGAATTTCTTCGAACCCCATACATTCTCTATGATGCGGCCGAACATCCACAAACCGAACATATTACTGAAAATATGCCAGAAGCCGCCATGCAGGAACTGGTAGGTGACGAGCTGGTAAAGATGGAAATCGCTGGCCATGAAAAAGTGCAGACCGCCGATGGAATTAAGGTCGACGCCCTGCAATCCGAGTATCCCGGTAGCAAGGAATGCCAAGAAGTTGATGATCAACAGGTTCTTGGTTACAGCTGGCATATTATTCATATCTTCTCTGTTACTATGTTCTTGTTTCTGTTTTGACGTTTATGCGAATATGCAGGCAAAATTACTAAAAATATCCGTTTAAACACATGAAAAAGGCCTCCACCACGTTATTTTTCAATAAAAAACTCATTTTTTTTTATTTTTTGTTTGTTTTCTGAATTGTTTGCCCTATATTTGCGAAAGAAAAAGCAAACAACATCACTTCAAACTATTAATAATTCATTTAAAATCACGATTATGAACAAAACAGAATTGATCGAAAAGATCGCAGCCGGTGCAGGTTTGTCAAAGGCTGACTCGAAGAAGGCGCTCGACGCAACAGTTGCAGCTATCAAAGATGCTCTCGTAGCAGGTGACAAAATCGCCCTCGTTGGCTTTGGTACATTCAGCGTAAACGAGCGTCCGGCTCGTGAGGGTATCAACCCGGCGACCAAGCAGAAAATCAAGATTGCCGCCAAGAAGGTTGCTAAGTTTAAGGCAGGCGCCGAATTGGCTGACGCCCTGAACTGATTTGTAAAATAAAATATTAAAGCCGGCAGTNNACTGCCGGCTTTAATATTTTATTTAATGCTTGGGGCCGAACCTTCGGCCCTAAGCATACTCATTACGGCTGCTTGCCGATGTACGCAAGGATACCTCCGTCGACATAGAGGATATGCCCGTTGACGGCATCAGAAGCGTGGGAAGCCAAGAACACGGCGGGGCCGCCCAGCTCTTCCGGCTCCAGCCAGCGGCCGGCAGGCGTCTTGGCACAGATGAACGAATCGAACGGATGGCGGCTGCCGTCGGGCTGTGGCTCGCGCAGCGGTGCTGTCTGCGGCGTAGCGATGTACCCCGGGCCGATGCCGTTGCACTGGATGTTGTATTCGCCATACTCCGAGCAGATGTTGCGCGTAAGCATTTTCAACCCGCCCTTGGCTGCGGCGTATGCCGAAACCGTCTCGCGTCCCAGCTCCGACATCATCGAGCAGATATTGATAATCTTACCCTCGCGGCGCTCCATCATCTCGGGGATGACCGCCGAGGCCACGATGAACGGCCCTACGAGGTCGATGTCGATGACCTGCTGGAACTCGGCACGCTTCATCTCGTGCATCGGCACGCGCTTGATGATGCCTGCGTTGTTGACAAGGATGTCGATCTGCCCCACTTCCTCGTGGATTTTCCCCACGAGCGCCTTCACGTCGTCTTCCTTCGTTACGTCGCAAACGTAGCCCTTCACGTTCGTGATGCCCGCCTGCTTATAGTTCTCGAGCCCGCGCTCGAGTGCAGCCTCGCTGATGTCGTTGAAGATGATGGTCTTTACGCCCGCCTCCACGAAAGCCTTGGCGATGTTGAAGCCGATGCCGTAGGATGCGCCGGTAATCCAAGCGTTCTTACCGTCTAATGAAAATAAGTTTCCCATAATGCTTATAGTTTGAATTGTTGATTTACTGATTATCTGATGTCGGTTATCAGCGAGAAATCCTGGTCGCCGTAGTCGAGGTTTTCGCCGCCCATGCCCCAGATGAAGGTATAGTTGTGCGTGGCCGCAGCGCTGTGTATGCTCCATTCTGGCGAGAGCACGGCTTGGTCGCCCTTCATCCAGATGTGGCGCGTCTCGTTCATCTCGCCCATGAAGTGGCATACGGCTTGGTCGGCCGGCACCTCGAAGTAGAAGTAGGCCTCCATCCGGCGGCTGTGCACGTGCGCCGGCATCGTGTTCCACACGGAGCCCTTGGCCAGCTCGGTCATGCCCATCTGCAACTGGCAGGTGGGCAGCACCTGGTTGACTATCATCTTGTTGATATCGCGCTCGTTCGATGTCTCCAGCGCACCCATGTGGGCCACTACGGCATCGGCCTTGGTTACCTTCTTGCAAGGATAGGGGGTATGCGCCGTCGTGGAATTGAAATAAAACTTAGCCGGCTGCTGCGCGTCTTTCGAGCAGAACACCACGCTGCGGTCGCCGCTGCCGATATACAGCGCTTCCTTAAAACCGAGCTCGAAGGTCTCGCTGCCCACCTTCACGAGGCCGGCACCCTGCCCTACGTTGAAGACGCCCACCTCGCGGCGTGTGGTGAAGTAAGGGGCCTTGAGCGGGTCGATGGCTTCCAGCTCCAGCTCTTCGTTCACCGGCATGGCACCGCCCACCACCATGCGGTCGTACATCGAGTATACCATGTTCACCTCGTCGGCCGAGAATACCTTTTCTATCAGGAAGTCGCGGCGGATACGCTGGGTATCGTAGCTTTTGGCATCCTCGGGATGCGCCGCATAGCGGATTTCATAATTTGTTTTCATAATTTTCCCTTTCTATTAGTCGTTGATTTGTTCTTGTCTGCAAAATTACAAAATAAAATCGAACTTCTTTAGTATTAATACGTTTCTTTTTCCCCGGACACTTAAAAAAAACGAAAATGTCATGTGTTAAATCCGTTTTACCTGTACGGTTGAACTTATACTCCTTACCAAGCCATCAGGTTCGGCATTGGGGTTTCCGCCCCTTGATATCCTTGCCGGATAAGGAGGGGGAAAGGGCTGGTAGTGCAGCCATGATTGATGCGGGACGTTTCATTACTTCATCGTCACTAATGGGTAGCGTTACTGTTTTCCTTCCATTCGATGATCCTGTTTTTGTCTTCGTTACAGACGACATGGGCAATATGCTTCTCCTTTGCGCCATTCCTTGAAACCACGTAATAGATGACATTGGCAGAGAAACGCACTTCGCCATTCTCTTTGTAGTCTTCGCATAAGAACTTGCTGCCAAATTCAGCCTTTTCGCCATGGGGCAGTTGGGAGGAAACATGATTTACTACGGCTTCCTCAAAATTCTTGTTTTCCCAAGTTCCATGGCCAGGCAGATGTATATGCCCGCTCCCGGCAAAGGCAACAAGTAAGGCAATGGCTGTGCAACCAGCTAACTTCATGAGATTACCATTCTTCATAATGTATATTTTTTGTTTGTTATTAAAATGTTTCATGCGCTTTTTGTTTGGTGGTTTATTAAATTCCTGACGGTGCAAAGTTACGGTGGGGATGAGCCTTAAAACGACTAAATCACCAAATAAAAAGTCTTAATAAAAAAACGTAACCTATTGAATGTAAGCGGATACGTTTCCCGGAAATCTAAATTCCGCCCCGTGGAGTCTTAATCAACCCTTAACGCTGTTCCAGATAATCGGCATAGTTGCGTAGGAATTCACACGCAATGGACGTGTCGCCGTTCTCCGTTGTCAGTTGGACGCTTTTGGCATAGAAATGTTCCGACTGGCGGTCGCCCATCAGCGAGAGGTTCTCCCCCATCTTATAGTTTAGCATGGCCCGCTCACGTTCCGGCAAGTCATATTTCAATATTTTCTTCAGCACCTCTATGGCCTTTTTATATTCCCGCTGATGTTCAAAGATGCCTGCCTCTGCCGCCAGCAGCCGCACTCGTTTTAACGGGTCTACAATTTCAGTGAGTCCTTTTTCAATCGCCTTTACCGCATCCGGTCTCTTGCCTGTCCAGCTCAGATATGATGCTTCCAACAGGTAACTATCAGCCTGTTTGTCTGCATCCCCCTGTAATATGCGATTGCCTCCGGCAACAGGTCATCCTCTGCCAGCGACATCCCCAAGGCTTGATGTGCCAAGGCCCGGTTCCATGCCAGGTGCAACTGTTCTTCTTCATCTAATCCGCCTGCATTTTCTAAAGAGTCCAATGTTGATAAAGCCTGCGCAGGATTTTTCTTAAGCATTTTGTCGCTTAATAGCAAAGACTCTTCTTTGGATGAATTGCATGATACAAATGCTATTAATAGTATTATGTATTTAAAGCTAAGTTGCGTAGCGTTCGTACACCATTCGGAAACAATAGCAGGCACCTTACCTGAGGTCTCTGCCAACGATTTACTTGTTTTCTTTTTTCCTACGGATGTAACTTTCAGTCTGTTAACTTCTGTCATAAGTCTCATATAGAATGATTTTATTACAAAGATATTACTTTTCATGCAACTTTCACAATTCCACCCGGACTTTTTCGTGAAATATTGATTGTACGCCTGCCGTTGCTGGCGGAATTGCCCTATAGGACCTGAGTCCGGGATAAGGATGTCACGTTCATCCGGACGGCGGTGCCCCCTTTGCACTGCGGCGGCATGCAGTAAAAAGAACGGGCGCGGATTCAACAAGCAAGTGCATATTTAGCTTATTTCCTGTAAAAGGCACTCTTTTTACGGTTGAGCTTGTGTTTACGGTTGAGCTTGCATTTAATCCAAATCGTACAAGATGCTTGTACGATTTCAATACGTTATCCGTTAATCCGTTAACCTGTTAATCCGTTAACCTGTTAATCCGTTAACCTGTTAATCCGTTAGTTACCGCTTTCCCTTATGCCGCCGGATTAGCGCGGGTTCCTTATCCCGGACCGGCGCTTATAGGGTTTTTCAATTTGCTTTATGGGGCATAAAAAAAGGGGCTCCGCTGAGTCCCAACCTTTTTTATTAACCTTAAATCTAATACTATGAAAAACACTCTGCAAATTTACAACGAATCCCGGAGACGCCGACCCTCTGTGGAAAAGGAAAATATGCCGGCACCCGTTTTCTTGATATAAATCAAACGTAAAACTACGGAAATGAAAAAAAAGGAGGAGAATATTTGGCAGCTTCGGATATTTTGCCTATCTTTGCAAAAGTTAAAGACAAGACATACTAAAAAGAGGATTCCGACATGGATTGATGTCGGAATTCTTATTTTTTAATGCCTTGCATGGAAAACGTAAAGTAATAATAAAATAAAAGAAGAAATTATGGCTTACATGTCACAAGAAGGCTACGAGAAAATGGTAGCCGAACTGAAACGTTTGGAAAGCATTGAGCGCCCTAAGGCATCTGCCGCCATCGCTGAGGCACGCGACAAGGGTGACTTGAGTGAGAATTCGGAATACGATGCCGCCAAAGAGGCACAGGCGCATCTCGAAAATAAAATCAATCAGCTGAAACTGGCCATCCAAGATGCTAAAATCGTGGATGTGTCGCGGCTGAGCACGGATGCCGTGCAGATTCTGACGAAAGTGGAGATGACCAATCTCGGCAATAAGTTGAAGATGGCTTATACCATCGTTAGTGAGAACGAGGCCGACCTGCGCGCCGGGAAAATATCCATAAAGACCCCGATTGCACAAGGATTGCTGGGCAAGAAGGTGGGCGAAGAGGTGGAAATCCGCATCCCCAGCGGTACCGTGAAGCTGCGCATCGACAGCATCTCGCTGGCAGAATGAGTGCCGGCGGCATATAAACGAAATGCTGACACATCTAAAAAATAAGCGATATGGATATATTCTCAAAAATTGCTGCCGGTGAAATACCGAGCTACAAATGTGCCGAGAGCGATAAATTCTACGCCTTCCTCGACATCAATCCGCTGGTAGCGGGGCATACGCTGGTGATTCCGCGCCGCGAAGTAGACTACATCTTCGACATGGGCGACGAAGAGATTGCCGAATATCAGGTGTTTACCAAGAAAGTAGCGAAGGCCGTAAAGATGGCATTCCCCTGCAAGAAGGTGGCACAGGTAGTGTTGGGGCTTGAGGTGCCCCATGCCCACATCCACCTCATCCCGCTGCAGAGCGAGGCCGACGCCGACTTCCGTAAAGCCAAGCTGCAGCTGGCAGAGGAGGAGTTTAAGCAGGCTGCCGCGAAAATATACAGTGCGTTCCAGTCGCTGTAACCTTACGCCCGGGCGGCACGTACTTGTTCCCGGCCGCCCGGGCGCCTCTTTCCTAAATGAACTTGTCGCCGTATTTGATTTGCACCTCGTTCACATATTTGCGGACCAGTGACGACGAGTCGCCTTTCCTGCAAATCAGCAACACATTGTCTTTTTCTGCCACGATATACCCGTCGAGCCCGTTGATTACAGCCAGCCGCCCCTTGGGCAGCTTGATCACGTTGTTATGACTGTCCTCCAGCACCACGTCAGAGTCGATCACCACGTTGTCGTCCTCGCTCTTCCTCATGCACTCATAGATAGAATGCCACGTGCCGAGGTCGGCCCATCCGAAATCGCATTGCATCACATATACATTCTCGCAGCGTTCCAGTATGCCGTAGTCAATCGACAGGTTCGGGTAAGAGGGGTAATGCTCCTTGATGAAGAGCTCTTCCTCTTCGAGCGTGCGGTTCGGGTGGATGGAGTATAACTTGCTCAGCACCTCGGGAAACAACTGTTCGAAGCATTCGCTCATATAGCGTGCATTCGACAAGAACAGCCCCGTATTCCACAGGAACTCGCCGCTGTCCAGGAACATTTGGGCAAATTCGCGTTCGGGCTTCTCCGTGAAAGCTTTCACACAATACACATCCGCCGCGTCCGTCGCGTCGCCCGTCTGGATATACCCGTAGCCCGGTTCCGGCCGTGTCGGCTTTACGCCCATTGTCAATATGATGTCGTGCTTCGACACGAAGTCGAGCCCCGTGTTCACGTCCTTAATGAACGCCTCCTCGTTGAGAACGAACTGGTCGCTTGGCGTTACCAGAACGTTTGCCTCCGGGTTACGCCGGCAGATACGGATGTCTGCCCATGCCACGCTCGGGGCCGTGTTCCTGCTCACCGGTTCTATCACGATATTGTCCTCCATGATTTCGGGCAGTTGCTCCCTGACGATGCCGGCATACTCCTTATTGGTGCAAACGAAGATATTCTCTTCAGGTAAGATTTTGGCAACCCTGTCGAAAGTAGCCTGGAGCTGTGTCCTTCCGGTCCCGAAGAAGTCGACGAATTGTTTCGGCTGTTTATTCCGGCTGCAGGGCCACAGCCTGCGTCCTTGCCCCCCCGACAATATTACACAATAATTATTTTCGTTCAGTTTCATGCAATAATGATATTATAGTTTTACCATGCTAAGATACGAATTCTCTATGAGAACAGCAAGCAATTTAATATTTTTATCAGAAAAATTTGCCATTTCGAAAATTATATGTACCTTTGCAAGCGCTTATAAGCCCAGATGGCGGAATCGGTAGACGCGCTGGTCTCAAACACCAGTGGAGCAATCCATCCCGGTTCGATCCCGGGTCTGGGTAC
>DBRC01000059.1:13619-18224 GCA_002305505.1 Prevotella sp. UBA1378 | reverse complement strand
TGCACATGGCCGTTGGCGGGCAACAGGCATGTGCATCGTGGATGGATTGTACCAAATTCGCAAGTAGGTACGATTTCCTTTTGTACCGATGCGCAGGCATAGAAACGACATCGATCAGGAATTCCCCGGTGGCGGGCTGGCGGACACGAAAGTGGTGACAGAGCGCGGGGGCAGCATTACGCTACCGTCAGTACGACCGGCAGGCGCGAGGTTCTCGGCCGGACGCTCAGAGGTGCGGTACATCTGCCAATGTGCCGGGTGCCCGTCGATTGAAACCTCGAACGGGCGAAGGGTGCTTGCGTAATTAATTACCACCACCGCCCACGTGCCGTCGGCATTCTTGTAAGCCGAACACATGATTCCCTTCGGGTCCGTATCGCCTTCGTCCACGATATTACCGGAAGAGTCGATTGCCGCCATGCCGTAACGTACGGCGCCGGGACGCACAAAACGACTGTAGTTGCCAAAGCTCCACAGCAGCTTCGAGTCGGACACCCAGCCCGTCTTCATACCGTCGTCACTGAACACCCTGAGCAGCCCGTCTTTGTAGTTACCGCCGGCAGCACGCCACCACGACCAGCTTTCGGCATCGGCATACACAAGGTCGTGATGGATAATGCGGGCGACATAGAGCGCCGTCTTCATCGTAAAGTCGTAGCCGCCACCACCGCCGATTTCCTCGTCGTTGCCCATGATGCAGGTTTCCGTCTGCCAAAAGCCGACACGGTATTTGCGGAGCGTATCGCGCAGCTGCTTGCGGACACTGCGCATGAAGTCGAGCGGCGTATTCGTCCAATAGCTATGCCCCAGTATCAGGCGCGGCACGTTCGGTGTCTGCCCCAAATAAGTGGCTGTGCTGTCGGTCGAAAAGAACGTGCTTATGGTGCTGCCGCGCTGCCACCCCACGTCGTGTGTGCCTATCAGGCAGCGCAGGTCGGAACTCTCGTTCACAAGAATCTGCGTACCAATCCTTTCTTTTTCAAACTCCCTGCTGATTTCCTTTACCAAGCGTGCCGTCTCCCTATTGGTGGCCGGCGAGCCTTCCTGCTTCGGCCCTTGCCAGTTCCATGAGCCGTCGGGTTCGTTCACCGGGCAGAGGTAGTCGAAGCGGATGCCGTCTTGCCTCTCGATTCCCTTCATTGCCGCAGCCAAAAACTTGGCCGCGCCGGTGTAGCATCCGGGCTTCAGGTTGATGGTCCCGCCACGCCCGGTGTTCGTAGCCAATCCATTCTGCGTGAAATATACAGGCACAGAGTTTAGGAATGCCAGGAAATGCCCCACCCCCCTCTCCTTGGCCAGAGCCAGGAACCTGCGCTGGCCGAGCTGTTTACTCCAGTCGTAACTGCCGTCGGCCCGCAGGAAACACTCCGTCCGCGTTCCGCGGTTAATCCCCGACGCATCGCCCTGTTCCTCCGAGCCGGCTCCCAGATTGAACCGCCATACGGAAAGACCGATGCCCTTGGGGCGCCCCTGCGCATCCTCCGCCATGGAGAAGAGCCAGTCGGCTATCTGCCGCTGCTCGCTCTCGGGCCACAGTCCTAAGAACTGCATGCTCCAAGCATCGGAAGCGCCGAAGTGGCGGATGGTCTGCCGGGGGCTGCCGGACAGGATGACGTATTTCCCGGCTGCATGGGCGGCTATCCCGGCTGATGATGCCAGCAACGAGAAAACGGAGGCGACGATATAATTCGGTTTCATGCCGCAAAGATAATGCAAAATCGCCGGGATACAGCCGGGGCCGGCCAAAAGATAATGCAAAAAAAACATAAAGCGGCAGGCGGGTTGCTAAAATCCTTTAATTGCAGCTTTTTTTTCTGAAAATAATGTGTATTTTTGTGCCATATACTCGTGAATACAGGATGAACCAAATGAACCGCATCATCACCTCGCTGCTTCTCTCCCTGCTGATTATCTTCATGGGAGCAGGGGTAAGTGTCGTGCAATGCGCCCACTCCGGCGGATTGCACACGGCGCAATTATCGCTGGCAGAGACGCTTGAGGACATGAAATGCGATACGGCGGCTGACTGCATGAACGTGGTACAGGTGAAGCTCTCGCCTACGGACGTAGCGCCCAGCCATGTTTACAAGTTCCACGTCGTCCAGCCTGTCATTGCCACCTTTACCTGCCCCGTCGCCCTGCGGATACTGCCGCAAGAGCCGGTGGACTGCATCAGGAAAGCGGTCCGGGCTGTGAATGTCAGGCCGAGGTCTTACTTGAATTTCATACAGGTATTACTGATTTAATATGAACAATGTCTACAGATTAACATTGTATTCATATTAAAACAGAACCAACATGACAAAAAAAGCAATATTGGCCGGCATCGCTATGATACCGGCACTTTCGGCGTACAGCCACGACGAGGCCGACTCGCTGAAACACCAACACCTGCGCGAACTCACCGTAACGGCACGCCATCCCGGTACGACGCGCATGGGCGGCGCCGTGAACGGCGTGAAGATAGGCAAAGAAGAGCTGTTCAAGGCTGCCTGCTGCAACTTGGGCGAGAGTTTTGTTACCAACCCGTCGGTCGACGTAAGCTACTCCGACGCGACAACCGGCGCAAAGCAAATCAAACTGCTCGGCCTGTCGGGCACATACGTGCAGATGCTGACAGAGAACATGCCAAACTTCCGCGGGGCGGCAGCACCCTACGCGCTGGGCTACGTGCCCGGCCCATGGATGAAAAGCATCATGGTATCCAAAGGCAGCTCCTCGGTGCGCAACGGCTACGAATCAATAACCGGGCAAATCAACGTGGAATACCTGAAACCCGAGGACGAGCAGAGCGTCAACGTAAACCTTTACGGCAACACGAAAAGCCGGATTGAGGCCAACGCTGACGGCAACATCCACTTGAACAACCAGCTGAGCACAGGGCTGCTGGTGCACTATGAGGACGACAAGGGACACCACGACGACAACGGCGACGGCTTCCTCGACCAACCCAACGTGCGCCAGTACCATCTGCAGAACCGGTGGCTGCTGAACAGCGGCGATTATATCTTCCACGGGGGCGTCGGCCTGATGAAGGAGAAGCGCGAAGGCGGACAAGTGGGGCACCACGGCAGCCCGTTCACCATCAACATGGAGACCGACCGCTTCGAGGGATATATGAAGCATGCCTACGTGCTCGACCACGACCACGGCACCAACATCGCCCTGCTGGCCTCGGCGTCGATGCATGAGGTGGGGGCGCAATACGGGAAGAAGTCGTACTACGTAAACGAAAAGAACGTATATGCACAACTGATTTTTGAAACCACCTTCGGCAAGATGCACAACCTGGCTACCGGACTGAGCCTGAACCACGACTATCTGGGACAGGCGCTGCAGCCGGGAGCTCTGACGGTGCCCACCGAAAAGGAGACGACACCGGGCATCTATGCACAATACACGCTGAACCTGAACAACCGCGTGACGGCTATGGCTGGCATACGGGCCGACCACAGCAGCCTGTACGGCACGTTCATTACCCCGCGCATCCACTTGAAATATGCCCTCAACGACGTCTTGAGCCTCCGCTTGTCGGCCGGGAAGGGCTACCGCACCGTACACGCACTGGCCGAAAACCATTACTTGCTGGCCAGCGGACGCACATTAACACTCAACCCGCTGAACCAGGAAGAGGCGTGGAACTATGGTGCCAGTGCAGCTTTCTACATCCCGCTGCTGGGAAAAACGCTGAAGCTGAATGCCGAATATTACTATACGCACTTCAGCGAGCAGGCGGTAGTCGACTACGACAGCAACCCGTCGGAGATACGCATTGCAAACTTAAAGGGGCGGTCGTTCTCGCATACGTTCCAAGTGGACGCCAGCTATCCCGTACTGGAGGGGCTGACACTCACAGCGGCGTACCGGCTGAACGACGTAAGGGCAACATACGGCGGACAACTGCTGGAGAAACCGCTGAACAGCCGGTACAAAGGGCTGCTGACGGCTTCGTACAAAACGCCGCTGGGCTTATGGCAGTTTGATGCTACGCTGCAGCTGAACGGCGGCGGACGCCTGCCGGCACCTTACACCCTGGGCGACGGCAAGCCGTCGTGGGACGAACGCTTCGGTGCTTACGAACAGCTAAGTGCACAGATAACCCGCTGGTTCCGCCGCTTCTCTGTATACATCGGCGGGGAGAACCTGACGAATTTCCGGCAGAAAAACCCGATTATCGGCGCGGACAACCCGTGGGGAAAGACGTTCGAACCAACAATGATATGGGGACCTATACACGGAAGAATGGCGTATGCAGGGGTGAGAATCAGATTAACGGATTAACAATTAACGATATGAAAAAGGGTATAACATTTATCGCTATGCTGCTGATGGCAGCAGTTACGATGGCAAAAGACATTAAGACTGTGGTAGTGACAACCGAACCGCAAATGCACTGCGAAAGTTGCGAAAAGAAAATAAAGAACAACTTGAGGTTCGAAAAAGGCGTGAAGAAGATTGAAACGAACATCGAAACGCAAACCGTAACAATAACCTACGATGCGGATAAGACTACCGTGGAAAAGTTATTGAAAAGTTTCGAAAAGTTCAATTATAAAGCACGTAAACTGGAGGTTAATACTGTTTTGGATTAGGGATGTTCCGGAT
>DBRC01000059.1:0-13611 GCA_002305505.1 Prevotella sp. UBA1378 | reverse complement strand
TAATCCCTAATCCAAAACACAAGACATCCCTAATCAAGCAATCACTCCTTTACAATCTTGTACAGCCGGAACGACATGGCGGGCAGTTCGTCGTTGAGAAGGGCGTTCTTTTTGCCGGCCTCACACTGTATGCTACCCTGTTTCGGAACAATGCGTTCGGGTTGGTCGAGCGTGTTCTCGGCATCCATCTCATGGTGTGCCAAGGTGATGGTTCCGGCCGTAGGCGCACCCTTGATGCCTTGCAGGTTCAGCTGGATGCTCTGTGCCGTCTTACTGGTGTTGGCTACCTTCACAATTACCGTCTTTGTATCCTTGTCCCATACGGCACTGGCGAAGAGACCGTCTTGTCCCTCCTGTCCGGCCACGGGCTTTCCGGCCATCGTGAGCGGTAATACGTTGGTACCCTTGTTCATGGCGTACATCTGCTGCACGTAATAGCTTACCGACTTGAACATACGCGTATTGTCGAACCAAATAAGGTCCGGACGCCATTGCCATCCCTCTACGTGCGCCAGCAACGGAGCATAGGCCGTCATCCATACCACATCGGCATTGCGCTCGAAACCGGTCATCAGGGCCGCTTCAAGGATACTGGTCTCATAGTGGTTCCACTTTTTCCCCTTGCCGTGGCAGGCATACTCGCCGGCGAACACCTTCGGGCCTTTACGGTCGTACGAGTCGTAGCGCAGGCCGTGCGAGAGGAACCACTGCTCATTGCGGTAGAAATGCTCGTCTACCAAATCGGCCTTCTGGCGCTTCATGTCTTTCCATCCCTCTTCGAACATCCTGCCCTCGCTGTCGGGACCGCTGGTGCCTATAATCCTTATCTTCGGATATTTTGCCCGTATCGCCTTTACGAAAGGTTCGAGACGCTTATAATATAAGGTATCCCACTGCTCGTTGCCCACACCTATCATCTTCAGGTTGAACGGTTCGGGATGCCCCATCTCGGCACGCTTCCTGCCCCATTCGCTGTTCACATCGCCATTGGCAAACTCGATGAGGTCGAGGCAGTCCTGTATGTATGGCTGCAGCTCGTCGTAAGGCACATGCGCCTTCTCCGTGTTGTGGTTCTGGAACTGGCAGGCCATGCCCACGTTGAGCACCGGAAGCGGTTCGGCACCGATGTCTTCCGACAGCAGGAAATACTCGTAGAATCCCAATCCGTAGCTTTGGAAATAATCGGGAAAGAAACGGTGCTCGAATGTATATTCCCAGCGGTTCTCGTTGAGCGGACGGTTTTCCACCGGCCCGATGGAGTTCTTCCACTGATAGCGGGTCTCCAGGTCGACCCCTTCCACGATGCAGCCGCCGGGGAAGCGGAACACACCGGGATGTGCGTCGGCCAGTGCTTGTGCTATGTCGCGGCGCAGGCCGTTCTTACGGTTCTTGAACGTATTCACGGGGAAGAGCGAGATATGTTCCAAGTCGACGGGATTCTTGCCGGTGAAGAAGATGCGCAACTGCGCCTTCTCCATTGTGCGGTCCGACCTCAGCACCACCTCGTATTGTTTCCATTCGCCCGACGTGACATTCACGTTTACGTTAGCAAATTCCTGGCGTTCGCCCATTGATTTCGGGTCGATGAGCTGCACCTTGAAACCGGCTTCCCCTTTGAGGGCGCGTGCCCATACAGTGAAGCGGTAGTCTTCGCCTTTCCTTACGCCGATGCCGAAGTAGCCTTCGTTTGCCAAGCCCGAACGGCGGTCGCTATGGCCGGGATGACTGAGCCTGACGTAATGGGGGCAACGCTCAAAGGGGCCGTCGCTTTTCAGCTCCACGCTACCGAAGGTCTGCCACCCCATGAACGGCTGGGGGAACTCGAACGAGCGGTTTTTTACCAGTTCGCCGTAAAGTCCGCCGTCGGCAGCATAATTGATGTCCTCGAAAAACAGCCCGTACATGGTCGGTTGTACGGCGACACCGGCTTTCGTTGTCTTGATGTCCATGACATGTGTCTGTGCCATGGCATTCATTGTTGTAAACAACGCGAATGCACAAGTTAGAAGTTTAATATTCATCGTAATTTCTGTTATTTGGTATTTCCCCGACAAAATTAGTTAAAAAGTTGCTGAATAGCAAAGAATTTACTTGAAAAGTATTACATTTGCCGTAATTCGACTTAGCGTGGAGCACAAAAACAGGGAAAAAGCTTTGTTGAACGTATTATTCATAAAAAATAAATACACGAAATCTAATAAGGAATGGAACAAAATCAGAAAGGTAGCAGAGCCTACCTTATTTCAATTGTGATGGTCGCCATATTGGGCGGTTTACTCTTTGGTTACGATACGGCTGTGATTTCCGGCGCGGAAAAAGGATTGCAGGCATTCTTCTTGGGTGCGGGCGACTTTACGTATACCGATGCGTGGCACGGTTTCACCTGTGCCAGCGCGCTTATCGGCTGTATCATCGGTAGTGCCGTATCGGGCTTTTTGGCCAGCAACTTAGGCCGTAAGAACTCGCTTACCGTCGCCGGTATCCTGTTCTTCATTTCGGCCTTAGGGTCGATGGAGCCCGAATTTATGCTGTTCGAGCATGGCATCCCGTCTTTTCCGCTTCTCGTTACATTCAATATATACCGCATTATCGGCGGTATCGGCGTAGGCTTGGCTTCTGCTATCTGCCCGATGTATATCGCCGAGGTGGCTCCGTCGAATATCCGCGGTACGCTCGTCAGCTGGAACCAGTTTGCCATCATCTTCGGCCAGCTGGTTGTTTATTTCGTCAATTTTATCATCTTGGGGCAGAACGTGAATCCCATCGTCGAATCGCTCAAGATCCTGAATCCCGACGAGGCTGCATGGGCCATCTCTACCGGCTGGCGCTACATGTTCGGTTCGGAGGCCGTCCCTGCCGGTCTTTTCGCCCTGCTCATCTGCTTCGTGCCCGAAACGCCGCGCTACCTCGTTATGGCCGGGCGCGATACTAAGGCGCTGGCCATCTTGCAGAAAATCAACGGGACGGCGGCGGGAAGAGCCATCCTCGACGACATCAAGAATACGATTACCGAGAGGACCGAGAGGGTGTTTACCTACGGGTGGCTGGTCATCTTCGTAGGCATCATGCTCAGCGTGTTCCAGCAGGCTGTCGGTATCAATGCCGTGCTCTATTATGCACCGCGCATCTTCGGCGACATGGGCATGACCAATCCGATGGTGAACACCGTGGTGATGGGCGTGGTGAATATCCTCTTCACCCTCGTGGCCATCTTCACCGTAGAGCGGTGGGGGCGCAAGCCGCTGCTCATTACCGGCAGTATCGGCATGGCGGCAGGAGCTTTCGGCGTGGCCGTCACCTTCGGCAGCCCGTCGCTCTCCATAGCCTGCATGCTCTCGATAATGGTTTACAGCGCCGCTTTCATGATGTCGTGGGGGCCGATTTGCTGGGTGCTTATTTCCGAGATATTCCCCAATACGATACGCGGTGCTGCCGTGGCCATTGCCGTGGCTTTCCAGTGGATATTCAACTGGATTGTCAGTTCTACGTTCGTGCCGATGTTCAACATGCAGTTGGGAGGCGATGAGCATTTCGGCCATTGGTTCACCTACAGCCTTTACGGCATCATCTGCGTTGTTGCGGCTGTCTTCGTATGGCGGCTCGTGCCGGAAACAAAGGGTAAGACGCTGGAGGACATGAGCAAGCTATGGAAAAAGGAATAATAAACAAAACGCATATCATCTTATGAAAACAATACTTATTGCAGAAGATAACGACAGCAATTACATGCTGATGACTTATATCCTGAAGCGCGATTACCGGTTGGTGCGCGCGGAGAACGGGATTGAGGCTATAGATATAGTGAATAAGGGCGGTATCGACTTGGTGCTGATGGACATAAAGATGCCCATTATGGACGGATTGGAGGCAACGTCGAAAATCAAGTCCCTATACCCCGCATTACCTATCGTGGCACTGACGGCCAATGCGTTCGACAGCGACCGCGAGCAGGCACTGCAAGCCGGTTGCAACGATTTCCTCGCGAAACCGGTGAGCGGTGAAAGCTGCATGAAGATGATTGCCAAGTATATTTGATTCCGCCCTGTCCCGACGGGCATTAAAACTGGGAATGCGCCTATGAAGTATTGCGGCAACAAAGAAAAGCAGGCAGACACGGATAGTCACCGGCAGTAAATTTTCGGCAAATTGTTCGCTTTTTACAGTGATTTTTCGTATTTTTGCAGCGTAATGTGCAGATACACGAACAATGAATGTAGCAGATTTAATCACACAAGATACAGGAAGCAAGCATTTTTCCTTTGAGGTATTGCCCCCGCTGAAGGGAACCGGGACAGAAAAGCTCTTCTCGACAATCGACAAACTGAAGGAACTGAACCCGCTGTTTATCAATATCACTACGCATCACAGCGAGTTCATCTACAAGCAGCTGGACAACGGACTGCTCGAACGGCAGCGCATCAGGCGCCGGCCGGGCACCATCGCCATCGCCGCTGCCATACAGAATAAATACGGGATACCCGTGCAGCCGCACATCATCTGCAGCGGTGCCACTATAGAGGATATAGAATACGAACTGCTCGACTTGCAGTTCCTCGGCATCAGCAACCTGCTGCTGCTGCGCGGCGACAAGGCGAAAGAGGACAAACAGTTCACCCCCACCCCCGGCGGCCACCGGTATACCACCGAGCTGATACGCCAGGTGCAACTGTTTAACGACGGTTTCTTTGCCGACGGGACACCGATAAAATGCCCGGGGCAGAAGTTCGACTTCGGCGTGGCCTGCTATCCCGAGAAGCACGAGGAAGCACCCAACTTGGAGATGGATATGCAGCACCTGAAAGAAAAACAGGAGATGGGAGCACAATATGCCGTGACACAGCTGTTCTACGACAACGAGAAATACTTTCAGTTTGTGGAAAAAGCGCGCCAGATGGGTATCACCCTACCCATCATCCCGGGTATCAAACCACTGGCCAAACTGAGCCAGCTGACAATGGTACCGAAAACATTCCACTGCGACATCCCCGAGCCGCTGGCAAAGGAAATCGTGAAATGCAAGACGGACAAAGAGGCCGAACTGCTCGGCATAGAGTGGACCACAGCCCAATGCAAGGAGCTATACCAGCACGGCATCAACAACATCCACTTCTACACGGTATCGGCCGTCGACTCGGTGGTGGAAATAACCAAGCGCTTACTATAAAAAAAGAATCTGAAAAGGAAACAATAAAAAAATGACATTCGACGACGTTATCGGACAGGCAGAAGCCAAGCAGCGATTGCTGCAAATGGCTGACGAGGGGCGGCTGCCCCACGCCATGATGTTCTGTGGCCCGAAAGGCAGCGGAAAAATGGCACTGGCCATGGCCTTTGCCAGCTATCTGCTCGACACACAGCAGTCGCCGAACGCCAAGGCGATGCTCGCCAAGATGGAGCATCCCGACCTGCACTTCACCTACCCCACTATCAAACTGCCCTCGATGGGCTCCGACCACAAACCCGTATCGGACGATTTCGCCCGCGAGTGGCACGACCTCATCATGAACGGTCCCTACTTTACCATGGACCAATGGATGCAACGGATAGGGGCTGAAAACCAACAAGCCATCATCACTGCCGGCGAAAGCGACGCCCTTATCAGGAAACTGAGCCTGAAATCGAGCCAAGGTGGATATAAGGTATCTATCGTGTGGCTGCCGGAACGCATGAACATAGAATGTGCCAACAAACTGCTGAAGCTTATCGAGGAGCCGCCCATACAAACGCTTTTCATGCTGGTATGCGAAGAGCCCGACAAACTGCTGGAGACGATACGCAGCCGCGTGCAGCGCATCGACATCAGGAAAATCGACGACGACAGCATGAGACACGCGCTCATAACGCGCCGCGGCCTCAGCGAAGACATGGCACAGCGCGTGGCACGCATTGCCAACGGCAACTGGCTGAAAGCCGTGGAGGAACTGGAGACGGGGAATGAAAACGAACTGTTTCTCGACCTATTCCAATCGCTGATGCGACTGGCTTACCAGCGCAAGATAAAAGAGATGAAACGGTGGAGCGAGACCATGGCCGGATATGGGCGCGAAAAGCAGAAACGCTTTCTTGAATACTTGCTGCGCATGGCACGCGAGAACTTTATGTACAACTTCGGGAAGCCCGAACTATGTTATATGTCGCAGCGCGAAGAAGACTTTGCCCGCAACTTCGCAAGATTCATCAACGAAGGGAATATCCTGAAAATCAACGGTATCACCAACCGTGCAATACGCGACATCGGACAGAATGCCAACGGAAAAATCGTATTCTTCGACCTCGCGCTGCAAATGATTGTCCTCTTACTACAGAAATAAAAATCCCCTAAATAAAGAAACACCAGACATGAACAATGAATACGAAATAAAAACAGGCTGCGACAGGGGGCTCTGCGCATGTGCCGTAGGACGCCAAGACCGCCAACTGAACACATACGACTGGCTGGCCGATGTGCCCGGAAACGCTGAGTCGACCGACCTCGTAGAGGTGCAGTTCAAACATACACGCAAGGGCTACTACCACAACGTGAACAACCTTGAGCTGAAGAAGGGCGACGTGGTGGCCGTAGAGGCCAACCCCGGGCACGACATCGGCGTAGTGACGCTGACCGGGCGCCTCGTAAAACTGCAAATAAAGAAGGCCAACCTGAAATCGGCCGAGGATATCAAGCGCATTTACCGCATTGCACGCCCCGTAGACATGGACAAATTTCGTGAAGCCAAGGCGCGCGAACACGCCACGATGATAGAAAGCCGGCAGATAGCCAAGAACCTCGGGCTGCAAATGAAGATAGGCGACGTGGAATACCAAGGCGACTGCAACAAGGCTATCTTTTACTACATCGCCGACGAGCGTGTAGACTTCCGACAACTGATAAAGGTACTGGCCGACACATTCCACGTGCGCATCGAAATGAAACAGATTGGTGCAAGGCAGGAGGCCGGGCGCATCGGAGGCACAGGCCCCTGCGGCCGCGAACTGTGCTGCGCCACATGGATGAAAAACTTTGTATCGGTAAGCACGAATGCAGCGCGGTTCCAAGACATCTCGCTGAACCCGCAAAAGTTGGCCGGCATGTGCGCTAAACTGAAATGCTGTCTGAACTACGAGGTAGACGATTACATCGAGGCCAGCAAGCGACTGCCAAGCAAAGAGGTGGTGCTGCAAACGCAGGATGCCGACTATTATCTGTTCAAATCGGATATCCTGGCCGGGATGATTACCTACTCGACAGACAAGAACCTTGCGGCTAATCTCGAAACGATACCGGCAGCACGCGCCAAGCAGATAATAGAGATAAACCGAAGCGGAGAAAAACCGCTTACACTGCAAGAAAACGGAAAACAAACGGAGACAAACGGCTCGGTAGACTTGCTCTCGGGCGACATCAACCGCTTTGACAGGGCGAAGAAGAAAAAGAAAAGAAACAATAATAACCGCGAACGGGAGAACAACCGCGAACGGGGAACGCGCAACCAACAACAGGGCGAGAACCAGCAGAGAGGCGAGAACCTGCAGAGAGGCGAGAGCCAGCAGAGAAGCGGAGGACAGCAGCCACGCAACAACCGTGAACGCAATAACCGCGACCAAGGACAGCGCGAACGCAACAACCGGGAAAACAACCAGCGCGAGAACAACCGCGAGCACAATCAGCGCGAAAACAACCGCCGTAACGACAACCGCCGTAACGACAACCGCGGACCGCGCAACAACAATAACCACCAGCACACGGATGCTAAGGAGTAAACTCTACATCATACTATCGGCTATTACGGTTGCATCGGCCTTGGCGTCGTGCAACCGTAAAACCGTTTATGACCAATATGGACACACGCCACTGGCAGGATGGGAACGCAACGATACGCTGTCGTTCGCAGTACGCCCAATGGAGAACGACGGTGTATTCAAAGAAGAAGTGGGGCTGCGAATCAATGATTCGTACCCGTTCATGGACTTGTGCCTGATCGTGGAGCAAACGGTATTCCCGGCGAACATCACACGCAGCGACACGCTGAACTGCAAGCTCGTTGACAGCAACGGAAAGGCAAAAGGCAAAGGACTGAGCTACTACCAGTTCAACTTCCACCTTACCGACCTGCAATTGGTGAAAGGCGACTCGCTGCACGTCAGCATCCGCCATAACATGAAGCGCGAGATTCTGCCGGGAATAGCAGACATCGGTCTGAGGCTCTCAAGGAAATAGCATCAGCTACGCACCAGATTTCTTCCGGCATCAATGCGCAGGAAGATAAACAGCAGGAACGTAAAACCCCACAACGACGAACCGCCGTAACTGAAGAATGGCAAGGGAATGCCTATCACGGGGGTTAACCCGAGCACCATGCCTACATTGATGAACACATGGAACAGGAAAATGGAAACTACGCTATAGCCGTATACCCGCCCGAAACGGAACGGCTGGCGCTCAGCTAAATGAATCAGTCGCAATATCAAGGACAGAAACAGCAACAACACACCGGCAGAACCCAAGAACCCTTCTTCTTCGCCAACCGTACAAAAGATAAAGTCGGTATCTTGTTCGGGAATATACTTCAACTTGGTCTGCGTGCCGTTCAGGAAGCCTTTCCCTTCTAATCCGCCCGACCCTATGGCTATCTCGCTTTGATGCACGTTATATCCCGCCCCCTTTAGGTCTTCATCCAGCCCGAGCAGAACGTTGATGCGCACGCGCTGATGCGGCTCCATCACATGGTTCAGCATATAATCGGCCGAATAGAAAAACAGCATGGAGCCAAGCGCGAAAAGCACGATGAAGTAATAGTTGCGGATACGTGTACCAAGCCCTTGCCACAGCAGATAGCCAATGAGCAGCGCACTGAGTATCAGCTGTACCCACACTACATCGAACGGAATGACATACTTGGCAAATAACAGGAACAAGCCGGTAATGCCCGTGCAATAGAGCGCAATAAGCCACGCCAGCCGCTTATTGCCGCAATATACATGAACCATGCCGGCCGTGAACAGCTGTACAAGGAGCAAAACGATAAACTTGCCCACACTGGTAGGCGTATCCCAAAGCGGTATTTCCTCGAACCGGATGCCCACAACGAAATAGATAACTGCCGCAACGCCCGTAAACAACACGCTGCCCGGCATCCCTTCGCGGTAGAACATCAGGAAAAAAGCCGTATAGACAAGTGCCGACCCCGTTTCGCGCTGCAACACGATGAACACCATTGGCACGAAGATGATGCCCAGCGTGATAAGAAAGTCTTTCCACTTATGTATATTATATCCGTAAGCGCTCATAAACTTAGCCAAGGCCAAGGCCGTGGCAAACTTGGCAAACTCGGCTGGCTGCAAGCGCAATGGGCCAAGCACAAGCCACGACCGCGACCCTTTAATCGAGTGGGGATTGAAGATGGTGGCAAAGAGCAGCAGCAGCAGCACTGCAAAGATAATATAAGCAAAGGTATCGTAGAACCTGTCGTCGAGCAGCAGGATAATCAGCCCAAGGCAAATCGATGTGCCTATCCATACAATCTGCATGCCCGAACGGGTAGAGAGGCTGAAGATATCGGTATCCCCGTAAGTGTAGCTGGCACCGCATACACTTATCCATCCGAACGTAAGCAAAGCCAAGTAGATGCCTATCGTCCACCAATCTAACGAGCGCAGCACGCTCTGCTTTTTATCTGTCCGTCGAGCCATAAGCTATATGTTTACGCTGGAACTCGTCTGCCAGCTTCATTGAAGCCTCGGAGAGCCTCCCTTTTATATATTGTTCCATTATCAAACCGCCAATCGGCACACCGTAATCGGCTCCCCAGCCTCCGTTTTCCACGTACACGGCAACGGCTATCCGGGGCGAATCCATCGGCGCAAAACCCATGAACACAGAGTGGTCGTGACCGCGGTTCTGCGCAGTTCCGGTCTTTCCGCATATCGCGAAGTCGTACTTGCCCAGCGCACGGCAAGTGCCGCCGAGCACCGATGCACGCATGCCCTGCACCACATACTCGTAGGCCTTATGGTCGGCCATGGTGAAATGCTTGCGGGTATATGCTGTATCGAGCGCACTGTCCTGCACCTTGCGCACCACGTGCGGCACATAATAATAACCGCGGTTAGCGATGGTGGCTCCAAGGTTGGCTATCTGCAGCGGCGTGGCGTTCACCTCGCCCTGCCCGATGGAAATACTGATGATGGTAAGCCCGTTCCACGAGCCGCGGTAGGCCTTGTCGTAAAAAGCAGCATTAGGTATCAGTCCGCGCTTCTCGCCCGGCAGGTCGACACCCAGCCGGTAGCCGAATCCCATGCTTACCATGTAGTCGCGCCATGTGTCCATTGCCGTCTGCACATTCTTATACTTCTTCCTGTTTCCCATCATATAGTAAAGCCCCCAGCAGAAGTAGCCGTTGCACGACGTGCTGATGGCCGGCACCAGCGAGAGCGGCGAGGAATGGCCATGGCAGCCCACATGCAATCCGCGGTGATAGAATCCGCCGCGGCAGCCAATCTGGGTCGAAGGCGAGAACACACCCTCCGACAGATAAGTAAGCGCCTGCGTGGTTTTAAACGTCGACCCCGGCGGATACTGCCCCATGATACTGCGGTTAAGCAGCGGTTTCCATACATTGCGGCTCAACGTCAAATGGTTTTTCGACCGCTTGCGCCCCACCATCATGCGCGGGTCGTACGTGGGCGATGACACCATGCAAAGCACCTCGCCCGTAGATGGTTCGATAGCTACGATACTGCCTATCTTTCCCTCCATCAAGCGCTCACCCAAGGCCTGCAAGTTCAAGTCGATGCCCAGCGTAAGATTCTTTCCGGGAATGGGACGGCGGTCGAGTTTTCCTTCCTGATAGCGCCCTTGTATCCTGCCGTGGGCATCGCGGAGCAATATCTGCATGCCCTTCTCGCCGCGCAACTGCTGTTCGTACTTACGCTCCACACCGAGTTTTCCTATATAGTCGCCCGGCTGGTAGTAGCTGTCCTCCTCTATATCGGCCGGCGACACCTCGGCCACATCGCCGAGCACATGAGCTGCATAAGGATATTGATACTGGCGGATGCTGCGCCGCTGCACATAAAAGCCGGGAAAGCGGAACATCTTTTCCTGAAAGATGCTGAAATCCCGTTCGCTCAGCTGGCTCATGAACATCTGCTGCGTAAAGCGCGAATATCCGGGATTCTTCGAACGGTTCTTAATATCGGCCATCCGCTTGATAAAGTCGTCTTTCGTGATATTCAGCGTACGACAGAACTCCATGGTGTCGAGCCGGTTTCTTGCCTCGTTCATCACCACCATAATGTCGTATGCCGGCTGATTATAGACCATCAGCTTGCCATTGCGATCGGTAATGATACCGCGCGAGGGGTACTCTATCTTCTTGAGAAAAGCGTTCGAGTCGGCATTCTTCTTATAGTCGTCGCTCATAATCTGGAGCGTAAACAGGCGCAGGATATAGATCACCACGATGACAATGGCCACCCCGCCGATGACAAACCGCCTGTTTTCAAGTCCGTAATCCTTCACTTCTTCCTTACGCTTTCAAATGTCAGAATAAGCACCACCGTAATAACCGCGCTGCCGCCTATGCTCTTCACCCATTGCAGCCAATTAAAGAAACTGAATGTTTCGAGCGTGAAAAGCACCGTGCAGTAGAGAAGCACCATCGTTATAACATAGAACACAAACTTAGGTGCGCCTATCGTCTGTATCGAGGGGCGTATGTCATCAGGCGCATCGCGCTGAATAAAAAGTTCGAGAAAATAAGGTTGTACGGCTCCGAGGAGCGTCAGCGAGGCGGCCGTAATGCCCGGCGTGTTGGAGAACATATCGAGGACAAGGCCCAGTACGAAGCTCCAAAGCAGGATAGCCCATTTGGGATAATTGCGCTCAAAGAACAACACGAACAGCACATAGAGCAGCGGCGTGGCACAATCGAACAGATGGATGCGGTTGAGCACCAGCACCTGAGCCATGCACAGCGCCACAAACAGCAATACCCGTTTCAGAAAATCTATCGGCATAATGTCTCTAACCTTACTTACTTATTTATTACCTCTTTATTATTTCACATTCAGTTTCAGCGAGTCGACCGCAGCCTGCAACAACCGCGTGCGCTCGGCTATGCCTTTATCATTGATGACGCATACATCGCGCAGGCAGCCAAAATCGGTAGATAGCTGCACCTTCAGCCTGTACGACAGCCCGTCGCGCGAGTTGTACACCTCAACAATCTTCCCCACCGAAACACCGGGCGGGAAGATTGACGAATAACCGCTTGTTTCCACCCAGTCGCCGCGCTTAAAGCGGGCATGGCGCGGGATGTCTTCCACGTAAGCCACGGCCGGGTCGCCGCCAGTCCACTGCAAATAACCGAAATAGCCGCGGTGGCGGATGGCGCAACTGATGCGCGACTTCACGTTGAGCACAGGCATTACAACCGAATAATGGTCGCTCACAAGGTAAACGATGCCCACGATGCCTGTGCCGCAAGCCACACCCATATCGACCTCTACACCGTCGGTGCGCCCCTTATTGATGGTAATCAGGTTGTCCGCACGGTTTACCGAGTTGCTCACTACCTTTGCCGGCACCAACCGATATTCGTTCAGAAAGCGCAGTTCGTTGCGTTCTATCACGGTGGTGTCGCGTGTTTTTTCGGCATAGAGGCGTCGCAGCTGGTCAACCTGCCGTTCCAAGTAAAAGTTGCGTAGCGTTAGTTTTTCGTTAACACGTGTCAGCGAGAAAAATGATTCGACTGCCGAGTTCCATTCGTAGATTTTCCCCGCCACAGCATTCGACGACGAAAACCATACGCTGCCCTGATAGCTGTTATACTGAAACAACAGCACCACACTGATTACTTCCAAAAACACGAAGAGCAACCAATGGTTGTACTTCGCCAAGAACTCCAGCAGATTGCGCATATTTATCTATTTTAGACGAAAATAGAAAGACGAAAGCTGAAAGACCTTTCAACTCTCACCTTCCGTCTTTCAACTCCCGCCTTTCATTATCTATTGCTTTTACATTATCTCATCAAGAACGAGAACCTGTCTACATTCTTCAATGCTATGCCGGCACCCTTTGCCACGCTGTGCAATGGGTCTTCGGCAATATGGAACGGAATGTTGATCTTGTCGGTCAAGCGCCTGTCGAGCCCGCGCAGCAGAGCGCCGCCTCCCGACAGGTAGATGCCGTTCTTCACGATATCGGCGTAAAGCTCCGGCGGCGTATTCTCGAGTGCCGACAGCACCGCGTTTTCAATCTTGGCCACTGTTTTATCCAAGCAGTGGGCTATCTCCTGATAGCATACAGGCACCTCCATCGGCAGAGCCGTGATGCGGTTAGGCCCGTGAACTACGAAGTCTTCGGGAGCTTCCTCGCCCAAATCGGTGAGCGCCGAACCTACGTGAATCTTGATGCGCTCGGCCATGCGTTCGCTCACCTTCACGTTGTGCTGCCTGCTCATATACTCCTGAATATCGGCCGTAAGGTCGTCGCCGGCCGTACGTATCGAGTTGTTGCTCACAATACCGCCCAGCGAAATCACCGCAATCTCGGTAGAACCGCCACCGATGTCGACAATCATGTTTCCCTCGGGCGCTTCCACGTCGATACCGATACCGATAGCAGCA